>JBAUBR010000128.1:0-5439 GCA_049676965.1 Occallatibacter sp.
CGGTACGCCTGCCGCGCCTGTTCCGCGCCGCCCAGGCGAATGAGCGCCCGGCGCCGCGCCTCGGCCTCATTCAAGCCTGCGCGAATCCCATCCGCGGTATGCATCGCCACGTGGCTCGCGAGTTCAGCCTCGAACTCCGCGCCTTTGCGCCGCCGGCCAAGCATTCCCGACAATCGAAACCACAGCGCCCTTAGCTTTCGCATAAGATCTCCTATTCTGTCCGCAGTGCCTGCATGGGATCGACCGAAGCCGCGCGCCGCGCCGGAATCCAGCAAGCCGCCAGCGCGATCACCGCCAGCAGCGGCGGAACAATTGCGAAGGTGAACGCATCGTGCGGTTGAACCCCGTAAAGAAAACTCGCCGCCAGCTTCGACAGTATCCACGCCGCCGGCCAGCCCAGCGCAATCGCAATCAGCGTCAGCAACGCTCCCTGGCGCAGAACCATCCGCTGCACCGTTCCCCGCTTCGCGCCCATGGCCATGCGGATACCGATCTCGCGCGTGCGCCGGCTGACAGCGTAGCTCATCACGCCGTAGAGGCCGATTGCGGCGAGCAACAGCCCGATGCCGCCGAACACGCCGAACAGCCTAGCCGCCAGCCGCGGCAGAAAGTAGGCGGTCCGCACGTGCTCCTCCATCGTCTCCTCGTTGTAAATCGCCATCGAAGGATCGAGCCTGTACACTTGCCGCCGCACCGCTTCACTCAGCGCAGCCGGATTGCCCGCGGTATGAACGACCAGCGTGTAACCCATCAGCGATGGATCGTCGGCAATGCTCTGATCGAGCGAGCGGAAGAGAATCGGCCGCACATCTTCACCCAGCGTGCGCGACTTCATGTTCCCGGCCACGCCGATGATCTCGTAGGTCCAGTGTCCGCCATTCACGTGCTGGCCGATCGGATTGACGCCGCCGAACAAGCGATCGACGAATGCCTTGTTCACGATCGCAATCTTGGGCGCATCCGCGGCAACGCCTCCAATGTCGTGTCCGGACAAAAGCGGGATTCCGAGCGCATCGAAGTACCCCGGCGTCACCATGTAGAGATCGGCGAACGCGATTGCCTTGTCTCTCTCCGAATGGCCTGCGACGGTAAACCCGTCGCTGCGATTTCCCCCGGACAGCGGCGCCACATCGGTGCACACGGTCGAGATCACGCCCGGCAATGCCGCCACGCGCGCTCTCAGCTCCGTCAAAAATTCCGATGTTCGCTCCGCCGTGTAGCCATGCACGCGCGGATCGATGGAGAGCATCAGCAATCCTCTGGGACGGAATCCGATCTCAATATTCGCCGCGCTTTCGAGGCTGCGCAGAAACAGCACCGTCACCGAAAGCAAAACTACCGACATGGCAATCTGCGCCACCACGAGAAAATTGCGCAGCGTCCAGCGCTTTCCAAATCGCGCCAGCGCATCTTCACCTTTCAGCGCGTTGGCCAGTCTCGGCCTTGAGGCGGCCCACGCCGGGCCTGCGCCCAGCAGCGCTCCGCTGGCCACGCTCAACGCAAAGGCGAACAAAAGCACGCGCCAATCTACGCCGATGCCCACACTCAATGGAATCGGCGCGGGCAGCCGCATGGCCGAAAGCGACTGCGTGGCCCACAGCGAAAGCGTCACGCCCATCAACCCGCCTGCCAGGCCGAGCAGCACGCTCTCCATCAGCATTTGCCGCAGCACACGGCCCGGCGTGGCGCCCACGGCCAGGCAGACCGCGATGTCGCGCTGCCGCGCCGCGGCCTGCGCAAACAGCAGGTTCGCCACGTTGGCGCAGGCGATGGCGAGCACCAGCAGCACGACGATCGAAAGCGCGAGCAGAAAAATCAGCACTCCCTCCCGTTCGCGCGGCGGAAGTGAGCCGGCCTGCTCGAAGACGAACGAGTTGTCTTTGTCGGTTGCCGGATAGCTCTTTGCAAATCGCGCGGCAAGCGCATTCAACTCCGCCACAACCTGCGCCCGCGCTACTCCCGGCCGCATGCGCGCCACCACCCCGAGCCAGTGAAATTCGCGCGAGCCCTTCGGAGGTACGTTAGGAACGAGCTCATTGACCATGCCCAGCGGAACCCAAAACTGGCAGTAAAGAATCTGGTCGATGCTGCGGAATGCGGCCGGCGCAATGCCCACCACGGTGAACGTGCGGCCGGAGAGCAGCACGGTCCTGCCCACGATCGATGCGTCTCCATTGAAGCGGCGCCGCCACAGATCTTCGCCCAGCACCACCATGGGAAGAGAGTCTTCGTTGCTAGAAAAGCCGCGGCCAGCGACCATCTTCAGCCCTGTGACGCTGAAGAAGTTGGTGGTGACCGCCTGTCCCCACACGCGCTCAGGTTCGCCATTGCCGCCGATCGAGGCCGGCAGCAATTCGTAAAATGCCGCGAGATCGGAGAACGATTTCGAATCCGCGCGAAGGTCCTGGTACAGCGGCCAGGAGAAGTTGTTGCAGCAGTTATCGCCCTTTTGCCAGGTGTGCAAAGAGAGCAGCGTTGCAGGTTCGCGCACCGGCGCGGGGCGCAGCACGAAGCGGCTCACCATGGAAAAAATGGCCGCGTTGGCGCCGATGCCGAGACCGATCGACAGAATTGCAATCGCCGTCACCGCGGGATGCTTGGCCAGCGTGCGAACGCTCAAGCGCAGATCGCGCGAGAGCGATTCAAGCCACGGCAATCCGCGCCGCTCGCGATACGCCTGCCGCGTCTGCTCCGCACCTCCGAGTCGAATCAGTGCTCGCCGGCGCGCCTCCGTCTCACTCAGTCCCGCACGCACACCGTCCGAGGTATGCATCGCAATGTGACTTTCGAGCTCGGCGTCGATCTCACTTTCTGCGCGCTCCCGGCGCAACAGTTCAAGCAATCGCATCCCAATCGCCCTCAGCCTTCGCATTCGTTCTCCTATTCCGTCCGCAATGCCTTCATCGGATCGATGGATGCCGCGCGCCGCGCCGGCATAGTACTCGCCGACACCGCTACCAGGAAAAGCAGGATCGCCACGCACAAATAGATGAGCGGGTCGTTCGACTTCACTCCGTAGAGCAGGCTGGCTTCGAGCCGCGTCAAGAGCAGGGCCGCCACTGATCCGATAAGTACACCGGCGAGCCCCAGCTTTGCTCCCTGAATCACGACGGATCGCAGCACATCCTCGCGCCGCGCGCCCAGTGCCATGCGGATGCCGATCTCGCGCGTGCGCGTGCGCACCGCGAAAGCCAGAATGCTGTAAAGCCCGACGGCGCTCAAGCACAAAGCCAGCACGCCGCAATACAACATCACGCTTCGCGCCAGCAGCACCGGCGTGTATTCGAGAGCGACTTGCTCCGTCATGGCCATATCCTCGCCGATGGGTACGACCGGATCGATGGCTTGAATGAGCCAGCGAATGGCTCCGAGAGCAACCGCGGGATCTCCGGCGACGCGAATGGCCATGCGGATATCGCCCTCGCGCGTGGCGCCGGATTGCCAGTACGAGAGGTAGAGATGCGGCTCCGGCGCATGAACGGAATTCGGCGGCTGCATGTCGGCTGCGACGCCGATAATCTGGAACGGCTGTCCGTTCACGATTGCGGTGCGCCCGACAGCATCGCCCGTCGCCCATAGCCGCAGGGCCAAAGGCTCATTCACGATTGCGACCCGTGGCGAATCTGCCCGGTCCTGCGGGCCGAATTCGCGACCGTGGAGCATTGGCGTGCGCAACGTATGAAAGAAGTTCGCGCTCACATCCTGCTTGCGCACCGTTAGCCCCGCATGCGGCCCAGCCTGCGGCTCGCCTGCAAGACCTACCTGCACCGTGCGCCCATTCTGCCAGTTCCAAACCAGCCCCTCGCCGCCCTGCATGAAGGCCACGGACTGCACTCCGGGAGCCGCGCCGACGCGCCGAACCGTTTCCTCAATCAGCGCTTGCACCTGCTGGGGAGAATATTTGAGCAGCTCGGGCCGCAGGCGCAGCACCACCATGCGGGCAGGATCGAAGTTCGTTCCGCGCTCGAGTTCGATGCCGCTGCGTATAATCAGCCCCGCCGAAATAACCAGCACCATGCACAGAGCGATCTGGCCGAGAACCAGCGCGTGCCGCGCCCATCCGCCGGTCGAAAGCGCGCCCGATCCGCCCTCCTTCAACTCCACCGTCAGGTGCTGGCGGGAAGCACGGATCGCGGGAACCAATCCGAACAGCGTGCCCATAACCAGCGCCAGCGCCACCGAATAAAGCAGCACGCGCCAGTCGAAGCTCAGGTCGTAGAGATGCTGAAAGCCTTCGCTGTCCGTAGCGTAAAACCGCGAAAGCACATCTTTCATCGCAAACGAGAAACCCACACCGAGGGCGCCGCCCAAACAGGCCAGCAGCAGGCTCTCCGTCAATAGTTGCCGAATGACTCGCGAACGCCGGGCTCCGATGGCCAGGCGCACAGCGATTTCTCTTCTCCGCGTGACCCCGCGAGCCAGCAGCAAGCCAGCCAGGTTGGCGCAGGCGATGAGCAATAGGGAGGCTGTCACCGCCATCAGCAGCCGCATCTGCTTCAGGTCGTCGCCTTGATCGTCGGGTAATTCGCCATTCGCGGGAAACAGGACGAGTTGCCTGCGGCTTGGCCGCTCCGGCCAGTCGATCGCAGACCAGACCATCCTGCTGCGGGCTTCAGCAAGCACGCCGGTGGCCGATACACCCGCAGCAAGCCGCCCGATCATCGCGTCGAGCAGCGAGCAATTATATGAGTCGTCAGGGCACGCATATCCGGCCTTGCCCAGCATCATCGTCGGAATCCACACATCTTCAGGCAGTCCCACCAGGTCGCCGTGGAATCCCTGTGGCGCAACGCCGACAATCGTGAAGGGAACATTGTTAATGCGAATCTGCCGGCCGAGAACGGCAGGATCGGAGTTGAAATGCGCCTTCCATAGCTGATCGCTGATCACGGCGACGGCATCGCGGTTGCGCACCCTGTCTTCCTGAGGAAGAAACGATCGTCCCAGTTTTGGCTCGATTCCAAGCAAGTCGAAGTAGTTGCCCGACACAAATGCTCCGCTCACCTGCCCGGACCCATCGTTGCCGGCGAGATTCAGTTGTGCGATGTGATTCTCGGCCGCCAATGCGGCAAACGAAGAATTCTGATCGCGCAGGCCGTTGAATTCGGCCAGCGAAAATCCCGCTCCGTAATGGCCCGATGGACCCTTGGCGTAAATGCGCACAAGCTGCTCCGGATGCGGAACCGCGAGCGGCTTGAGAAACAGTGCGTCGACCAGGCTGAAGATCGCCGTGTTCGCGCCAATTCCAAGCGCCAGCGTAAGCGCCGCGACCGCCGTGAATCCGGGATTCTTCGCGAGCATTCGCAAGCCGAAGCGGATGTCTCTCCCCAAAGCGCCCAGCCACGGCAATCCGCGTCGCTCGCGATAAGCCTGCCGCGTCTGCTCCGCGCCGCCCAGCCGAATCAGCGCACGCCGGCGCGCCTCGGCCTCACTCAAGCC
>JBAUBR010000129.1:0-5449 GCA_049676965.1 Occallatibacter sp.
GCGCTACGCCGGGGCGCATTGCGGCGCAGGTGTTTACGGAGACGGCGATCCTGGCGGCGGCGGGCGCGCTGGCCGGATGGGCCGCGAGCCTGGCCATTTCGCGCGCGCTCTACGTGCTGCTCGAGACCTTTGGATTTCCGCTGGCCTTCAATTTACATCCCGACGTGCGCATTCTGCTCTTTGTGGCCGCGGTGGCGACCGCGGTTACGCTGGCGTGCGGCATGGTTCCGGTGCGGCAGTCGCTGCGCGTCTCGCAGAAGGAGGCGCTGCACGAGGGTGGCGCGGCCGTGGCCGGCGGATCGCGGCGGCTGACGCAGCGCATCGTGCTCGGCGTGCAGCTCGCAATCTGTTTCGTAGTACTGGTGTGCAGCGGATTGCTGACGCGAACCGCAATCAACACTGTAACCAAAGGAGTCGGATTCGATCGTGCCGGCGTTCTCACCGCCAGCTTCGACCTTTCGCGCTCGCGCTATACCGAGGAGCGCGGATTGGCCTTCGAGGCGGCGCTGCTCGACAAGCTGCGCAGCGCGCCGGGAGTGATGGACGCAACCCTGACCTCGCATCTGCCCATGGGCGACGACGGCTCGGGCAACACGCAGGGTTTCGGCATTCCCGGCTATGTACCGGCCAAAGGCGAGGAGATGGCGGTGGTCACCGATTGGGAAGGCCCCGATTTCTTCCGCACCATGCGCATTCCGATTTTCCAGGGGCGTGAATTCACCCTGCACGACAACGCCGGCTCGCCTGGGGTCGCAGTCCTCAACGAATCGATGGCTCACCGCTATTGGCCCAAGGGCGATGCCATCGGCCACTCATTGATCGTCGACAAGAAGCCATGGCAGATCGTGGGCATCGTCCACGATTACGCCTACCACAACCCGCAGAATCTCGATCCGGATCCAATCCTCTTCCTGCCGCTGGCGCAGCACTACTACGGCTACTCGACGATGATCGCGGTTCGCTCGCGCACCACGGCGACTGCGGTAACCAGCCAGTTGCGCCGCGCGGTCGCCAGCCTTGACGGCGGGCTGCCGGTTGAAGATGTTCGCACCCTCGAAGATGTCTCGGCGGAGATGTACCAGGTCTCGCGCATTCCCGCCGAGCTGCTCGCCGTTTATGCTCTGGCCAGCCTGCTGGTGGCGATGATGGGACTGTACGCGGTCACGGCGTACTCGGTGATCGAGCGCAACCGCGAGTTCGCGCTGCGCATGGCTCTCGGTTCGACACGCGGGCGAATCTTCCGTCTGGTTCTGCGCGGCAGCGGGCTCACGGCGGCCTTTGGCCTCGTCGCCGGCGGCGCTGCTTCCATCGCAGCGGCGCGCCTGGTGCGCTCCATGCTGTTCGGCGTGACGCCCTTCGATCCGGTCAGCTATTGCGCCGCGGCGTTGTTCCTGTTGCTCACGGTAATTCTGTCGGGCCTGGCGCCGGCGCGGCGGGCGGCTTCAATCCAACCGATGCAGGCGCTCAGGAGCGAGTGAACGAGGGTCCAGGGGCGAGGAGCGAGGGTCCAGCGTCCAGGGTCTCCGGGTCCAAGGGTAGAGCCCGGTTGCATAAAGCGTCACTGGGCGAGTGGACTCGCCCCTCAGGGGCTAAAGCCCTTCGGTTTAGGGTCCTTTTCGGCACGGCTGAAGCCGTGCCCTTTCAAACCCACATTTATGCAACCGCTTTTTGGGACTGACGCGACAAGGGAACGAGGAAACGAGGGACCAAGCAAACGAGGAACAGCCCTGGACGCTGGACCCTGTTCACTGCTGTTCACTTTCGGACAGTAGTTCTCGATTGCGGACAATGCAATCGCCCCGCGCTTGAACGCTAATTTATTGAAAACATGTGCCTTGCATTCGATGCGGTTTGGCCGTGGAAGTGCGTGATCCCTTATCCAAGCTCTGCGTTTCCGGAGGCCCGATGAGGAACCTGCTTCACGATCTTCGCTACGCGCTGCGGCAGTTGCGCAGCTCGCCGGGATTCACGCTCACCGTGGTGCTCATGCTGGCCCTGGGCATCGGCGCCAACACCGCGGTCTTCAGCGTGATGAACGCGATCCTGATGCAGTTGCTGCCCGTAAGCAGGGCGGAGGGGCTTTCGTACGTTCGCATCGGCAATGGGCAGAATCAGCCGCCCGGCGGATGGAATACGGGCGATGGCGACACGTCGTTTACCGAAGCGACCTTCGAGGCTTTTCGCCAGCGCGGCGACGTGTTTGAGCAGCTGATCGGATATGTGCCGCTGAGCAACACCGGCAATGTGGCGGTGCGCTACGGCGAGCTGCCCGAAGAGGCCGAGGGCGAAGAGGTGAGCGGCAACTTCTTCTCCGGACTGGGCGCGCGCATCGAGAGGGGCCGCGGGTTTGCGCTGGACGACGAGAAGAATCATGCGCCCATTGCCGTCCTCAGCTACGACTACTGGACGCGGCGCTTTGCGCGCGATCCGCAGGTGCTGGGCCGGACTTTATATGTCGAAGGCGTGCCGCTCACCATCGTGGGCGTAGCGGCGCATGGGTTCAAAGGCGTGGAGCCGGCCAGCTCGACCGACTTCTGGGTTCCGCTGCAGAATCGCCCCGAATTGAACGCGTGGGGAACGCCCGCCGAGGATCAGACTCTCTATGGTTCGCCCAAGTGGTGGTGCCTGCGGCTGATGGCGCGGCTGCGCAGCGGCGTCTCGCCGCAACAGGCGCGGCAGGCGCTCGCGGGCCCATTCGGCGAGGTGGTTACGCAATCGCTGGGCAAGATCGATCCCAGAGAGTGGAAGCCGCTGCTCGACTTCGTGCCGGCGCGCGGCATTGCCGGCTACAACGATGCGTTTCGCGAGCCGGTGCGCATTCTCATGGGACTTGTGATCATGGTGCTGCTGATCGCGTGCACCAATGTGGCCATGATGGTGCAGGCGCGCAACAGCGTGCGCCAGCGGCAGTTCAGCCTGCGCATGGCGATCGGCGCCACCAAGGCCATGATCTTCCGCCAACTTCTGTGCGAGAGCATCCTGCTGGTGGGCGCGGGCGGGGCGCTGGGCTGGCTCTTTGCGGTGGGTGCCACGCGCGCGCTGGCTGCATGGAGCGAGATCGAGACCGGCCTCAGTCCCGATCGCACGGTGCTGCTCTTCACGCTGGGCGTCTCCTGTGCGGCGGCGCTCATCTTTGGCCTGGCGCCCTTGTGGAACGCAGTGAACGCACCGGTGGCCGGCGTTCTGCGGTCCAACGCAACGAACATGACCGCCAATCGCAATCGCGTTCTTGCCGGGCGCACGGTTCTGGCCGCGCAGATCGCGGTTTCTCTGGTGCTGCTGATGGCCGCCAGCCTGTTGCTGCGCACCTTGCGCAACTATGCGGCGCAAAACCTGGGCATGGAGACAGAGAGCCTGCTGGTCTTCGGCGTTGCACCGCAGGGCCAGGCCGATACGCACGTCTTCTATCGCACGCTGCTCGATCGCATCCGCCAGATGCCGGGCGTAGTTTCCGTTTCCATGGCGCAGAACCGGCCGGGCTCGGGATGGAGCAACAACGACAACCTGATTCTGGATGGAGTGGACCAAAAGGGCGGGCATCTGCGCTGGAACGGCGTGGGCGCGGACTTTTTTCACACCATGGGCGTGCCCATTCTCGCCGGGCGCGACATCGACGCGCGCGATTCGCAAAGCACGCAGCGGGTCGCGGTGGTGAATGAGACGCTGGTGGCGAAGTATCTCGCGCACACCAATCCCATCGGGCACCAGATATGGAAGAACCGGTCCGCGACGATCGTGGGCGTGGTGGCCGACAGCAAGTACAGGGCGGTGGATGAAGACCCGCGGCCGATGGCTTATACCGCCGAGATGCAGGAGCAATCGCTGGGCACCGAGCACATCGAGGTGCGCACGCGCGGCGATGCGCTGGCGCTGCTGCCGGAGATGCGCAAGACGGTGGCCGCGCTGTATCCCGACGTGCCGCTCGAGGAGCCGATGACGCAGCGGGAGCAGTTCCAAAAATCCTATGAGCAGCAGAGCATGTTCGCCGCCATGGGCGGATTCTTCGGTCTGCTCGCGGCGCTGCTGGTCGCAACCGGGTTGTACGGAATGCATTCGTTCCGCGTGAGCCGGCGTACCACGGAGATCGGCGTGCGCATGGCGCTGGGCGCGAGCCGCGCGCAGGTGCTGGCGATGGTGCTGCGCGAAAGCCTGTGGGTGCTGGTCGCCGGGCTGGCCGCGGGAATTCCGCTCACGTATTTCGCCGCGCGCCAATTGACGTCGATGCTCTTTCAGTTATCGCCCTTCGATCCGGCGAGCTTCGCGCTGGCGGTGGCAGCCATGATCGTGGTTTCGGGGTGCGCGGCTCTGGTTCCGGCGCGCCGCGCTGCGTCGATTGAGCCGATGCAGGCGCTGAGGACGGAGTGAGAGACAGGGACTAGGGACTAGGGACTGGGGAACGGGAGGATCGAAGTGCTCTTGCAGGACATTCGCTACGCACTGCGCCAGTTGCGCCGGTCGCCGGGGTTCACGGCGGCGGCGGTGCTCACGCTGGCGCTGGGCCTGGGCGCAAGCTCGGCGATTTTCTGTCTTATCGATGGACTTTGGCTGCATCCGATGCAGGTTCCGCATTCCGGCCGGCTGGTTCGTATTCTCGGCACCACGCCTCAGGATCAGAACGGTGGGTTCACGTACTCCGAGTACCAGGCCTTTGCGCAGCGCGCTTCGGCGTTTCAGGGCGCGAACGCGGGGGTGGTGGCGCTGGGCGGCCGCGGCAGTCTGATGGCGCGGGCCGACGGAACTTCTTCGCTGTTGCTGACCAACGTGGTCTCCGCGAACTTCTTCGATGTCCTTGGCATTCATCCGGTGCTGGGGCGCGTTTTCACCGCGGCCGATGCTGCCGAGTTGCGCACGCATCCCGGCGTGGTGCTGGGCTACCGCTGCTGGCAGCGCAACTTTGGCGGCGATGCCAGCATCGTGGGCCGGCAAATTCCGTTGCGCCACGGGGAAAAGGGCATCTATCAGGTGAATATCTGGGGCGTGTTGCCGCCGACGTTTCGCGAGATCGATCCCAACAGCGATCGCGACCTGTGGATGCCTGCGGAGACATGGGCGGCAATGGGGCGCGAAGACGACCTCACGTCGAAAGAGTTTCGCTGGTTCAATGTTCTCGGGCGGCTCGCGCCGCACGCCGGTGTAGCCGAGGCGAACCAGCAGGCGGCCACGATTGCCGAGGCGCTGGCTACGGCCGATCCCGCGAACAACAGGAATCGCGGCGCGCGGGTGATCAGCGACTTCGCGTACCGGATGGATCGCGCCGGGACGACGGGCCTGGTTCTGTTCGCCATCGTTGGCTGCGTGGTGCTGCTGGGCACGCTGAACCTGGCGCAGCTTTTGTTTGCGCGCGCCCTGTCGCGAGCGCCGGAAGTTGCGCTGCGCCTCTCGCTGGGAGCGCGCCGCTGGGTGGTCGCGCGCCAGTTGCTCGTGGAGAATCTGCTGCTGGGCGCGATGG
>JBAUBR010000130.1:0-8322 GCA_049676965.1 Occallatibacter sp.
TCGCGCGACGGCAAGACAATGATCCTGAAGATTGCCGGCCCCGGCGATGTGATGGGACTCAGCGCGGTGCTGGCCAATGTTCCGCACGAAGTGACGGCGGAAGCCATCGAGCCCTGCCAGGTGAAGACCATCCGCAAACAGGATTTCGTCGAATTTCTGGGACGCCACGGCATCGCCAGCATGCATGCCGCGCAGTCGCTCTCCAGCGAGTACATGACGGTGTTTCACGACGCCAAGCGGCTGGCGCTTTCAGGCTCGGCGGCGGGCCGGCTGGCACGCCTGCTGCTTGACTGGGGCCGCGCCGCGGCCAACGGCAAGCCGGAAATCAAGTTCACGATGGCGCTGACGCACGAGGAGATCGCCAACATGGCCGGCACCTCGCGCGAGACGGTGACGCGTCTGCTGAACCAGTTCCGCCGCGATCAGTGGATCGCCATCAAGGGCTCCAGCATGACCATTGTCAAGCCCGACCAGCTCGAACGCCTCACCGCCTAGCGAGCTGGCGCTTCTTCCACCCCCGAGAAGGACCGTTTGCGAGACGTAGCGCACGCATCCGAAAAGATGGGTTTGTCTATACTTGCGTGTGATGGTTGAGGCGCTCATACGAAGGCCGAAGGCTGGTGAAGAGGATTGTGTTCGATCGGTGGTACAGACAGTCGTAGATGAGATTTACGGCGGACTCTGGGCTCCGGCTCCGCTACCCATCGACGAAGAGGACTGGTCAGCCGCCTGGGTCGCGGTCGTCGGCTCTCGTATAGTCGGGATGGTCCTGACGAATGATGAGTGGATCAGCGATCTGTGGGTGCTTCGAGAAAACCGCGGGCTGGGCGTGGGGAAGAGACTGCTCGCGCTAGGCGAAGCTGAAATAGCCGGGCGTGGTTGTGAAACCTTCCGGCTTCGCGTCGTCAAATCGAACGCTCTCGCTGTCGGCTTCTACCTCGGGACAGGCTGGAAAGTTGAGCGGGAATTCCCAAACGAGAGGCTGCCCGTGACGATGCTCGAAATGACCAAGTCCGCAAACAAGCGGACGATGTGATCGAGAATTGCTTCTTGTCACCGTCTCACAAAGGACCCTTTTTGGGACGGTACGGGAGATTATGAGTTACCCTCATGGGCTATAGTTGTCCATGCCCAACAATACATGTGAACACTGCGGCGCTTCACAACTCATCAGCGGTCTCATTGTTTCTGCTTCTGGTGGTGGTGGCGACGTACGTCCCGGCCTTCTCTGCAAAGAGAAAGAGAAAGGCTTTTTCAAACGATCCGAAAGGGGGAAAAGGGAAAGCCTTTTTGCTGACCTGTGCACCTCTTGCGGCACTGTAAAACGTTTATACGTGAAAGACCCGAAACGTGATTGGGTCGTATAACTTTCACGGTTTCAACCGGGACGGTCCCCGGCCCAATGGGCGCAAAGGAGCCACGTTGCGCAAAGGACCCTTTGTGCAACAACGGACGGCAGGTTCCTCAAAAGGCATCCGGCGGTTCCCAGCCAAAAGCGGACCTCGGGTTATTGATTACACTGACAATGCGGCGCGCAGACCGTGTCCAACCTCACTTCCGCGGAACGTCCGCTCAAGCTATTCTGAAGAACCCAGGGTGGAGATTTTGAACCATGGCAAAGCTCGTGTATGGATTGAACCAGTCCCTGGATGGCTACGTCGATCATCTGGAATTCAGGCCAAGCCGGGCGCTCTTTCGTCACTTCGTAGAGCATGTGCGCGACCTGACGGGCATTGTGTACGGTCGCCGCATGTACGAGGTAATGCGTTATTGGGACGAGGACCTTGCGGACTGGGTCGCGGAGGAACACGACTTCGCGGCGGCGTGGCGGAGCCAGCCGAAGTGGGTTGTGTCGCGCTCGTTGAAGCCGGTCGGGCCCAACGCCACACTTGTCGAAGATGACATCGAGGTGGTGATACGTGGGCTGAAGGCTCAGCTCGTCGGGGAGATTGGAGTTGCCGGACCAGACTTGGCAGGAAGCCTAACCAACCTTGGTCTTATTGATGAGTATCGACTTTACCTCCACCCCATCGTACTTGGCCGCGGCAAGCCGTTCTTCTCCGGCCCCAGGCCGCCGCTCCGCCTTGTTGCCAGCGATCTAATTGGCGAGGACGTGATCAGGTTGACTTACGTTCCCGCTTAGCCGCGCAACTCACCCGACGGACTGCGCCGACGCGTACGGTCCGCCTTGGGTCACGTCCCGGCATTCCAGCTCGCGCGCCAATCTTCCCCGAAAGCGGCGGCACAAAGGAACCCTTTCGGGACGTTCAAAAAACCTACCCCTTCCGCAATCGAGATCCCATCGAGCACAGCGTCATGCCTTGTTTTTCTGTCCCGTTTTCAACGAGATGGCCTGCATTCTCGCCGATCTTCATTGCTTCCTTATGTACTTTCTCCCTATCTTGAGGAATGGAAGCAATCCTGCACAATTTCCACCCCTCTAAACACCCCAAGAAAAAATAATCACTCTTGCGTTCGCAAGCGCCCGCTCAGCTTCCACCTTTTTCGCTTCGGGCGCACAACTGAGGAACTGTACCCAATTCATCGGAGGATCAGCGCATATGAAGTATCGACCTACTTGGAGTGTATTCACGACCCTGTTGCTGGCGATGACTGCTCTGTTCGTGCTGCCGGCGACAAGCGTAGGACAAACGTTCCGCGGCGCCATCAGCGGCACGATTACCGATCAGTCCGGCGCCGTGGTGCCGGGAGCGCAGGTAACAGCAACCGAGGCTGCCACCAACACCGCGTACAAGGCGGTGAGCTCGAGCGCGGGCGAGTTCGGCTTCTCCAACGTGCCGCTGGGCAGCTACACGGTTACGGTGGCGGCCAGCGGCTTCAAGAGCGAAAAGGTGGATAAGGTCCCGGTCACGGCGGGCGAAACCTATACGCTGCCCATCAAGCTTGCGATTGCCTCTGCCGGTGAAACTGTAGAAGTCACGGCCGACGCGCTGACACTGGACACGGTTACGGACACCCAATCCACCGCCCTGCCCGAAGAAGTGGTGCAGACTCTGCCCAACAGCGGACGCGACTTTACGCAGATGCTGGCGCAGACTCCCGGATTTGCCGGACTCTCAACCGGCGGCGGCGCCGGCGTGGCCAGCGTGAACGGAACGCGCTCCAACTCGGTCAACTGGCAGATTGAAGGCACCGACAATAACGATCTGTGGTGGAACATTCCCGCCGTCAATCAGGGCGGCGTCTCCTCGATCGCCGGCGTGATTCTGCCGGTCGACGCCATTGAGAACTTTTCGTTTGTGACTGCCGGGTCAACCGAGCTCGGCCGCAATTCCGGCGGCACGGCCAACCTGACCATCAAGTCGGGCACCAACAGCCTGCATGGAACGGCCTACTACTTCAATCACAATGAGGCGTTCCAGCATTCCAACCCTTTCACTGGCGTAACCGCCGAGACGCGTAACCAGCACTATGGCTTCTCGGTCGGCGGCCCGATCTGGAAAGACAAGACATTCTTCTTTCTCAGCGGTGAGCACCAGGGATTCCTGATCGGCGCCCAGAGCAAGGCCACTGAGCCCTCCGCGGCATACCAGTCAGAGGCGCTGAGCATCCTCACCGCCTACGGCATGGGCGAAAATCCAGTCGCCAAAAACCTGCTCAACGGCAACGGGGCGTTGAAGGGACTATGGCCCTCCTACGCACTCTCCGGCCCGGCCGACAATGATAACTACACGGCAACCGGCGATCTGACCGGCCACAGCTTCAACGGCATCATCAAGCTCGACGAGCAACTGACGGACAAGGACCACATCGCGGCGACCTGGTTCGTCGGCCAGGGAACGCAGACCGCTCCTACCTCATCCGCTCTCGCGCCGTACTTTGAGAACGCTCCCATTCACGTTGAGAACTACTCGCTGGTCTATAACCGGGTGCTGAGCAATAGCATCACCAACCAGCTTTCGGCCGGCGTGAGCTACTTCAACCAGGTCTTCTCCGATGCCGAGACCGACTTCGACCCCCTCGGTCTGGGCCTCAACACCGGCGTCACCGATCCGGCGCTGGCCGGCTCGCCGCACCTCATCATCGGACCCACGGCGGCCAGCGTTGGCCTGACCGCCGGCGGCAGCGGATTCGATCCGCTGGGGGTTACGGCGCCCTCGGGCCGCAACGACATCACCGGCCATCTCGACGAGGAACTCGCCTGGACCAAGGGCGCGCACCAGATGAAGTTCGGCGGTGAAATCCGCCAGGCGCAGGTGGACGACTTCTACCAGACCGGCGAGCGCGGAACGATCTATTTCGACGGCTCGCAGGGACCGTGGGTGTCCACGTCCACAGCCTGCGCCAAGCTGGGTAACGGCACAGCGCCGCTCGCCAAGGCCCCATCCGATCCCAACATCCTCTTCCTTGCCGACTTTCTTGCCGGCTGCTTCGATCCCAGCACCTCTGAAAACGTCGTGGGCGATCCCAAGCGCCAGGTCTTTGTAAACACCTTCAGTCTCGATGCTCAGGATGCGTGGCAGGTGAGCAAGCGCCTGAGCTTCGACTACGGCCTGCGCTATGACTACGAGGGCCCGGTCCACTCCGATTATCCCAACCTGTCGGTCTTCGACCCGTCGGTCGCCGGCGGACTGGCCGTCGCCGGGCAGCAGGTTCCGAATATCTGGAACAAATTCTGGGGCGGCGCCAGCCCGCGCGTCGGCTTCTCCTACCAGGTGGATAACTCGGCGAAAACGGTCGTTCGCGCGGGATTTGGCTTGTACTACGACTCCATCTATATGAAGTCGGTGCTGCAGAACAACGGAGCGCAGAACATCTCCGTCTTCGGTCCCGGACTCAACCCTGCAGGGATAGAGAAGGTGGCCCAGGCTTCGGGATTGCCGAACACCGTGATCGGTCCGGGCGTTCCGATCTTCCAGACCCTCACCCAGGCACTGGCCGGAGCAGGAATCGTAAAGATCTCGACATTCGAACCGGGCTTCCGCCCCTCCTACGTCGATTCCTACGATTTGAACCTGCAGCACAGCTTCACCCCGTCTGTGGTGTGGCAGGTGGGCTATGTGGGCACCAAGGGAACGCATCTGATCGGGCTGTTCGATATCAATCCGGCCGCGCCGGGAACGGCACAGCTGGCCAATCCCAACCTTACCCGGCCCTATTACGCGCAGTTCCCCAATTACTCCGTCATCGACGAGTTGAAGAGCGGCCTGGGATCGAACTACAACTCGCTACAAACCACTCTGCGCGTACAGAACTGGCATAGCCTGTCTTCGCAGCTCGCCTACACATGGGGCCACGCGCTCGATTACGAGACCGGGCTGCTTCCCTATGTGGCGCAAAATCCGCTCAATGAATCCGCCGAGTACGGCAACTCCGACTTCGACGTGCGCAACACGCTCACCGGCTATCTCAACTATCAGGTTCCCACCTTCCGCGGCCCGAGCCGGCTCACCAAGGGATGGGAAGTCAACTCCGGCTTCTCCTTCCATGGCGGCACACCGTACACCGTGGTTTCAGCCAACAACCCCAGCAACAACGGAGAGTTCGCCGACCGCGCAGTGCAGGTGGTCAAGAACCCCGAAACCGGCGTGAGCCATTCGATCACCGACGGCGTAGTGCAATGGTTCAGCCCCACGGCCTTTGTCGATTGCGGCTCATCCGCGAGCGTCCAATGCACTTACTCGCCCACGCGCCGCGGCCAGAACTATAACCCCGGCTACTCCGCCGTCGATACCGCGGTGATCAAGAATACGCAGATTGTGGAGCGCGTGAACTTCCAGTTCCGTGCCGACATCTTCAACATGTTCAACCGCACCAACTTTGCGCCGGTGGGTTTCCCGCAGGCCGGTGAAGGCGGCGAGATCGGCTCGACCCTTGGGCCGTATCTCGGCAACCCCGGCATCGGGCCGGGCGAACCGGTGAACGTGGAGTTCGCCGGGAAGATCATCTTCTGACATTTCACAGTTCGTAGTTCACAGTTCAGAGTTACAAAAAGCCCCGCGCCAGCGGGGCTTTTTGCTGCCTGCCGCAAAGGAGAGACTCTATGCCCGCAGCGGGCAAAATAAATCCCGGCCACTTGGGAGCGGCCGGGACCGTGAACTACGAACTGTGAACTATGAACTCCTAGCTGAGATACTTGAACGGCCGATCCGCAATCCTCTTGGGCAGCGGCGCCGGCTCAAGGCCCGCGGTATTGCTGCTCATCACTTCCTGAAACGCCTTGCGGAAAGCCATCATCTCGTCGTGCGTGCCCACCGTGATGCGCACCTGCGTGGGCCACGCCGGCCAGATGCGGCCGATGTAGATGTCTCGCGCCGCCATCCCGGCCATCACTTCCTTGCCCGGCCGGTTCGTCTCCAGCATGAAGCAGTTACTCTCCGACGGCGTGAAGCGGTAGTCGCTGCTCTTGAGCCACGCGAACGTATCTGTGCGAATGTCGCCGATGGTCTTCTTGCGTTCGGTAACCAGGTCCGGCTGTAACAGGCTGGTCTTCGCCGCAGCCAGCGCCGTGATGGGCAGTGCGTTGAATCCTCCGTGCACCGAGATCTGCTTGAGCAGGTCGGGCCGTCCGATCGCAAAGCCCATGCGGATGCCGGCCATCCCGTATAACTTGGAAAAGGTGCGCAGCACGATGACGTTCTTGCCTTCCTTCACAAAGTCGAGCGAACGCGGCGCATCGCACAGGTGAATGTAGGCCTCGTCGATCAGCAGGACCGTGTCTTTGGGCGCGCCGGCAACGGCGCTCTCGATGTCGGCGCGCGGCGTGCACGTGCCGGTGGGGTTGTTCGGGTTGCAGATGTAGATCACGCCGGGATTGGATGAAGCCTTCAACATGGCCGGAATGTCGTGCGTGGCCGCGCCCTTGGCATCGGCCAGCGGCACCTTTACAATCGGCGCGCCAACCACCTTCGCCGCCCACATCGGCGCTTCGTAGCCAGGGTCGGCGATCACCAGCGGCTTGCTGCTGCTGGTAAACGTGAGCACCGTATAGTGCAGCGGCTCGCTGGAGCCGGCAAACGCCATCACCGACGCGGGATCCAGGCCCTCTTGCTTGGCGAAGGTCTCTGTCAGCTCCTCTTCCATGTTCATCAGGTAGCGCCCGCCGCGGGGAATGATGTCGATCATGGCCTGGCGCGCGGCGTCGCAGGGACCCATCGGGTTCTCGTTGGCGTCGATGTGAATACCCTTGTTGGGATCGGCGAAATGCGGCCGCTGGGCCTGCGCCAGATGCGCTTCGGTAAGGATGGGCATGGATGCCAGAGCGGAGGCGCCCGCGGCATAGCGGAAGAAGGTGCGGCGCGAGAGGCCGCTACAAGCTACCGGATCGAGAGAAGGCTGCATGGGCATGACTCCTTGGGATGAGAAGATCGGCCTATGGGAAAGTCGCCGTCGAACTGCGCGGGCGATACAGTGAGTGTGAGGGATTTGGGAAGTAGTGCTCCCATATCTCAAAGTACCCCGCTGGCGTGGGGAAAACAAGCGCGAAATACGGTGATGGATCGATTTTTGGAACTCGCGCATAAAGGCCAGATAAGGATTGGGCCCATGGGCGGAGAGAATGCATGCGCTACGCGGCTCGACGAAGTTCGCGGCTCCTGGCGCACAATGATCCAGGTGACTCGGCGGAAAGGCGCAACGCAAAATGGCTGAATTGAGAGATTATCTCGCTGCGGAGCGAACTTTCCTTGCCTGGCTGCGCACCGGCCTGGCGCTGATGGGCTTTGGATTTGTCGTGGCGCGGTTCGGGCTCTTTCTGGAACAGATTCAGATCGTGCAGCACACGCTGCCTATGCGCTCTTCCGGGCTTTCGCTATGGCTCGGCACCACGCTCGTCGTGGCCGGAATCCTGGTGGAGATTCTTTCCTCCTGGCACCATTTGCAATTGGTGCGGGAGCTGGACCGCAACGAAGGAAGCCCCTCTCATTCGCCGATGATCGCAGTCGCCGTCGCGGCATTCCTGGTGCTCGTCGGAGTCGCCATGGCGATCTATCTTCTCACTTTCGGTGGGCCGGTGGCGCTCAAAAATTGAGATCGGCTGGCGGCCGCGTCTCTTGGAGTTCCGCTTCGCTTCCGCTACAGCTTCTGCAAATTGCGGAAAGCCTGTCCGATCATCGCATCTTTCTCCGAGGCAATGTTCGAACCGCCGGAGTTGCCAAGGTCGAAGATATAGGATGGGGTAATTTCAGTCTCTGGACGGGAAAGATCGGGCGCTAACAGCCGACGAACATACTCTGCTAGAGCCTGTTATTAACTTTGTTCCATTGTTTGCATTGGGATAGGGATTTCTGTTCGAAGCTGTTCATGCTCGAGGCATGAAGCCGAATCGAAGGGGCTATCCCAGCGACGTTACGGATGAGGAAT
>JBAUBR010000131.1:0-4342 GCA_049676965.1 Occallatibacter sp.
GCGATGAATTCATTTGCGGTGGAACTGGAAGAACTGGACTCGTAGGAGGGGATTGAGTTGGTGTTGGAGGAGATTTGGGTCGATTCGGATTGCGCGGCTGCGGAGCCAAGAGCGACAAACATCGCAGCTCCAAGAAGACTGGAGTGCCGCAGCAGCGACGTCCAATGGGGAGTTGACATGTCGGGACCTCAATAATCGGAATTGGTCTTATCCGTGCACCGGAATCGTACGTCGATACCGTCGCAGGGTTAGACACCGATGGACTGGGAAAGTTACGGCTTGCAGTCACAAAGTTGCGCATTGCGAGAGGGCGCAAGTCCTTATGTTTCATAAGTTATTGCGAGAGGCTTGCAGGCTGTGAAGTTCAGCCGCCGCAGCGGCAACTGTGAGCGAGGACTTCAGCGAAGTGCAGCGCGGGCCGGTGGGCAAGATGGGCAATCTGTTCCCGGCAACTGAAGCCGTCGGCGATAACGATCGTCATGGGTCCAGCGGATTCGATTGCCGGAAGCAGGGCGTCGCCGGCGATGGTCTTCGAGACCTCGAATTTATCGGCTTCGAATCCGAACGGGCCAGCCATGCCGCAGCAGCCGGCGCGGATGGCCTCGACCGTTGCTCCGGCCTGGCGCAGGAGGGCAATTTCGCTGACCGGGCCGCCGAAGATCGCTTTGTGATGGCAGTGGCCGTGGACCAGCACGTGTGCGCCTTCGAGTCGGCCTTTGGCGAATTCAGGAGCGTGAGCGGCAAGCCAGTCGGCGAGCAGCCAGGTTTGTTGGCTCATTCGCTGCGCGCGCTCGTTTTTGGGGTAAAGTTCGAGAAGCTCGTCTTTGAAGACGCTGGCGCAGCTTGGCTCGAGAAAGATGAAGGGCAGGCCGGCATCGATCTGAGGCGCCATTCGCTCTAGAATGCGCGCCAGATATTTTCGCGCGTGGGTGAGCAGGCCGAAGTCGTAAAGAGGCCGGCCGCAGCAGAGGTGCTCGGTGGGAGTTTCGACGGCAAAGCCTGCCTGGTCAAGGACGATTTCAGCGGCCGATAGTGTGCCGGGGTGGTAGTAGTTGTTCCAGGTGTCGGGCCAGAGGAGGAGGACTTGCCGTCCAGGCGGCCGCGCTTCGCGCCCGTTGGTCGGACGCGTCTGCAGGTAGCTTTTGGCGGCGAGGCGTGGAAGAGTGCGCTGCTGCGCAGCGCCGACGATGCGCTTGATGAGCGTGCCGGTGACGGATCCCGTCAGCATCGCATTGGTGAGGGCAGGTGCGAGCGAGCCCCAGCGGGCCAGCTTGTCGGCGAAGCCGAAGACGTAATGCTGCAGCGGGTGCATGCGGCCTTTATAGCGCTGGAAGAGAAACTCGGATTTGTAGGCAGCCAGGTCCACCTGCACCGGGCACTCGGTCTTGCAGGCCTTGCAACTCAGGCAGAGGTCGAGCGCCTCGTGCACGGCGTGACTCTGGAAGCCTTCGTGGCGCAGGTCGCCGGCGAGCATCTCCCACAGCAGGTGGGCGCGGCCGCGCGTGGAGTGCTTCTCCTCCATGGTGGCGCGATAGCTCGGGCACATCACGCCGCTGTCGGTCTTGCGGCAGGCGCCCACCCCGACGCAGCGCTCGGTGGCGCGCTCGAACGAGCCTTCATCCTTGCTGAAGGCGAGCTCCGCTCTCTCCAGCTTTGGAGAAGAGTTCTGCGAGGATGAGATGCCGTCCGGCCTGAAGCGTATCTTCTCGATGGGATCGTAGACGCGCACGGCATCGATCATTTTGCCCGGATTCATGCGGTTGTCGGGATCCCAGAGCGCTTTGAATTCGCGGAAGGCCTGCATGAGCTCGGGGCCGAACATTTTGGGCAGCAGCGCGCCGCGGGCCTGGCCGTCGCCATGTTCGCCGGAGATGGATCCGCCGAAGCTGAGCACCAGGTCGGTGGCGCGGTCGAGGAACTCGCGGAAATCGCGAAGCCCCTTGTCAGTGCGCAGGTCGAAGTTGATGCGCAGGTGAACGCAGCCCTGGCCGTAGTGTCCATAGAGCGCGCTGCGATAGCCGTATTCGGCCATCAGCGTGAAGAGGCCGCGCAGATAACCACCCAAATGCTCTGGAGGAACGCCGGCGTCCTCCCATCCTTCCCATCCTTCGGGCTCGCCGGGAACGAAGACGGTTGCGCCGAGCGCCGATTCGCGCACTCGCCACACGCGCTCCGCTTCTTCTTTGCTGTAGATTCGCGCGATTGGAGCATCGGGCCATGAGCGCGCGGCCTGCACGAGCGTTTCGGCCTTCGATTGCGCCTCAGCCGCGTCCCACGCGCCCATTTCGACGAGCAGGAATCCGTCGCCTTCGGGCAGCAGCGGCAGATCGCGCGGGGCAATGCCCTTGCGGCGCATGAATTCGAGAATGAGTCCGTCGAAGCCCTCCAACCCGATCGGTTTGTGCTCGAGGACCCGAGGAACCACGTCGGCTGCCAGGAATTTGTCAGAGAAGACGAGCGCAGTCAGTACGCGATACGGCGGGCTGGCCGTCAGGTTCACGAGAGCGGAAACGATGTTGACGCACGTGCCTTCGCTGCCGACCAATGCGCGCGCAACATGGAAGCCGTTTTCGGGAAGCAACTGGTCGAGGTTGTAGCCGGAGACGCGGCGGGGAATGTCAGGGAATTTTTCGCGAATGAGTGGTGCGTAGCGGTCGCGGATACTCTTCAGGCCCGCGTAGATTGCGCCTGTGCGGCCGCCGGCGCGGATGAGCGCTTCAAGCTGCTCGGGCGCGGTGCGGCCCACCGTCATGCGCGTGCCGTCGTAGAGCACGATGTCGAGCGATTCCACATTGTCTGAGGTCTTGCCACCGAGCAGGGCGTGCACGCCGCAACTGTTGTTTCCGATCATGCCGCCGATCGTGCAGCGGCTGTGCGTGGCGGGGTCGGGAGCGAAGGTGAGGTTGTGAAGTTCCGCGGCATCGCGCAGGCGATCGAGAACGATGCCGGGCTCGACGCGCGCGAGCTTGGCCGCCGGATCGATGGAGTCGAGCCGATTCATGTAGCGTGAGTAGTCGAAGACCAGGGCAACGTTGGCGCATTGGCCGCACAGGCTGGTTCCGGCGCCGCGCGGCAGCACGGCTGCTCCCGTGGCGCGGCAGGCGGCCAGTGCGGCTTCCACATCGGCGGCATCGCGCGGCAGCACCACGCCGACCGGAAGCTGGCGGTAGTTTGAGGCGTCGGCGGCATAGAGTGCGCGGGAGCCGAGGTCGAAGCGGACATCGCCTTTGAACGAAGCCTTGAGGCGCGCTTCGAGTTCGCGGTGAGCGGAAAAGAGCTCATGGTCGAGCGGAGGTTGATTGGTCAGGATGGTGAACGATGAAGAGGCCACGCAGGAATGGTAAGGCATTCGACCGGCCCGCGAGCGAACCAGCGGGTCAACGGGTCAATGAGTCAGCGGGTCGGCCACTCTTCGACTACGATTCCAAGATCGTTCAATTTTCTGATTGCGACTTCGACGTTGCGGCGGACTTGAGGGCGTTCTTTGCGGGTGGCCAGCGGAGATTCGGCGATGGCGACAACGCGGCCGTATTGCCACGCGCCTGGCGGCAGGGCGACAAGAGCCTTGGCCAATTCGCTGAGGTGGATTTCGAGATCCTGGCGGCGCGCGGCAGCCGGGCGCAGCAGCGTTCCCTGTCCAACGGCGCTGGGATTGGCGTCGGCCATGGTGATGCGCACGCTGATGGTATCGGCATTGACGGAGAGAAATGGGTTGGCCCACGCGCTGGGCTCGTGCACGTCGATGTAGAGACTCTTGGTGGGCAGCGGGATCTGCGCCAGCGCGGCGCGCTGACGGTCGATTTCAGTGGCGGCGACCTGCGCCTGGCGCTGCGCGTTTTCTGCGTTTTTGGCCACGCCCTCTACCGCCTGCTCCTCTTTGTGGCATGCGGTGACGGCGAAAACGAGCAGAAGGGCCATTGCGCCAAAGCCCTTCCAGTTTTTACGCGAAATCACACATCAAGAATATCAGCAAAGCGAATTCGCCTGCCAACTACTCGTTCTCCTCATTCGTTCTTCCAGGCCGGTGCGCGTTTTTCGAGAAATGCGCGCGTGCCTTCGGCGAAGTCTGCCGTAGCCGCGAGCCGCCCGAAGGCTTCGGATTCCAGAGCCAGCCCGGCCTCGAGAGGTTGGTCGAGGCCTGCATCAACCACGCGTAGAACATTTCCAAGAGCTAAGGGTGCGCAAGCGCAGATTTCGAGAGCCAGGGATTCGGCGCGCGTCATGAGCTGGTCGGCGGCGACCACCTCATCGACAAGGCCGATGCGCAGTGCCTCGCGCGCGTCGACGATGGCGCCGGTGAGCAGCAGCTTGAGCGCGGCGCTACGGCCTGCGAGGCGCGGCA
>JBAUBR010000132.1:0-3410 GCA_049676965.1 Occallatibacter sp.
CGGTGGCGCCGGCAGAGGCTGGGGCAGCCTGGCCAAGGGCAACTGGAGCCGGGGGGGCAATCAACACGGCGCACCCGGCGATGCAGAAACAGAGTCCAGCGGGCTTCAATTGCATGCCGCCAGCATACACGGCGGGACCGCGATTTCCACCCCGCACAGGCGAAGTCAGGAACCCATTTGTTCCATCGAGTGGGAAATATGGGCGCGAAGTGCGGAGGCGCTTTTGCGGACTGCCTTACGGTGCCGGCGGCGCCGATGCGGAGGGTCCCGGTGGCGCCGCCGGCGGCTTGGGCCTGGGTGCGTCCTGCTTTTTGCTTGGCGCAAGGATCGCGTGCAGGATTGGCCCCTCCATGCGCGGCATGAATTCCACCACGCCGGCTTCGCCTACGTCCTGGATGAGGCGGTTGATTATCTTGTAGCCGAGCTCGCGGTGGGCCATCTGGCGGCCGCGGAAGCGCAGGCTGGCCTTCACCTTGTCGCCATCGACGAGGAAGCGCACCGCCTGGTTCTTCTTGGTCTGGTAGTCGTGCTCGTCTACGGTAACGGAGAACTTGACCTCTTTGACCGTAATGACTTTCTGTTTTTTGCGGGCGGCGCGCTCGCTTTTTTCCTTCTCGTATAGAAAGCGGCCGTAGTCCTGGATGCGGCAGACGGGCGGGACGGCGGTGGGCGAGACTTCCACCAGGTCCAGGCCGCGCTCGCGAGCGATCTTCAGTGCTTCAAAGGGCGCCAGAATGCCTAACTGCTCGCCGTTTTCATCGATCACGCGCACTTCGCGGGCGCGGATTCGATCGTTGATACGTGTAAAGGACTTGGCCGAACGTTTGTCGAATGCGATGGGGGTGCCTCCAAAAGTTGCCTGCGCCGGACTCTATCCGAACGCACAAAACGCATCGCCATTATAACATTGGCGCGGTTCTGCGAAGGCGCCGACCCCGCCTTCGCCACAACCAACGATATCGATGGGCGGCGGCGTTGAAACGCTCGTGTCACGACTTCGAATCTCGTCGCGCGAAAGCTGTCATTCCGAGCGGAGGACGGGCGGGCCGGATCAATCGGCGAAGGAAGCAACGGCAGCGTGAGAAGGAACAGCATCATGCGGCTTCCGCGGGCGATAATTCGATTCCATGACCTGCGGAATGAAGGCGGCGCAACCGGCAACACGATCCATATCCCAACTCAGTTCCGATTCGTCGCAACCGGTGGGAAGCTCGAGCGTAAAGCAGTTGTCGCCGGCTTTTCTCATTTCCAGCGCGAGGGGGTTTCGGCATGGCCGCCCGCGAAAGACCTTGAACTCCAGCCACTCGCACAAACGGTGATCGGAGATCTCCGGCCGCCCGTTCCAGAAATCCTGCGCAAGCTCGCAGCCGATGCGCAATTCGCCCAGCTTGAACTCAATGGCAGTGGTGCTCCTGGGGAAATGACGACGAACGTCCTCCGCTTTCAAGAGGAGTCCGCAGACTCCGCGGCCTTTGGATTGGGCTCTGACCAACATGACTAGCCTCCGGGCGTCTTACGCCGGATCTGGGTCAGCCGTTCAAGAAGCGGAACAGGCAGCGTGCCTGCTGGCGTACGGCGCAAACGGGGGTGTCCGCGCTCCACGGCCGAAGCATGAACTTGGTTCGATCCTGAGCCAGTTTTTGGAGCTTGTCAAGAGCCTCTCGCGATGGTATCGTCACCATCTTTATACGGGCAGTTAAGCGCCGATGAATTAGAGCTATCTCCTACTTTGGGAGCTCTAAATGGGCCCTCGTTTCGGAGCCAACATTCCCTCAGGGGCTAAAGCCCCGTCGGTTTGGCCGGTTTTATGTACGGGCTAAAAGCCCGTACCCTTCAAAACATCGTTGTAGCTCGCACGGCTCGTGCGAATTCCGCGCGCCGGCGCAGGATGCCCGAACCGGTTTCGCCCGCATCGGGCCTTGAAAAGTGTTGCGCGCGCTTGAACTGCTTGCTCAGCGCCAGGCCCTGCTGCTGGTACGAGGAGCCGATATTGCCGCCATACACCTTGTCGGGGACGGCAGCCATGCGGTAGTAGTTGAGCCGGCCCACGAACTGGTCGTCTTCGAGCAGGATCGGCATCTGGCTGGCGCGCACTTCCAGCACTGCTCGCGTGCCGGGAATCTCTCCCGCGGCGCCGTAGCCGAAGCCCGGATCGAAGAACCCTGCATAGTGCACGCGAAACTCCTGCGTAGCCAGGTCGTAGGGCAACAGCTCCGCGGCGAACCCCGGCGGTACGCGCACGCGCTGCCGTGAAGCGAGGATGTAGAACTCGCCCGGCTCGAGAATGCACTGCGGCTTCTCGCCGCGATAGATCGGACGCCAAAACTCGGCGATCTCGTAGTGATCGACCTTGCTGAGGTCGATGGGGACAGAGGTCTTTTTCGCCTGGTAGGCGACGATGCCGGAGCCGTTGCCTTCGAGATCGACGGTGAGCCGCAGCCCGCGATCCACGTTGGCCTGGGCGCTCTCTTCGTCCGCGTCCACCAGCGGATCGCTCTGGTCGAGCTTGCGCAGGGCGCGATCGCCGGCAAAGATGTGACGGCCGCGGGCCAGGCGCAACTGGTTGAGGCGCATTCCCGCCTGCACCAGAATGGGGAATGTCTGGGACACCACCTCGATGTAGAGCTTGCCGCTGTAGCCGCGGCGCACGCGCTCGAACTCGTCGCCCACATCGGTGATGAGGCGCGTGAAGATGTCGAGCCGGCCGGTGGTGCTTTTGGGGTTGGCAATGCCGAATACATCCGACGGAAGATCGAGGCTCTCTTCGATCGGGATGATGTAGATGAGCCCGGGATAGAAGATGGTTGGATTCGAGATGTCGATCTTCTGCCGCAGCATGCCGTTGGCGGCGGCCTTGTTGAGCAATGTGGTGGAGGTGCCGGGCAGAAAGCTCGCCGCTACGAGATAGGCTTCGCGCGAGAGGCGCAGATCGATGCTCGATGGCTGGACCTGGTCTTCTCCAATGGCGGCAGCGGAGACGATGCCATCGCGAATGAACTCGCGCAACTCCTGCGACGGAATGATGCCTTCACCGCCGGGCTGCCGCAGGGGGAACAAGGCTTCCGATGCCAAAATCACCTCCGGATATGCAGGGAAATCGCCGCGCCGCCCCGACCACCCCTCTTTAAGATGATCGCCGCCAGCATCGGGAGAATCCCCGGCCCCCCTGGAGTGGTGGAGAAACCGCAGAATAGCAGGCGAATCGGCGCGGCGCACTCTGTGAAACTCGGCGCTTTTGTGGAATATCGGGCAAATCGATTGCGCATGAGCCGGTTGGCTCCTCCGCCCGCGTGGATTGCGCGCTCGTTCAAAGCCTCCGCAGGCGCGCGCAGGCGTCGTCCAGGTCGTGGTCCTGCTTGGCGAAGCAGAAGCGGAGCAGGTCTTCTCCGCGGCCGGGGCGGAAGAATGCG
>JBAUBR010000133.1:0-48762 GCA_049676965.1 Occallatibacter sp.
GTCCAAAAATAAAGACCAGGGATGATTAATCCCTGGTCTTTTTAGTCGCCATTTTTTGGATTTCTCCGTCTGCTAGCTCGACTCCGTCTGCAGCGCCAACGCGCCCACTTTGCCGGTTCCCGCGTGAGCGCCCCGTTCGCCGAGATTTCCCGACCCGTGCTTGCAGTCGTACATCTTCAGGTCGGCGGCAATGCACAACTGCTCCATGGTTCGCGCGTCTTCAGGAAAGACCGCCACGCCGACGCTGGCGCCGATCCGCACCGTGTGCTCACCGAGGTCGATGGGCTCTTCAAGCAACTGCAGTAGCGACTCGCCCACATGGAAGGCCTCGCCGCGGCTGGTCGGCTCCTCCAGAACCACTGAGAACTCATCGCCGCCGGTGCGCGCCACCGTATCCGAGCGCCGCACGCGCCCCCCAAACAACGATCCCACCCGCTGCAGCAGCAAATCGCCCACATGATGGCCCAGCGTGTCATTCACTTGCTTGAAGCGGTCGAGATCGATTACCAGCAGAGCCGCCTGCGTCTCGGTGCGCCGCGCTCGCTCCAGGGCGCTGGCCAGCCGGTCCTGAAAGAGCCGGCGATTGGGCAGCCCGGTCAGCGGATCGTGCAGCGCCAAGTGCCGGTTGTGCTCGATCTGGTCCTCGAGCAGCAGCAGGATCATGCCCACCGCAACCACGTATTTGGGCAGGTTCCAGACCTCGTTCTCGATGTGCGCTTGCGGCCAGAAAGTCTGCATGCAGGGCGCGATGGTGAACACATTCGCCCAGGCGAGAAAACCGGCAATGGTGATGAACGCACCCGCCGTAGCTCGCCGGTACATCCACCAGAAGTGAATGCAGCAGCCAAAATAAACAGTGAACAGGACCCCGTTCAGCGCCAGGTCCGGACCGCTTCCAGGCTTGTTCTGCACGCTAAGCAAAAAGATGGAAAGGCCGGTGTAGAGGCACACCGTAACCCAGCGCAGCGGATGATTAAAGCTGCGCAGGGCCACGATTGCGATCGTCACCGGAAGGGCCGCAAACAGGATTGCTGCGTACATGAGCGCCCACGACCCCGGAACGGTTGAAATCAGCACGACATAAAGCGTGTTCGAGAACAACATCGCGACGAGGATCCAGCGGCTGGAAATCTGGTGGCGATAGGGAACCGAGGCCCACATGAAGAGGATGCCCGCCCACACCAGAGCCACAAGGCCGACGATTCCCGCCAGCGATCCCCAAACCCCGGGAAGCGTCAGGAACATAAAGGCGCCAAAATGGCACACGATCATGATCCACGCGGTGAGCCAAAGTCCTGAGACGGGGGTTCGGTTGCGCCGGGTGACTGACGCGAAGGCGCAAGACAGCAGGGCAACTGCGGTCAAATCGGGCAGTTCGCTCCAATTCACCAAGGCGACCTCAAGAAACTCAGAAAGTTCAACAGATAGAATCGTCGATTTCGCGCCGATTCCGTATCACCATTTCGTTCGCGCCTCGTAACCTTCGGGGAAACTTCGGTAACATCTCGGAAATTCCGCCAAAGTGCCGCCGACTCGGGATCGGCCGGCTAAAAAACCGGCTACCCGTGATTCATCGGTGACCTCTTCCTGATTACCGATATCGGTTCCCGAAATCCTTCGTTAAACTCGAATCGATGGCTGCGAGCCTCTACATTGTAGTCGAGGGCGACGACCCCGGATATGACATCTTCGTCAATGGTCAGGCCCTGGCTCGCAATGAGGACGCCCTCGAGCGCCTGGCCGAGCGCCTGAATGTTCGCCCTTTGCTGGAGTTTTTTTCCGCTGACGAAAATTCAATGGCGCTTTTGCTCGAGCAGGGCGCCGGCAACCCCGCCTGGGCGCGCAATCTGCCCGAGCCTCAGTGGTACAGCGCCATGGAAGGCCTGCTCACTACCTGTGCTCTTATCGATTTTCTGGCTGCCAGTCCGACCGCTCTCGGGTCGGAGACCTACCCGGTCCTCAGCGAACTCCGCGAATATGAGCGGGTCTTGAGAAAAACCGCACAGCGCGGCCTCCGCTGGCACATCGCCGTCAGCTGGCGCTAAGGCGCGTGCGAACTTGCTAACTTGCTGTTCTACCCCTCCAGCAAACTCCAGCCATCAGAAATCCAAGAGCGGGAACCGACCGGATACGGGGTGCCGGGTGCCCCACCTTCGCCAATTCGCGTCGTTTGCGAATTGGTTAAGGTGGGATATCTATAACGTTGCTTCTTATTTATTTCAATCCTGGGTCGTTCCGATCGAAATTCGCGCCAACTTCAACCCCGCGCCTCACTCCGCCATCACCACCTCATCCTTCGCCGCAAACACATTCCCCATCCGCCGGATCTGCGCGCCCACTCCGCGCAGCTTCTCCTCGATCCGCTCATACCCGCGATCCATGTGGTAAACGCGGTCCAGAATCGACTCCCCGTCGGCCACCAGCGCTGCCAGCACCAACGAAGCGGAAGCCCGCAAATCCGAGCACATTACCGCGGCGGCCGAGAGCGGAGCCCGCCCCCGCACCGTGGCAGTGCGTCCCTCTACCTTGATATTGGCGCCCATCCGCACCAGCTCCTGCACATGCATGAACCGGTTTTCGAAGATGTTCTCCTCGACCGTGCTCACGCCCTCCGTCTGCGTGGCCAGCGCCATATACTGGGCCTGCATATCGGTCGGAAAGCCTGGATACTCCTCGGTCGAAACATCGGCGGCGCGCAGCGGCCCATCGGCCCGCACCCGCACCGTATCCGGCCCCAGAATATCGACCCGTGCGCCGGCCTCCTGGAGCTTCGCAATCACGGCTCCCAGGTTGGATGCGTTGCAACTCGCCACGATCAAGTCGCCGCAGGTAATCGCGCCCGCAACCAGGAACGTTCCCGCCTCAATGCGATCGGGATTGATGCGATGCCGCGCGCCATGCAGCTGCGTCACGCCTTTCACTTTGATCGTTGCTGTTCCCGCGCCCTCGATCTTCGCGCCCATCGCCTTCAGCATCGCGGCCAAATCGCCTACCTCCGGCTCGCGCGCGCAGTTCTCCATCAGAGTCTCGCCCTCGGCCAGCACCGCGGCCATCAGCAGGTCCTCTGTACCCGTCACTGTGATCTTGTCGAAGACAATATGCGCGCCCTTCAGCCGCTCTGCCCGCGCTTCAATGTAGCCGTGCTCGTAGCCGATCGTCGCGCCCATCATCTCCAGGCCCTTGATGTGTAGATCGATCGGCCGTCCCCCAATCGCGCACCCGCCGGGCATGGCTACGCGCGCCATGCCCATGCGCGCCACCAGCGGCCCCAGCACCAGCGAACTGGCGCGCATAGTCTTCACAATTTCGTACTTCGCCACGGGATCCGAGAGGTTCCTGCAGTTGATGATGGTCCGATGCTGCGCTCGCCCATACCCCAACTGCACCTGCGCGCCCATTGATTCCAGCAGCTTGCGCTCGGTCTCGATGTCGCACACCTGGGGAATGTTTTCGAGCGTGACCTCGTCCTCGGTAAGGATGGCCGCAGCCATGCAGGGAAGCGCCGAATTCTTGGCGCCCGAAACGCGCACCGTACCCACCAGCGGATTGCCGCCGCGAATCACAAATTTGTCCATGAGAGCTGCACAACTCCTGGATTCCTAGTCTAAATCCAGATTCTCCTGGTAGCCGAAAGGCTATTCGTTTCATATAAGATGCCAACACTCCTCGGGAGGCTATAAAATCAGGCCCGATGGGGAGAGTCCATGCTTACACGAACCGTCCTCGCACAACTCACCCTGCTCGGTTGCATCGTCCCGGCGACGCTCCAGACCCGGATTTCGGCGCAGACCCCGACATCCACCCCTCAGGCCCCGCCTCCGACCATTCGATCCGAGGCCAGAGCTGTCGTAATCGACGTTCTTGTCAGCGATGGCAGCAATGAGCCCGTCTCCGGCCTGCGGCAACAGGACTTTGAAGTCAACGAAGACGGCCATCCCCAGCATGTCGTCTTCTTCGAGGAGCACAAACCGCAAATCGCAAAGCCGGCAGACCTCGTTCCCATGCCGCCCAATGTCTTCACCAACGTCCCGTCCCTCCCCGCCGCCGATACCACCAACATCCTGCTGCTGGACGGGCTCAACACGCCCCGCGAAGAACAAAGCTTCGTTCGCGAGCAAGTCATCAAGTTTGTAAGCTCAATGCCCCCCGGAACTCTGCTGGCCGTCTTTACGCTCGCGTCGAAGCTGCAAATGGTCCAGGGTTTTACTACCGATCGCACGACGCTACTTGCCTCCTTGCAGGACAAGAAGAATGGCCTCTGGCCAGAGACCACCGAGGTCTCGCATGACTGGCAGGACGACAACGACGACGCCCACCACATTGAAACCATGAGGATGATGCAGCACGCCGCTTCGGATGTCGCAGCGACAGGCCGCCTCCAGGAAGACTTCACGTCATACGAGGCCACCCAGCGAGTGGAAATGACCGCCGAGGCTCTGGAGAATCTATCCCGTTATCTAACCCGGATTCCCGGCCGTAAGAACCTCATCTGGTTCGCCAGCCGATTTCCCATCTCTTTCCTTCCCGTCGCGGGCAGCAAGACAGAAGTCCAGGTGGCGCAGCCGGCAAGCGGGCTAAATCAAAATCCCGGGGTCGCTCCTCAGCCCGCCCCGCGACCCAAAGAATCCGCGCAGGTCGCCCAACAGAGCGGACTGCTCAAGGAAACCGCGGATCTCCTCACCGATTCCCGCATAGCCGTCTATCCCGTGGGTACTCGCGGAGTGGAGACAACGATCTCGGCCGATTCTCAGGAGTGGAAACCGAGCATTGCCACTGCCGGACTCAGGCGGGAGGACGGTCAAATCGCGAGCAACTACGCCGTTATGGCCGCGCTGGCATCGGAAACCGGCGGCCAGGTCATCCAGAACTCCAACGACCTGAGCGGCGCCGTCGCCCACGCTATCGAGAGCAGCGCACACTACTACACGCTCAGTTACACGCCCACTGACAGCACCATGGACGGCAGATTCCGCAGCATCCAGATCGAACTTGCCAATGCAAAATACAAGCTGTCCTATCGTCAGGGCTACTACGCGGTTGACTCCAGCGCTCCCTTACCCGCCAAATCAAAGTCAGGGCTTAAAAAAGCAGTCTCCACCTCCAACACCATTGCCAACGCCAATCCCCTGCAAACGATGATGGTTCGCGGAGCGCCCAGCTGCACGCAAATCCGCTACGCGGTGCGCGTGGAACCAGCCAATCCGCAGCCCGCTGCAGGTACCGGCCACGCTGGTGATAATGTGAAACTCGCCGGTCCGCTGACCCGTTACACGGTCGACTTTCTCGTCCGGTCCGGGGATCTCCAACTCAGTGCCGCAACCAACGGCGACCGCCGCGGCCGGGTTCAGATCGAGTTGGTCGCCTACGACCGGGACGGCAAAGCTCTCAACTGGACCGGCAGCATCGCAAACTTGAGTCTCAATTCGGCAACCTTCCATTCAATTGAACAATCCGGCCTTCGCGCGCACATGGAGATCGACATACCCAAAGGCGACGCCTGGTTCGCAACCGGTGTCTACGACTGGAATACGGGCAAGGCCGGCACCCTCGAAATTCCACTCAATTCACTCAAAGCGGAATCCGCGGCAAAGTAAGCTGATTTGGAGAGGCCTGCCGTTATTACTTGACGCCCGGCCCAGGTGGCGAAGCCCAATTTGCGATCTTCCAACCTGACGATCTTTAGTGTCACAAATGGCAAGTCTTGGCTCGCCCAAACACCGTTGTTATTCGGTCCCGTTTTAGAAATTGAGAAAGGAAACCCCGGCCTCAATGATTGGCGTAAACTCATGGCGAACCACCCCCCGGAAGACATCGGTCGTTTTTCTTGCCGGCGTATTCTTTATCTTCGCGAGCTTCGGGTTTGTTTACGACGCCATCGACATGGGGCGCCAGTCGCCCCTGCACTTCGCGATATCGGTTTTGCTCTCGGGTTTTTTCGCCCTCATCTATGCCATCGTGGGCATATCCCTGCGATCCAAGTGGTGGATGGCGATACTCCCCATTTTCGTATTGCAGTCCCTCTGCATGGGCTTGGTGAATACCTGGCTCCCTGAGGCGCCGCGGCCCGCCCAGTTGAACGCGGCGGAAACCACGCGCCTGCAATCCCGGCTGGTGTTCGATGGCGTGGCGATGATCGTTTCTATCTGCTTGGGCTATACGGGCCTGGTTTATGCCTCGATCAGCGAAGCCCGCCGCCATGGCCGCGCGCAAGTGGAAAAGGCAACGCTGGAGGGCGAAATGGCCGCCGCCCGCGAGGTCCAACGCGTCATGGTGCCGGAAGACCTGCCGCAGATCGACGGCTATGCCATCGAGAGCGTCTACCTTCCCGCTGCCGAAGTGGGCGGAGACTTCTTCCTGGTCATTCCTCTCACAAGCGGACGAACGCTGATCGTGATCGGCGATGTCAGCGGCAAAGGCCTGCGCGCGGCCATGATTGTGTCCCTGATCGTCGGCATGCTGCGCACGGTGAGCGGCTACACCGAAGAGCCGGCCGAGATTCTCAGCAAACTGAACCGCTGCCTCTACGGCCGCATACATGCCGGCTTCGCCACTTGTCTGGCCGTTCGTCTGGAAGAGAAGGGAAGATTAACCCTGGCTAACGCCGGTCACCTTCCGCCGTACGTAAACGGGGCTGAGGTCCAGTTCAAGGGATCATTGCCACTGGGTCTGGAAGAGAGCTCGGCCTATGAGCAAGCTAGCTTGGAGATGGCCGTCGGCGACGGAATCGTGTTGCTGACCGATGGGGTTGCGGAAGCAGCCAACGACCAGCGAGTGCTTCTTGGATTTGCCCGGGTGGAGTCCATGCTGCGTGCGGGCGCCACGGCAAGGAATATCGCCGAGATCGCGCAGCAGTACGGCCAGAATGACGACATCACTGTACTTCGGGTGGTGCGACAAGCGGGATAGCGTTCCGGAGAGCCGCCACGCTGCCTCAGAGACGCCGGCTCCAGCCGATTTGACTCGGGTGATGAATTGCGAAGAGAGCCCTGAGACTTTTTAGCGCTTGAGATTTACCAGCAAACGATCTCAAAGCTCCAGCACATTATCTTCGATCGCCAGCCGCACATTGCCGTCGCTCTTGGCCAGGCGGCGCACCGCTTCCGGTTTATCGACTTTCGCCTTGAGCATGACAAGCGCCACCGGCACGCTGCGCCCGGCACTCTTGATGGTATCTACGGCCGTCGCGCGGTCGATATCGCAGGCGCTCATCAGGATGCGGATGCCGCGCTCCACCAGCTTGGAGTTCTGCATGTGCACGTTGACCATCAGGTTTTCGTACACGTAGCCCAGCCGCGTCATGCCGCCGGTGGTGATCATGTTGAGGATCATCTTCTGCGCCGTGCCGGCCTTCATGCGCGTCGAGCCGGAGACGACCTCGGGTCCCACGTCGGCCACAACGGCAATGTCGGCCGCAGCCGCCAGCGGCGTCCCGTAGTTGCAGGTAACGGCGGCGGTTTTCGCTCCGCGAGCGCGGGCATAAGCAACAGCGGCCACTACATAAGGGGTGCGTCCCGACGCGGAAAGCCCGACCACGACATCCTTGCGCGTGGGCCGGCGCCGGGCAATGTCGCGCTGCCCCAGCTCTTCGGAGTCTTCGTTCACCTCGACGGCGGAAGCCAGCGCCTTCGGTCCGCCGGCCATGATGTATTGCACCTGTCCCGGCGCCGAGGAATACGTCGGGGGACATTCCGAGGAGTCGAGCGCCGCTATTCGACCGCTGGAACCCGCGCCGATGTAGATCAATCGTCCACCGTCGCGCAGGCTGCGCGCCACCTGGTCGATGACCTGGGCGATCTCGGGTATCGCCTTCTTCACCGCCGCGGCGACCTTTGCGTCCTCGTGGTTGATGATGCGGGCGATCTCAAGGGCTGACTTGGTATCGAATCCCTGGGATGCCTCGTTCTGGCTCTCCGTTGTCAGTTGGTCTAGCAGGGTGGCCTGGTCGTTCTTGGAGACTTCTTTAGGTTTGACAGCCGTCTCCTGCGTCAAAGTGCTGGATAGCATCCGAATTTACCCCGATTCTTTATTGTAGCTGTAAAAGGGTCAATAGCCGAGACAATTCTCTCAGACCGGCATCCCTTTGAAAACTCCCCAATCTGGGGATCATCGCCGATAAACCGGACCAGCAGCGGCGAATCGAACCCGCGCCCGCCATCGGTTCCGGCGTCTCGAAAGCAGCCCCTCTGAAGTAAAGCCTTTTGCCTCAGAGAGCCTCCCGAACCGCATCGTGAAATGCCGGCCTGACCTGCTTGATCGCCTGGCTTTGGCGGTCCGGCCACGTCCGATTCGTCAGCAGAACCACGGTGACCGCAGCATCCAGATCGATCCAGATCGAGCAGCCGCTATAGCCCAGGTGACCGATCGAGTTCCGCGAAAAGTGCCGGCCTGAGGAGGAGTTCTCTGACGGCGTGTCCCATCCCAGCGCGCGCGAGCTGCCTTCGGGGCCTTGTCGCCGGGCGAATAGCTCGATGGTTTCGCGTTGAAATAGTGGGGCGTTTTCAGATCTTGCCCCGATCCCACTCCGCGGGGGAATAATCTCGGAAGCCAACCGCAGCAGGTCGGGCACGTTGGAAAACAGTCCCGCATGACCGGCAACGCCCTTCAACACCCACGCGTTCTCATCCTGCACCTCACCTTGGATGCGCCGGCTACGCAACGTGGAGTCCTCTTCTGTCGGCGCAATCGATCCGCGCGCGGAAGCAGGCGGGCAAAAGCCGGTCGCGGTGAGCCCCAGCGGTCGCAGGACTTCGCGTCGCAACCAGGTGTCGAGCCCCTCACGCATCAGCACCTCCAGCGCCTTGCCGAGCAAAATGAACCCCGGATCGGAGTACTCCGCGCGTGCGCCGGGCTCGGCCTCTATGGGCAGCTCCAGGCAGGCGCGAAACAACGCCGCCGGCGTGGCGGCAGTTTTGAAAAATTCCACATAACCGGGCAGCCCCGAGCTGTGCGCCAGCAGATGGCGCAGCGTAATACCACGGGCGCGGGCCGAGCCAATCCGGCCCACTACAAATCCAGGCAACAGCTCGCCCAGCGGCGTGTCGAGATCGAGCAATCCGCGCTGGTAGAGCAGCATCGCAGCCGCAGTGGTCGCCACCACCTTGGTCAGGCTGGCAATGTCGTAAATCGTGCCCGCACTTACGACCGGCGCGCCCTCATCGTAGGTAAAGCGCCCCAACGCGTCTTCAAGGACCACCTCGCCATCCGCGAGCACGCCGAATGCGCAGCCTGGAAATGCCCGCGCGGCAATCGCGTCCTGCAGCACGTGGTAAGCGCCGGCGAACCGGTTTCGCTGGGGCACAGCTGTCGTTGCAGAAAGTGGATTGGACCGCTCCATCGTGATTGCATCCTAACTCGAAATATGTCCGCACATGATCTTTGCAGCAATTTTGGCGCGTCAGACCTCAAGTGGGGCTATCCTTGATTGCGAGCGCTTCGTCTATCACATTAGGGCTGCTCGGAGGTCTCATGCGCAAGCTGTCCGGTTTGTTGGCGCCTGCAATGGCAGTGGGAATGCTCACCCTGGCCGGCGAATCGGCATTGCCGCAAGCCCCCGCGCAAAGCGAGCCGGCGCAGACCCAGGCGACCGCGACGGCAACGCCCGCGGCAACAACCGCGGCAACACCCGCCTTCACGCCGTCCCCGGCAACCTCCGGCGCTACCAGCCTCCAATCCCCGGCGACGCCCGCGGACACTTACACCGTTCCCGCCGGCACCAAGGTGCTGCTGCAGTTGCGCAGCGCCATCAATACCAAAAGCGCACGTCCCGGCGACGGAGTTTATCTCGCCTCCGTATTTCCCGTTGTTGTCGGCAACCGCGTGGCGATCCCCGTCGGCGTCTACGTGCAGGGCGTGATTGATCGCGTAGAGCGCGCTGGCCGCGTCAAGGGCAAGGCACAACTCGACATGCACTTCACCTCGATGATCTTTCCCAACGGAACCGTGGCCGAGATCCCCGGCCTGGTTGACAGCCTGCCCGGCGCCAGGAAGCAATCAGTGAGAGACGACAAGGAGGGAACCATCGAGCAGGATCCGGACAAGGGACGCAATGTGGGTGAAGTGGCCAAGATCGCCATTCCCACCGGCGCCACCGTCGGGTCGATCGGCGGACTCGGCAGCGGCCATCCCCTGGCCGGAGGCATCGCCGGAATAGGCGCCGGACTGGCCGCGATGGGCATCGCCTCGATCTTCACGCGCGGGGCTGACGTGAACATCGACACCGGTACGCAGGTGGAGATGATGCTGCAGCGTCCGCTGACCCTCGAAGACGCAAACGTCAGCTCCGGAAGCGCCCCCGTCCTGGTGCCTTCGGCAAACCAACCCAAACCGCTCGACAAACCCACACGCGCCCATGTCCTTTGTCCCCCCGGAGGCCTCGGCTGCGAGTAATCTAGATTAAGAGAGATGGCAATCGATCCACAGGAGAATCCGGCGCAGTTTCGCCCGGCCACCCCGTCGGCAGTCAACACTCCAGTGCCCCCAATCCCCGCGCCGGCACCGCAGCGCAGTTCTTCGGGCATCGGCCTTTGGCTGCGCGACCTGCTCGTCTCGGCCGCCGCATCGGTGCTGATCATTACCTTCCTTTATCAGCCCGTCCGCGTTGAAGGCACCAGCATGCTGCCGCGGCTGGAGGATCACGACCGCCTCTTCATCAACAAGTTCGTCTATCGTTTCTCCGCCATCGAACGCGACGACGTGGTGGTCTTCCACTATCCGCGCGACCCGGAAAAGAGCTACATCAAGCGCGTCATCGCGTTGCCCGGCGACCGCATTCGCATCGACCGCGGCCAGGTGTGGCTCAACGGCAAGCGCCTGCGCGAGCCTTATGTTCCCCCGATGTACGAAGACAGCCGCTCCATGGCCGAGATGGTGGTGCCCGACGACGCCTACTTCGTCATGGGCGACCATCGCAGCATCTCGTCCGACAGCCGCGAGTTCGGCCCCGTCGATCGCGCGCTCATCTACGGTAAGGCAGTCTTCGTCTACTGGCCCGCCCGCGACGCCGGCGTAGTGCGGTAGCTTCACCAAAGCCCCGTACTGAAGCTCCGTGCCCCGTCCTTTCGGCGCCGTTCAGCCGAAAGGGCGGGACACCACAAAGGCTTCGGCCACGTCCCTCGCCAAAACTCGAACTGAACCGCTTTTGAGAAGGCATCATACGGTGGATTTGACGGCGTAGGATCGGAGGACGCATCCCTGAATGTGGGCCGCAACTACATGATTTAGGGTCGGTTCGGAGTTTTGGCGAGGAACAGGGGCAGCTTCACTTCCACCGATCCGATCCGGCCGGTCCGGTCGTCCTGCACGGCGATCCGCAGCCACGACGCGCCGACGGGAACGTCGGCGACGAGCAGCATGCGATAGCCGTCCCTCTCAACCTCGGCGATGCGCGAAGGCGGAATCGCATCCTGGATCGTCTTTTGTAATCCGGTCAGTGTAACTCCGTCCCCGTCGAACGCAAGAACGGCAAAGGTGAGGTCCGGCTGGTAGACGGTTCCTTTGTTTGCCGGCAGATCGAGTTGCTTGGCCAGAACGGCGTAGCGGATGACGTAGCGCTGGAGTTCGAGCGCGGTCTGCGGCGGGACAAACTTCTTGTGGTCATTGTGGCTTGCCGCTTGCAGAAATGGAATCAAGCCGTCCATCTGCTCGCGCGTGGCGGGCGCGGGCGGGCCCACCGCGTCGACGTGCGCGGCAAAGATGAGCTCATGCGACGAGGGCGCACCGAACTGCATGGCGCCAAGCAGCGAACTCAATGCGGGCGCGGTTTCGGCAGCCGCCGTTGCGCTGATTCGGCCCGACTCGAGATCGTCAGCGAAGTAGGTGCGGCGATAGGCGAGGCGCAGGCCGGGGCGATCGATCGTGACCTTGATGCGCCGCACGCTGCCGTCGTAGTTGGCGTTAGTGGGCGCGTATTCGAGCGAATAATAGTTGCTCCCGTCGAGCAGGGCGGCTTGCATGGCCTGGTCGAGGCCATTGGTGTTATAGAAGGCGCGGCCGCCGGTCCGTTCGCCGATCAGATCCATGGTTCCTTGATCGGAGGCATGCTGCTGGGTATAGTCCTGCACGGCCTTCGCGTCCGGCGACAGATGGCTCGACCCGCCGCTTCCCGGTTTGTAGGTGCGGTCAGAGGAGGCGTTGTACATCGGGTTCACCATCAGGCCGCGCACATCCACGGGATAGACCGCGACCTGGCTCGCGTTGAGCAGGTCGGCGGTCTCCTCGAGCTTTCCGCTGTAGGCGCGCACCAGGTCGTTGCCATTGAAGGGCTGGTCGGGGTCGGGAGCGATTCCTGCCGGAAACGAGCCGGAGAGCCAGACGAGGTTCTTCCTTCCCGGAACTCCTGAGAGGAAGCGCGCGATTTGATCGAGGGCCTCGAGCGTTGCGTCAACGCGCTGATCGAGCAGCGCTGCGGCTTCGAGTGCCTCGGCGCGGGCCAGCATGTCGATCGGCGACAGCGGAATGGCGGAGGGATCGGGGCCGCCTGATGCTGGTTTGCCGGGAGCGGCGGCGGCAGCCATCGCATCGACGCCGCCATCGGAAAGGTTCTGCGTCGCGTCGACTCCACTCTCGGCGCCCTGCAGCGGGCGAGAAGACGTGGAATCGGCGCCTTTGTTTTGGACGGCCGCGAGCAGCGCCTCCCGATTGTCGGTGAATCCCTGAAGGAGATGAAGGCGATCGCTGAGCACGAAGATCGCGGTGCGGTTCCTGGCCGGGTTGGTCTTCAGGAAGTCCACGACTTGCTGATGTGCGCTCATCTGCGATCCGAGAGGCGTGTTGAGCAGGTCGTAGAGGAACACGGTGAGGGGACCGTTTTCCGAATCCGCAGGCAGGTTCATGAAGGTGTGAGGAGGCAAGGCCGGCGCACGCAGCGAAGGGGCGCCGGATGCGGCGGAATTGTGGACATCGAAGTGCAGGATGGATTGCGGCTTGCCATCTTCCGAGACGCTGAAATCGCTCGGCCCGAGGCCGGCGATGGGATTGTTTCCGGCATCTGTGACCACCACATCGACCACGACACGTCGGACCACCTGGCGAATCACGGTTGCCGCTTGGTTCTGCTGCGCCAATTGGTTCTGCTGCGTGGACGGATTGGCTTGCGCAGGTGAATTCGAAGCCGACGCGGCGTGCGGCGCACCGTTCGGGGTTGACGAGGCGCCAGCAGATTGATCATGAGATGCGCCGGGAGAGACGAGCAAAGCGATACAGGCCGCGGCCGGAAACCACACGCAAACGGCTCGCCCGGACCGAGCCCCGCAATGCACTGACGTTTGCTCCACGTTGCCTCACCTCGAATCTACGCGAGACCGGAGAACAAGTGCACCGAAACGCGCCGAAGTGTCTCTCCCCGGAAAAAACGAAACGGCGGACGACGCGATGTCCGTCCGCCGCTAACTGCCTGACGATTCCTACTTCACGGTCAAAGTGAATGTGATCGATTGCGTCACATCGCTGGCGCCAGTTACAGCTCCGGTGGGCGAAGCGGTCGCGGTGACCGTCACTTTGGATGTGCCGGACGGCGTGGTGAAGGCCGCTGAGCCGCCGCACGCGGAAATGCCGGTGAGCGAGCCGGCTATCAGCAGGCCGGCTGCGCATTGCATCCACAACCGCCGCCTTGCTCGCCGATTGCTCGCAATTCCGAACAGGCTGAGGCCGAGCAGCAGCCCGCTCCACCAGAAGATGCCGGTAGGCGTAATGACCGGAGCCTGGTCGACCAGCACATTCAGAGTGTTGGAGAGTACCGGCACCTGAATCGGCACAGCGCCGGTCTGTGTGAGCGAGAGCACCGCAGGCACGAAATCGCAGGTGGCATGCGCGGGAAGGCCGCTGCAGGCGAAGTCCACGCCGCCTGTGAACCCGGAGTAGGAAGTAACGGAGATCGTCGTCGACCCGGAGGCGCCCTGCGATGAGGCGACCGACGTGGCGCTCTCAGCCAGCGTGAATTTGGGAGGAGTGATGATAAGCTGCGTTGCCGTCGAGGTCGAAGACACGTAGTTGGAGTTGCCCATGAACTTGGCCGCCACGTTGTAAGTGCCGGTGGGAATGGTAGTGGCGATGAGGATGGCCTTGTAGGTTGTGGCCGAGCCCGCGGTCTTTCCCGTAACGATTGCAGATCCCAGAACGGTGCTGCCGCTCGAGAAGACGACCTGGCCCGAAAGCGCGCCGGGGATGGACGGAACAACGGTTGCCGTCATGACAACGGTGCTGGCCTCTGCATTGGTGGGATTGGGAGGTTCCGCGGTAAGCGGGTTCACCGCGTAGCCCACGATCGACATCGACGTCGAAGAGGAGTCGGGCAGAATGTTGATGGTCAGGGTCTCCGAGGCCGCCGGAGCGTAGTGATTGTCTCCGCTGTAGCTCACAGCCACAGTGTGGCTGCCTCCGCTGAGTTCCTTCAGCGTGATGGATGCGGCGCCATCGGAGTCGAGCGTTTGTGGCTGGCCGTTGGCGCCGTCCACAATGAAAGTCACCATTCCAGTCGGAGTGCCGAATGCGCCGCCGTTGCGCTCAACGGTGGCGCGCACGGTCACGGGCGAGCCGTAGTTGATGGTTCCGCTGGAAGGCAGCGTTTTGGCCAGCGAAACCAGCGGGACGACGAGATTCACGGCCGAGCCGGAAAGGGAGAGCGTTGCGGAGCTCGAGTTCTGCGCGCCGGTTTCAAAGTCGATGGTGTAGGCCTGCGCGCCTTCAATGTTCTTGTGCGGCGCAAAGTCGGCACCGAGCGTGCAGGTCGATCCGGCATCCAGTGCGGTGAGTCCATCGCATCCTCCCGTGGACGGCGAGGTGACTACGAATGGCGAGTCAGGCGGAAGTGGTGAATAGAGCGGCGATTTGAAGGCCAGATTCACCGGGCCGGAGCTGGCCAGCACCGCGGTTTCCTTCACGCTCGTGCTGCCGCCATTTATGCGGCCAAATGCGATTGCCGAAGCGGTTCGATCGAGGAAGTATGCCGCCGCATTGGTGGCGTCGGTGGCGTAGATGTTGCCGGTCGCATCCACCTGGACTGCGTGCGGGCTGGCGATCGAAGTGTTGATCGTGATCTGATCGCTGGTCGTCAGCTCGCCTGCCTCGTTGGGAACGCGCACGATGCGGCCGTTGCCTTCGTCGGCGATGATCGCGCTGCCCGAGGCATCGAGCGCCACGCCGGAGGGGCCGCTCAAGGCGCTGCCCAAGGTGCTGATCGTGCCGTCGTTGAATTGAATGACGCGATTGTTGCCGGTGTCGGTGACGTACAGCCGGTCGAGCGCGTCCACCGTGACCGCGGCCGGCGACGACAGCCCGACAATCTGCGTGCTTGTAATCGCGCCGCCGCCCAATCCCGCGCGGCTCACAAGCGACAGCACGTCGTCGTTGCCGGTCTCGGGCACGTAGACCGTGCCGTTGCTGTCTACCGAGAGCTGCCCCGGCGATTTCACGCCGCTCATCAGCGTAGTCTGCGACGATGGAACCAGCTTTCCGCCGCTGTTCTCGATCATTACAACGCGATCGTTGCCGGTATCGGAGATGTAGAGATTGCCTGCGGCATCGACCGCCGCGCCGCCCGGCTTGCGCAGTCCGCTGCCCACGGCAATGCCGGCGCCCGCGCCTTTGGCGTATTCATACACCGCGTTCGATCCCGCATCGGCAACGAAGACGTTGCCCGCTGCGTCCACAGCCACGGCTTCCGGCGATTTCAAGTTGGCGCCGATCATGGTCTGCGTCGCCGGATCGACGGTGATGGCCTGGCCGCTTCCCACGCCGGAGAGGTACACGGGAACAGAATTGCCCGCGGCGTTGGCCAGCGTCAGGACGGCCATACGCAAACCCGGCAGGCTCGGAGTGAAGGTGACGGTGAGAGTGCAGTTGTCTCCGCTCGCGTATGCCGTTCCCATTTTGCAAGTACCGGCCGTGGTGGCTGCAAACTCGCTGGAGGCCGCGCCCGCCGCGGTGACGGTGGCCGATTTGAGCGTGATGGCGCCGTTGAATGCGAGCGTGAGCGTGGTGGCGGCGCTGGTTTTGCCGACCGCCGTCGCCGGGAACGAGGCATTGTCGATCGTGTACTTGGAGAGGTCGTTATAGCCCTGCGTGGCGAACACGTTTCCGTGTTGATCGATCGCGACGCCGATGGTGCCGACATTCTGTGGAGAGTCGTAGCCGGAATTGGGAGTGGTGAAGATCAAGGGAAAGATCAGGAACGTGTCCGATGGGTTCAGCGCTCCGGCCTCGAATGGGATCTCGTAGATGCCCGCCTTGGCGTTGACGGACTCGTTGCCGAAATCGGAGACGTAGAGATTGCCGTTCTGATCGAATGCAAGACCCTGCGCCTGATTGAAATTGGTGGCGATCTTGACCGGCGTCTTCGATCCGGATTTGAGCTCATATACGGCGGGCGAGCCGTCGGCGAAGAACACGTCGCCGGTGGCATCGACGGCGATGGATAGAAGGTAGGTTGTGTGGTGGTAAAGGAGCGATGCGTTGTTGGAGTTATCGTAGTTACACGCCACTGTGCACTCGTAAATGTTATTGCTGCCGCTGTTGTCGAAGGCGGTCGCGATAAAGCTGTCCCCTGCCGCGTCAAAGGCAAGCGCCATGGGCTGATAGTAGTAGCCCGTCACCGCGCTCTTCAGACTGTTCTGGTAGACAAGCAGGTCGGTGTCGTAATCGCACGGTGTCGTCGACGTGGTCTTACAGTCGGGAGGCGCGGCGGAAGAGCTGTAGGTGTACGGTGTATAGGCGCCGTTCACGTAGGGAATGAGATAGATGAAATCGTTGAATCGCTCGCTTACGGCGAGATTCTGATTCGGATCGAGAGCTATCGCGCCGGCATGACCGCCCGAAGACGAGTTATAGACCGCGACAGGCGCTCCTCCATTGGCGGGAAATTCGAAGACGGCGTTCGAGTTGTAGGCGCCGATAAAGACGTCGCCGAGCGGGTCGACGGCCAGCGTCCCGAATCCTGCGCCCTGCAGCAGGGCATTGTTATTCACCGGCGGCGGATAGGTAGGCGAAGCAAGAACGACCTGCGTGGTGGCCACAATCGGGGGCGCACTCTGCGCAAGGGACTTTGCAGCCGCGAGCAATGACACAAAAAGAAGCATCCGGCACCCGCTGCCGATTCTGCCGGATCTCTCTCTCCGTCCCTTTCCTCGAACGATGTTCAGCATGGTCTTACTCCTGGTCTCCCAAATTCCCGCTGCTTCCTGCGCCTGGCTGCATTGTTCTTCCGCAGCCCGATTCCAGCGGCGCTCGCGCCGGCGCGTTCGCCGTCAAAACGTGAACTTCGCGCTCAGTTCCATCACGCGCCTGCCGGTGGCGAAGTTTGTTGTCCCGAATGTTCCGTTCACCTGGTTGGCCTTCACCGGGTCGTAGTCCACGGTGTTGAGAAAATCCAACTGCTCTTCGGTGGGATTCACGTTGGAGAACGTGGCCAGTGGATGGTTCAGGAAATTGAATGCGGCAACGCTCAGTTGCAGGGCCTGCCGATCGTTCAGCTTGATGTTTTTGAAGACGGTCAGGTCGGAGTCGAGCCAGCCCGGCCCGTGCATGTAGGGATAGTTAAACGGGCCGTTGCTGCCGCCGATCGCGGGCAGGTGAAAGCACGCGCCGTTGATGTACTGATGCGGCTCGGTGTGAGTGCCGGGATTGCAGCTGATGGTGGGTTGCAGCGCAACATCCGGCGTGCCCAGGAAAACCTTGTTGTTCACCTGCACGGTGCCCGCGACGCCGGAGTTCCCCGGCACGGCGCCGGGGCCAAGCATGCCTTCGAGTGCGAAGTTGGTCGAGTACGACGTGGCTTCCAGGTTCGGGCCGCTCTGAATGCCGGTCCAGCCCGAGACCGCCCAGCCATTCATCACGTAGCGGACAATCCTCTCGCCGTGGAAATGCATGCCGCCATCCACGTAATACCACGCATTGACGATGTCGCTGCGGTCGTAGGCGAGCGGGCCGTAGTCGTTCCGCACATTGAAGGAGTCGCCGGGAATGCCGTTGCTGTAACCGCCGCGCACGCCCAGCGCCTTGCTCCAGGTGTAATTCGCGCCGTAGGTAAACCAGCCTTTGGCTTTTCCCCAGGTCGCCTGCAGTCCGTTGTAATTGGCGAACAGCGTGTGTGCCTCCAGCTGCAACTGGCCATAGAGCGGGTAGGGGCGCCAGTCGTTGGTCGAGGGAGTGACCGGCGTGGAGTTGGCCGCCAGTGCGGAAAGCTGCAGCGGCGTCCACGTGGTTCCCAGGAACGGGTTGGGAGCGACCTTCGGCACCTCGGTCCCGTTGGACGCGATGGTATTCACAACCACGGTGGGACTGGGATCGGGGCGAAAGAGACCGTCGGGATGGATGGCGTTCACGTTGTCGACGGTGATGGCGCCATTGCTGCCGTCGTTGAGCAGTGAATTGCTGTTGTTGCCCACATAGGCGACGGACCACAGAGTCCCTTTGGTTTGCTGCGTAAATGTGACACTGTAAGTGGCGACGAGCGGTTGCTTGTGATCGTGCGGATCGAAGCCGTAAAGACCCGTGGTGGCCAGCGAGCCTTCGGCTACCTTGGGATTGGCCGGATCGAGGCCGAGCGAGCCGACGTAACCCAGGGTGAGGCCATTGTTGGTGTAGTCGCCGCCGGTGGGATAGGGATTGGTGAGGAAGATCGTTCGCTGCCCCTCTGAAACAGCCGCGGCATTGGCCACGTCGCCCCAGGCATCGTGGAAGCGGTACCATCCATAGCCGCCGCCTAAGACTGTGCGCCCGTTGCCGCGCATATCCCACGAGAACCCGAAGCGCGGATCGAAAAACAACGGCGAGACCGTCTGGCCGGAGTTGGGGATGTCCGGGTCGATGGCGTGCCAGTGGAATCCGGGAAGCGGGTTGTTGGGCGTTGGATCGATGGTGGCATAGGTCGAAGGGATAAAGACAGGAATGCCGGTGTGGTGGCCGTCTTGCCACTCGCCCTGGTGCTCGGCGCGCACGCCGATGGTCAGCGTCACGTTGCGGCGAATCTTCCAGGAATCGGTGGCGTAAAAGGCCGTCTCCCACCAGTTGAGATCGATTTTGGGCAGCAGGTTGGCCTGCTCGTAAGCCATGATCTCGCCCTCAAGAAAACTGGCCAGAAGGTTGCCCGTGCCCGACGACGTAAGTCCGTCCGAGTTGGCATATTTCTGCAGCGCGCCGCCGGGGCCGGTGGGCAGGTTGAAGGTCGGGTTGACGTAGTAGTTCTCGATACCCCCGTTGGTGGGCACTCCGCCGCTGCCCGGCGAGACCGAGTTGTCCTCGGCGCGCTCGATGTTTACGCCGAATTTCAGCGTATGTCTTCCCCAAACCTTGGTCAGGTTGTCGCCAAAGCCATAGGTGAATCTCTTCATGTAGATCGGGCCGTAGCTGTAGTCGGGAAACAGGCCGAGGGGCAGGCCGTCGTAACCGTAGTCGACCAGCGTGGGGAACTGCTTGGTTCCGTTGCTGTAGGCGCTCAGATAGGGAAAGCCGATGGCGCTGTTGTTCAGCAGGCTGGCATCCCCGGCCTTGAAGACCTGGTTGACATACGCAATGGACGCAACCGCTTCGTTGGTCATGGTGGACGAAACGACATCCGTCCAGTTCAGCACCGCGGATTGCGAGTTGGTGTCCTCGATGGATCCGCCCGGCGTATTCACGCCTCCCGAGCTGCCGCTGCCGAAGTAGTAGTTGTTCTGCGGCACTCCGCCGAGGCCGCGCTCCACGGTGTAGGCGCCGAACATCTTGCTGCGTTCGCTCTGGGCAAAGTCGACGCGACCGTGCGCGGTCCACAGGTCGTTGTTGACGAGGTTATTGCGGATGAAGTTATAGCCGTTCGGCCCGGTTTGGCCGCCGGGCACATTGGGCGCGGGCAGGAGCTTCATCATGGCCAGAGCGCCGGGATCCAGGAACCCCGCCAGGCAGGTGCCGAAACTGCTGTCCGTGCAGTTCACGTTAATTCCGCCATTCGACGCCTTCGGCCCCGTCGCCGGACCCGGCTGCAGGCCCGTGGTGGGAACGCTGACGACATTGGCGTATTCACCGTAGCTGATGCACCCTTTCGGCGCGGGGTTGGGGCATTCCGTCACCGCGCAGTCGGCGCTGTTGCAGGTGGCCGCGCCGGGAGGTAGATAGCGCGTGATCTGCGCCGGGCTGAAGTCGCCTTTGAGCATGGCGGGCGTGGGCACCAGCGCGTGGTAGATGGCCTCTGGCGCGCTGTTGTAGGCGTAGACGTTGCGCTGCGCGTAGTCCTCGGCTTGCCCAAAGTAGAAGAGCCTGTTGTTGTGATTGAAGTCCGAGTGCGGAATGCGCACCGGGCCGCCGACCGTCGCGCCGGGATAGATGTAACGGTCGTCCGGCTTCAGCGCGCCCAGTGCCGGAGCAAGGGCGTCGGTCGCGTTGAGCTGGTAAGTGCGCGCATGCGCATAGAGGCTGCCATGCATTTGCGACGTGCCCGATTTGCTCACCGTGTCGATGACCACGGGGCCGTTGGGCATGTCGGCGCCGAAGTTTGAAATCTCGACCTTCACCTCGGAGGTCGCTTCGGTGTTTACGGTCTGCGTGCTGCCCGAATAACTTCCCGGATCGTTGAGGTTGATGCCGTCCATGCGCACGCTGGCGCCGTTCAGCGGCGAGCCGCTCATCGCGTAGGCGCTGCTTCCCCCGCCCACCGTCACCTGTCCCGGGTCATACGCGACATTGCTGTTGGCCGAGTTGCCCAACGCTCCGCTTTGATTGAATGCGATCGCCGAGCCGGGAAGGATCTTTTCGAGCTCGGTGACATCGCGGCCCTCCGTCGCCAGCCGCTCCAGGTCCTCCGACGTGATGATGGAGCTGCGCTCGCCGGTTTCCAATACCGCCGACGCCGAAGCATTCACCACCACCGACACGGATTCGGCGCCTGGCCTCATCCTGATGGCGCTCAGTGTGCGCGTATCGCCGGGATCGAGGTGAATGTCATTCTGGATATCGGTCTCGAAGCCCCGGGCAACCACGGTGAGAGAGTAGTTCCCCGAGTCGATCGACGAGAAAAGAAAGATTCCCACGCGGTTGGTCTTGGTAGTTCGGGAGATTCCGTTCGCCAGGTTGGTGGCTGTCACCGTTGCGCCGGGAATGACCGCTCCGGTGGGGTCGGCCACGGTTCCGCTCAGCGTTGCGGTCACGCCCTGCGCCCAGATGGGGCCGCGAGAAAAGGCGGCGAACAATAGAAGGACTACGCCCAGGCTTGACCACAAGGTCGCGTGAGTTTGTGCCCCTGACCTCAGCGCCATCACAACCTCCGTCAAAAGCGTCCGCGGCCTGCAGACGCATATTGTCATCCGCCGATCCCTCGTGCCGGTTCCCCGGGGACCGATTCCGTGATATCGGTACCATCGATATTGCGACTTGAAGCCGGCGCCCCGCTAAAATCGGGGCGCCGGCGATGGCTACGGGTTACTTGATGGTATAAGTGCCGCTGACAGGCAGGCTCACGGTGTACCCGGGAGCCACTGCAACGGCCTTGACAGTGGTTGTGGACGACACCTTGAACGGCGCCTTGTATTTGTCCTTGGGGCCGATCGTAGGCGCTTTGCCGTTGGTTGTGTAGTAGATCACAGCACCCTTGGTCTTGTCGGTAATCGTCACCGTTTGCGCCTTGGTGTATGTCTTGTCCGGCGCCGGGCTCAGGACGGGCTTCAGCGATTTGCCGAGAGGCAGAATCGTCAGATTCCCGTCGACGAATCTGAACCTGTAGTTGGCGAGCGTGACCAGCGTGCCATTCTTGATGATCAGGGCGCCGTCGTAGGTTCCTGGGGCGGACTTGTCGCTCAGCGTTGTGCTCAGCCTGGGTTCGCCTTTCAGCAGCCTCTTGCCATCGCCATTTACAAAGCCGGTGATCGTGTAGGCGAACGGCGTCTTGAACGGTGTGCCGTACTTCGTCGATTCGGAGTCAGCCTTGAACGTCAGAACAGCCTTGTCGACCGTAATGGCGATCGTCTTCGGAGGAGCCGGCCCGTAAGTGGTGTCGTTTCCGGGCTGGTTGGCCGTCACCGTTACGATTCCCGCGCCGGTGATCTTCAGCATATTTCCTGCGAGCAGAGTCGCCGGACCTGTAACCGTGAAAGAGACGGGCAAGCCGGAACTCGCGGTTGCCGTTAGCTTGGTGGGCGCGACGCCGTAGGTTGCCGTTCCATTCTTGAAAGGATTGGCGAAGGTAATGGTCTGCGACTTGGGCGCCGCCGCCGTAGTGCCCGAGAGGGAAACCGTCGGCGAAGGCGCATTCAGCGCGTTGGTTTCGAGCGTAACCGTGCCGGTCTCCGTAGAACCCACACCAAGTCCTGCGGCAGGATCGAACTCCACGCCCTGGGCGCAAACCGGGCCTGCGGCGAGGCTGACTCCGCATGCACCCGTGGACGCCGTTGCCAGTTTGAAGTACAGGCCGCTGATCTTGGGCGCGGAAAGCTGCATACCGAGGTTGCCGGCGTTCTCAAGCCAGATCGACAAGGTGCTGGTAAGCGTGTCGTCGGTGGTGGAGAACGTGAGCTTGCCGGCCAGGCGGTTGACCGCGTAGACCGCCGCTCCCGACCCATCGGTCGAATAGAGATTGCCGGAGACATCGAGCGCCAGTCCTTGCGCGGATTTGGGGTTGGTTTCGATCTTGAGCGCGCTGGCGGGCTTCAGAGTTCCGCCCACCGAGGGCACGCGAACGATATTGCCGCTCGCCTTGTCGGAGATCAGCACGCTGCCTGATGCATCGACCGCGACACCCCAGGGCGCGGTAACGCCTTCCGGCGTCATGCTGACGGCGGGCCCGCCGACCGGGTAGACCCAGACCTTGCCGCCGCCGGTTTCAGCGACGTACAAGGTACTTGCCGCGTCAACAGCAACACCCCATGGGAAGCTCAGACCGGTGACGCGCACCGCCGTGAAGCCATTGCCGGGATTCCAGGAAACGACGCGGCCGTTGCTCAAATCAGAGATGTAGAGAACGCCGTCGGGACCAAATGCCAATCCACTTGGCCCATTCAGCGCGGTTCCGCCGAACAAAACAGTATCGGCGACCACTGTGGTTTGGTCAGAGGTATTCAGCGAGCCAGAGACATTTGGGATCTCGACTATCTCATCGCTGCCTCCGTCCGCAACGAAGAGATTCCCATTGGCGTCGAAGGCCGTAGCGTAGGGCTTGGTGAACCCTGTTCCAATCGAAACCGGTGTGGACGTTCCAGCAGCGATTTCGAATACCTTCCCGGCGCCTTGATCCGCGATTGCCAGGTCTCCAGCCGCATCCACCGAGACCGAATAGGGATCGTTGAATCCGGTTGTGTACGAGGTCCAGACGCCGGGATCGAGCGTTACGAGCGGGCCCTGGCCTACGCCGGAAGCGGCGGCCGTAAAGCTGCCTTTGTTGGTTGTATCGTTGGCGGTGAGAGCCGCGACACGTTCGCCCACATGCGTGGGGGTGAATGTGAGGGTCGCCGAATAGTTCGCGCCGGTGAGAGGCGCCGAGAGCTCTGACCCATTGCCGCCTGACACCGAGGGTCCCTGACCCGAGCACATGCCACTAATTGCACCGGCGAATTCCGTAGAGGCTGCGCCGCCTTCGACCGCGGCAAAGGTAATCACCGGGCCGGCGGGAGTGGTTGTGCACGCACCGAGATTGTCGACCACGGTAATCGTAGCCGGAGAGGAGGATTTTGAAACCGCCGCCGCCGAAGCAGACAGACTGTTCAACGTCACGCGCCCGATGGTGTCACCTCCCGAACCGAATGTCGAGCTGTAGGACGCGACGTAGACATTTCCCTTCGCGTCCACGGTCAAGATCTTCGCGCCCTGCGTCGTAACCTGGTACCCATTGCTAGTGTCGACGACACCCTTGTTATTGGGAAAAGCAAAGACGCCGTCAAACTCCGTGGCATAGTACACCGTACCGTTGCCGTCAGTGGCGACGGTGGAAAGCTGGTCATTGTATTGGGCTATCGCCGTGCCTTCGTTGGTGAGGGTCTGCAACAGAGTTGCGGTCGCCGCGTAACCGGTGCCCGAGGTGTACGGCAATTCGTACAGGTTCGAACTCGTCGTTTCGGAAACGCTGGCGCTGCTGTACACAGAATCCGTGAAGAACAGATTCCCCCCGGGATCGACGGCCATTCCGCCGATGTAGTTTGAGTCGGTGTAGATCGTGGTCGGGCTGCCCTTGCTGTAAAGGCAGGCCACGTTGCACTCCCAGATATGGTCGGAGGTCGCCCCTTCGGTTCCATAGACCTCGGCAACGAAAAGATCTCCCGCCGCGTCGACTGCGATCGAGCCGTAGCCGTTGGTCTTGGATTGCAACCCTGAGACGATCGAGCACAACGTGGTGTCATTACCGGTGCAGGCCGCGGGGCTGGTGTCGCTCTGGCCTGACGTGGCCGAAGCGGGTATGGGCACGTAGGCTCCATTCACATACGGAACTTTCAGAATCCAAGGGGCGTACATCTGCGCAATGTACAGATTGTCTTGGCTGTCCAATGCTACGGCTCCCGGGCCGTTGGGCGTTCCCATTAGGGTTGCAATTCCGTTTGTCGTTGGGGTTTGTGCGCTGGTCAGATACACCTGATTGCCGTAAGTCGTCGCGTAAATGACGTCTCCGTGCGAGTTGACGACAAAGTCGCTCCCGGCAGGATTGTCCCCGGACAGGGCCCCACCGCCGTTGAAATCGGCCAGCCAGGTGACCTGGCTCATGATGCCCGAAGGCTTGGACTGCGCGCCGGCAACCGGCGCGCCGAGAGAAACGGCCAAGGCAGCAAGAATGGCGGTCCCCGCCACCCTCGCGCAAAAATTCGATGGACACCTCAAAAACCTTACGCTAGTTTGCATCACAACTCCTCCCTCTAGAACTCTCGAAAATCGAAGATCCGGGTTCTGCCTGATTCGCTGCCAGCGTGCTTCAAAAAGACCGCGAGGCGCTCAGCCTGGGAGAGTTTGGGACCCGGCAACAGGCCGGATTCCATCGGCTTCGTGATCCACGGAAGTACAACTTTGAAACACGCTCCGCGCACGGGAGCGCAACGCGCGCGCTCCTCGCGCTCTACTGCCTGGGCGTTGCACGCACACGCGCCTGCTCCCGCCGCCGGCCTATGCAAAGTTGCTGGTGTGCGTCTTTATCTTTCGCTTGACTTCCCGCACTGCGCGCGGCTCGAGCCGGCTCCCATCCCGGCCTGGAAATCTCACTCGCCTTTCCATCGCCGGGTTGTAAATCCCGCTGTCCTGTAAACGGGGAGCGCCCGCACTCAAGAGAACAGGCGCATCCCGACCGCGGCAACAGACGGGAAAAAGAAACTATGAAGCTCCTCAATACTGCTGTGGCACGGTCCAGCCATGGTCGGCCATTTGTGCAGCTTCTGGCATTTACTGCGACCTGCGCACGGGTATTCGAAGATCGTGGTAACGGTATCTAAAGGCATTTGAATTTGTCAAGAGGTTCCGTCACACAGCTCCGGACGGACGGAGAAATGGGGAAGTTCCTGAGGATGCGTTCATGGAAAACAGGCGCGGCAACGCGCGAACCCGATCGCAAATCGCCTGTTCGAAGCCCGTTAATTCTTAAGATTTGTGAATTCCTATGGTGACGGAATCACGAGCAGCGTAATCGACTGGCCGGGAAAGGCCGTGGTGATGGTGCTGGCCGATCCGCCGCTCGCCGGCGGCGTAACAGCGACCGGAGATGCGCTCACAATCGCGTTGAGATTTGCGGCGCTGTACTCGAATACCTGAGCCTTGACGCCCGGGGATACGGTAAGGTGATCGAGCGTCAACGTCGACGTGAGAGCGCCGTAGGTCTTGTTGACCACCATTATGGTGATGGCGCCGTCGGCGGTGCGCAGCGCGCCATATACCGAAAGCTCACCCTGGCTGGCGCTCGCCGAAGCCAGAGCCGTATCGCCGAAGGTGGACTTGTTGCCGTCATAATTGCGGTAAATCTCGAAGGCCATCAGTCCGGGCACCTGCGAACCGGGATCGGGAGGGCCCCACAATGTGGCCAGATCGAGGCCGTAGGCGCCGAAGATGCCCAGGATATCGGCCTGCGCCACCGCGCCGTTGATCGACTCCTGCCCGCCCCAGTTGTATTCGGTGATCGCCGTCTTGGTGCCCGGATAATCGTTCGCTACCCACGTCTGCATCATGGGTATCAGTTGCGGCGCCTGCAGCGGCGGCGAGCAGCTGGAGGTGTAATTCGGATCCGTGGTGTAATTCGGTTGCGGATAGTTGGGATCGGTATAGGTCGGATCCCAGAAAACGCGGGTGGAGTTCAGGCGCGCTTCCTGCTCGCCGGTGTCGCCGGCCGGCGCCAGCCCCACTCCGTTGCCGTTGTAAGTGGCGGCGAAGTAAGTATGCAGGTCGACAGAATCGAGCAGGCGAATGCCGTATGTCGCTTCAGCGGCTTTAAATTGCTGCAGGTAGTACTCGATCATGGGCACGCCGCCGTGCGCTTCGCGGTCAACCGGGTTTTGCCACGGCTCGTAGCAGGGGCCGGTGCCCCAGCCGTTCTCGATGTCTTTTTTCGAATAAAAGTAATTCCACCAGTAGTCGATGACCGGCCCGTTGACCTGGGCTGTGGGGTCGGCGGTTTTGATGGCCAGCGCGGTGCCGATGCCTCCGTCGGTCACCTCGTCGTAGGTCGACGCGACCGGATGAACGTCGCGGTGCACGGCATCCCACCACGCAGGCTCATTGTCCAGGTCCCAGAAAGCCACGCCGCCGCTGGCGCCGGTTTCGGACTTGGCAACCAGCGAAGCAACCCATCCGCCGGGCCAGGTCGCGTCGGCCCAGATCTGGTTCACGTCGCTGGCCGCGGGCGGCGCGGGAGGGGGCTCCGAGATGCTGGTCGTCGCGGCGATCGCGTCGTCCCCGTAGAGTTCTGTGCCGTTGCTGTCGGTCCCGTTGCCGCAGCCGTTCACGTAGCTTTGCTGGCCGGTGAATTGCGACTCGGGGAAACTGCAGGCCGTGGTGCTGCTGTTGGTCACCCAGCCAAGGACGGGCACGGTGCCAAGGGTCTTGATGCCGTTGCCGGCACCCGCGGTGACAAAATCGCTGAAGTCGCCATCGGGCCACAGGCCGCCGGAACCCTCGCCGTTCAGGAAATAGTAATCGGAGGCGGAGTTGCTGGTATTGGTCAGGTAGTTATAGCGCGAGGTGTTGTCGCCGCCCCAGCGGGCGACGGTGATGTTGGCATCCTGGGCGACCGAAGTTTGCAATGAATACGCGTTCATTCCGTAGATGTAAGGGCTGATGGCGTGCGTCTGGTTGCCCGTGTCCACGGTGAGCGACGGGCCGGCGCTGGTGGCCGGCGGTGATAACGTCACTTTGATGCTGCCGCTCACGCTCGGAGTCTGCGTGCTGGTGGCCGTCACGGTTACCGAGGCCGGAGCCGGATAGGGCGTGATGTACAGCCCGGTGGAGTTCAGCGTGCCCGCGCTCAGATTGCTGCATGCCGGACACGACAGCGACCAGTTCACCGAGTTGCTGAAGTTGCCGGTGCCCTGGACCGTGGCCGTCAGCTGCAGCGGCGTTCCAATGGTGGCCACGGCCGGATTGGGAGCGATGCTCACGCCGGTGATGTTCGCCTGGTTATAGTTGGCCGTGACCGTCTTGTTGCCGTTCATCTGGAGGGTGCAGGCGCCCGCATTGGTGCTGGTGGCGCAGCCGCTCCAGGAAAGGAAGTAATAGCCGCCGGATGGGCTGACGGCGGTCAACTGCACCGTGGCGCCGGCTTTGTAAGTGAGCATAAAGGGAGTGGTTCCGAACCCTGTGTTGTGATTGTCGGCAGGGTAGGCATTGATGGTAATTCCGCTCGAAGGATGAGCGGAGTCGACAGTGAGGGTGTAGTTAGCCGGCGGCGCGGTCACCTTCACCGTGGCTGTTCCCGCAGCGCTCTTGTAGAGCGAGTAGCTCGCAGAGCCGGGTATGTAGGCGGCCGTCAGCTTGTCGTTCCCCTGCGCAAGCGCCCCGACCGGTATTTTGAATTTGCCTTTGCCGGAGCTCAGCGTGGCCGTCGAAATGTAAGTTCCACCCGACAGCGTCACCGTGCCTGCGGGCTTGGGTTTGCCGCTTTCACCACTGACGGTGACGATCACGGGCAGCGACTGTGCTGTGGTGACGCTGGTCGCTGAAGGAGTGACCGCGACGGTCGGGGCTGTTGCCGTCGGAGGCGCATAAAGAGCCGTCACAGTGGCATTGGCGCTCATCGTCAAGTGGCAATGCACAGTGCTGGCAGACCTGCATCCTGTCCACTCATCGAAGTCGTTACCCCGCGCCTTCGACGGCGCAGTCAGCGTGACAGACGTCCCGGCAAAGTAGGTGCGGGTGAGTTTCGTCGTTCCATCCCCGAGATTGTTTTTGTCCGCGCGGGAAACTTCGATGGGTACACCGTCGGCGGGATCGGCCGACTCAATCGTCAGCACGTACGCCGGCGCGTACTTGGCGATCACGGTTTGGTCGGCGTTCATCGTCACCTTGCAGGTGACGGCGCTCGCCGATTTGCATCCGCTCCACTCGACGAAACTGTGGCTCGCCGCTTTCAGCGGTGCAGTCAGCGTGACCGACATTCCCGCGCTGTAAGTGAAAACGAACTTTGTTGTTCCCCTGGTTTCGCCGCCGTCATCCTTTGGAGACACAGCGATCGCAATACCGCTCGTGGGATCGGAAGACTCGACCGTCAGTGTGTATTTGCTCTGCGCATCGACGCGGTCGAAACATCCGGCCAGTGCCGTAAGCAGGGCCATGCCGGCGCCGATTCGCAGGACTGCGCTCCCCCTGAACCTCTTCATCCACAGCCTCCTCGATTTCGGAATCTCCCGCGGACGGTCGCCATCGGCAGATTGAACCTTCCATAATTCATTGCATCCAGCATCGGGTCTATCTTTGTGCGGCATGAGAACGATATCATATCCGAAGCCGCAATCGACGGGTCGACGCTGCCTGAAGGAGCGGCGACCTTGAAAATCCTGAGAAAGGGCACACTATTTCCTGAGTCGGTCGAGTACGATGATGCGAGAAACTGCATTGCTCATTGCGGCGCAAGCCGATGTTTGCGTGGAACTCTTTCTTTCCCGGGACATCGAATCCCCGTCCCATGTGCCCAGTCGCCCCACAATGTACCGATAGAACAAGAATGGAGTTGGTGGAACAGTGCATACGAAACCGACAATGAATGATGTGGCGCGATTGGCCGGCGTGGGTACCATGACTGTCTCGCGGGTTCTGAACGGAACGGCGCGCGTTTCCGAAGAAACCGCACGGCGGGTCCGCGTCGCGATCGACCAGCTGAAATACCGGCCCAACGAGTTGGCGCGCGTGTTTCGCAGCCAGAAGAGCCAGACCATCGGGCTGATCATTCCATATCTCTACGATCCCTTCTTTGCCAACTGTGCGCATGCCGTAACCACGGTCGCCAAGGAACACGGATATTCGGTCATCATCACCACCACCGACGAAAATCCGGATACGGAATACGTGCAGGCGGAGCAGATGCTGCAGCGCCACGTGGATGGCATGGTGATGATTCCCGCGCAGAACACGCAATCGCGGCTCACGCGGGCGATGTTCGGCCGGACTCCGGTGGTCGCCTTCGACCGCCCCGTCAGCGACAACTCCATCGACGTGATTCTGGTGCGCAACGCCGCGGGCTCGAAGCGAATCACAGAGCACCTGATCGAGCACGGCCACAAGCGGATCACGTTCATGGGTTTGAGCCGGCGCCTGTACACCATTAACACGCGCTTCCAGGGCTACCGGCGTGCCATGCGGGATGCAGGCCTCAAGGACGATGCCTATTTCGGCTGCGATTCGCCGGACGAAACGCTGCGCACGCTCGAAAACAAACTCGGTGGACCCAACGCTCCGACCGCCATTTTCACTTCGAATACGCTGGCCACGCGCTATGTGCTTGCTGCGCTCATGACGATGGGCGTGAAGATACCGCAGGACCTGGCGCTGGCCGGTTTCGACGACTTCGATCTTGCCGATGTCACTGCGCCACCGTTATCCGTGGTCCGCCAGCCCGCGCAGGAGATGGGCCGCGTAGCCGCCAGTCTGCTGTTTGAGCGCATCCAGCGCGGCGAATTGCCGCAAACCGGCAACAGGATTGTGCTCCCGGTGGAGATTGTCCTGCGCCGCTCCTGCGGTTGCAAGCACCGCAAAGCGGTCGTGATTCAGTAAGGGCATACCGTTTTAGGAAATTCCGAATCCGACCACGCTTACCCTGATCGCCATCGTGGCGCCTGACAGTTCGGGAGGCGAGCACGGACTTAGAACGATTGGCTAAGGACCCGCATATCAAGGATTCTTGGGAGGATGAATGGGAATCTCCTCCCTCGTGAAAGAGCGCTCCGCTAAAGTGAAATTGATCGATGAAATCAATCCGCTGGGTGCCGGCGGCTGAATAGATTCGCGTTCGGCTACGGCGTCCCCTTCATGTAGGAAAGCGCCCACGCTGGCGATACCCGGCGATTTGACCGATGGGGCGGCGATCTCGAGCAACACGGTGGTGCTAACATGAACTGCTGACGAAAAGGAAACGATTAGCACTTTTTGAGCCATGAATTCCAGCCGTCGCAGCTTTATCCGACTCGGGGTGGGGACCGGGCTCTCGCTTTCTGCAAATCGATTGATGGGGCAGCAGGGTATGGGTGGTCACACCGCCATGCCCATGCCCAGAGGCGCGCCTTCCGGGCGTCCCTTCCACGCCCATTTCGTCGACGTTGCCGCAAGCGCGGGCTTGCACCAGCCGGTGATTTATGGCGGCGAACAGACAAAGAAGTACATCGTCGAGTCAACGGGATGCGGCTGCGCATTTATCGATTTCGATAACGATGGGTGGATGGATTTGTTTGTGCTCTCGGGAACTCGTCTGGGCGGAGCTCCCGAAGGCACTACCAATCGGCTGTACAAAAACAACCGCGACGGCACATTTACGGACATTACGGAAAAGGCCGGTTTGCACTCGCTCGGGTGGGCCTGCGGCGTATGCATCGGAGACTACAACAATGACGGTTTCGATGATATTTTCTGCACAACATACGGGCAGAATATCCTTTACCGTAACAACGGCAACGGAACGTTTACGGATGTAACCAAAGAGGCTGGACTTTGGAGCGACCAGCTGCGGTATGGCGCCGGCTGCGCCTTTCTCGACTATAACCGTGACGGACACCTTGACCTGTTCGTTTCGAATTACGTGGGCTTCGACTTTGAAAGTGCAGGCGTTCCCGGCGCGAACCCCTATTGCCGCTGGAAAGGAATCCCCGTCGAATGCGGACCTCGCGGGCTGAGAACGGGCAAGCATTCCCTTTATCGAAACAATGGCAACGGAACATTCACCGAGGTAACAAAGGAAGCACACATTAATCAGGCTCCGGCTACCTATGGCCTGACAGTGGTCGCGGCCGATTTCGATGAGGATGGCTGGCCGGACATTTACGTCGCCTCCGATTCCACTCCGAGTCTCCTGTTCATGAATAATCGCGACGGGACGTTTCGCGAAGAAGGAGTCCTGCGAGGCGTAGGTCTGAGCGAAGACGGCATGGAGCAAGCAGGCATGGGAGTCGGCGTCGGCGACTACGATCTCGACGGACATCTTGACCTTTTCAAAACGCATTTCCTGGATGACACCAATATTCTTTATCACAACGATGGAAAAGGTTATTTCGATGACGCCACGCGAAGTTCTCGCATTGGCGTCGAAACCCGATTCGTCTGTTGGGGTGCGGGCATCGTCGATCTGGACAACGATGGTCTTCCTGACCTTTTCATGGTTACCGGCCACGTTTACCCGGAGGTGGAACGAACTCTGCCGCAATATCCCAACAAAACACCGCGCGCGGTCTTTCGCAATCTGGGCGGGGGCATCTTTGAAGAACTCATCGAGGAGGCCGGCCCGGGCGTGGCGGCGCCGCACTGTAGCCGGGGGTGCGCTTTTGGAGACTTCGACAACGACGGCGATATCGATATCCTGATCGTTAATATGAACGAGCCTCCTTCGCTGCTACGCAATGACCTCAGCGGCACGAATCATTGGATCAAGGTGAAATTGGAGGGCGTAAAGTCCAATCGCAGTGCCATTGGAGCCAGGGTTCTCGTCCATTACGGAAATAAGACCCAGGCGCAAGCGGTGATGAGCCAATCCAGCTACTTTTCCTGCAACGACCCACGTTTGCATTTCGGCCTGGGGACGTGCAGTAGCGTTGACATCGAGGTCCATTGGCCCAGCGGGCTCCGTGAAGCATTCAAGCAGCTTTCTGCGAATCAACTGGTTACGCTCAAGGAAGCGGTTGGGCCAGTGGCCAGCCGCGGCTGGTCCAAAGCATAAGAAATCACTCATTCCGCGTGGCCCCGTGAACGGGCTGGCGTTGCTGGCGTACATCAAATGATGTCGACGCGATGTTTGACCATCAAGGCAGATTCGCGGAAGCACTGCGGACGGCTGACTTCGCTCTCTTCAGTTGGGTGAAGCAGAGCACGCGGATCAAGAGAGCATTGCTCCGCAGCCCGCAATCAATCAAGCCGCTTCCGATTCCGCAGGTCCCATACCGCAGCGCCCTTTTACTTTAACGATTTAGCGATTTTTTCCTTGACAAGGCTCACGTAGTACGCCTATAAGCTCTCCCCAACATTTGGTATCGGTCCCAAACCCGTCTCGTAGACAAGAAAAGAGAAAGGAAACCGATGAACATTCGGAGGTCAGGGGTACTTCTAGCAATTGCTCTCGTCTGGGCGGTCACTCCAGCAGTCTTGTGGGGTCAGAACGTCTACGGAAAGATTTCGGGATACGTCTCAGACAGCTCCGGCGCGTCAATCGGCCAAGCGACCGTGACGTTGACCAATCTGGACACCAATGAGAAAAACCAGATCACGACTGACTCATCCGGCGGCTATTCGTTTCCGAATATCTTACCGGGCCGCTACAAAATTCAGGCGGAGAAGGCCGGCTTCAAGAATTTCGTCCGTGAACCGATCATTGTAGAGATTGAAAGCGGGCTAAAGATCGACATGACCTTGCCGGTGGGTGCGGCCACAGAGACGGTTGAGGTAACCGGTCAGGTGCCTTTGCTCCAGCCGGAGACGGACTCCCTGGGGCAAGTCATCGAACAACGCACCGTCACCGATTTGCCCCTCAACGGCCGCAACCCGATTGCCTTGACGCAACTCGTACCCGGCGTGGTGCCGCAGGGCCAGCCTTCGGCCGGGAACTCCTCGACGGGCAACCCGGTGGGCGCCAATCCGTTCGCGCTTGGAGATTTTCAGATTGGCGGAGGCATGGCCGGTCAAAGCCAGATTCTGATTGACGGCGTGCCGACCAACGGCGCGTACCTGAATGTGGTCACGGTTATTCCAACGCAAGACGCCATCCAGGAATTCAAGGTCCAGACAAACAACCTCGGTCCGGAATACGGCCGGTTTGCCGGCGGCGTCATCAACATGACAACGAAATCGGGCGGGAACCAGTTTCATGGTTCGTTTTACGAATTCATTCGCAACAAGGTGCTGAACGCGAATGACTACTTCGATAATCGAAACGGCGTCGTACGTCCTCCCTTTACCCAGAACCAATTCGGAGTGAATGGCGGCGGGCCGATTGTTCGCGACAAGCTGTTCTTCTTCGGCGCTTACGAGGGCTTCCGGCTGCGTAAGGGGAACCCGTTCGAGACATGGGTTCCTACCGATGCAGAGCGTAGCGGGGACTTCTCCAGTTCTGGAACGAACCCCGGGGACGCGGTATTCAACATTTACGATCCGACGACCAGCGCGAATTGCAGTGGGAGTAACGCCAGCCCTTGCCGCACCCAGTTCATTTACAACGGCAAAGCCAACGTCATTCCCCCGGGCCGGCTCGACCCCACCGCGGTGTATATGATGAAGACTTTCTTCCCCGAGCCGAACATTACCCCAAATGCCAACGGCAACTTCGCGGACAGTTTCAGCTCTGGCGGCAACGTGAGTCAGTACAACGGGCGCATGGACTATTCGCTTGGTCAAAAGCAGAGGATCTTCGGGCGGTACACGCATTCGAACATCCTCTCGCTTCCCGATGCGCCATTCGGCCAAATCTGTACCGATCGCTGCACGGAAAACACCACGGCTAATCAGGTTTCCCTCGGAGACACTCTGCAGCTTTCATCCAAGTCGATCCTGGATCTGCATATTGGCTACACGCGTTACGTCTACGTGCGCACGCCTCTCAGCGAAGGCATCAGCTTGACGCCGTTTGGCGCCAACTGGGCAACGCTGGCTTCTGAAATGACCTACACCCACATCCCGACGATGTGTCTATCCGACGCATCAGGCGACGACCGCTGGGGCGGCGGCTGGTGCGCACAGGGGACGGGCAGCGGCATCGGCGCATTTGACGACACCTACAGCTTCGAACCGGCGTTCTCTGAGATTCTCGGCAAGCACACGCTCAAGGTCGGATTCGAATCCCGGATTCTCCGGAACAACTATTACCAGAGCAACGATCCGGCCGGGCTGTACCAATTCAACGCCAAAACAACCGCGGCCAACCCCAACAACGTCGCCCTCGGCAACATCGGTTCGAATGCATCGGCAGGCGGCAGCGGCGTTGCCTCGTTCCTTCTCGGCTACGGGGATAGCGGCAGCGTCACTGAGCCGGCCAAGACGGCAGATCAGAATCTTTACTGGGCGTTTTATGGCGGCGACACCTGGAACCTCACCAAAAAGATCACGCTCAACCTTGGCGCCCGCGTCGACCTGCAGGGAGATTGGACCGAGCGCTTTAACCGCATTGTGGCTCTGAATACCGAAGAGGCCAGCCCCCTGCTGAAGCTGAGTAGTGCAGTGGGCGCCGCGTTTCCCAACCTAAAGGGCGGTTATGACCTGGTGGCTTCAAGCCGTCATTCAAGCCGCACGGCGTTTCCTTCGTGGAATCACGTGAGTCCGCGAGTTGGGATTTCGTACCAATTAGATCAGAACACTGTGATCCGGACCGGCTACGGGATTTTCTTCCTGCCCGTGGACGTACGCTGGGATGACGCGCCGCACAATTTGTTTATCAACTCTTTCACCACCCCCTGGCTGACTTACTTGTCCGACGGAGTTACGCCGCGGTTCCCTATCTCCAACCCGTTTCCGGCTTCCGTGGGCGGAATCACTCCGCCGTTCGGCCGAAACCAGGCGTTGATCGATGTCCAAGGGAATGGAAATGGAGCAGCCGCGTCCAACTTCCCAGCTCCCTATGTTCAGCAATGGAATCTGGACATTCAGCGCCAATTCCACGGGGATTTCCTGGTGGACATCGCCTACGCCGGATCCAAGGGTACGCATTTGCCCGAGCACTCCCAGGATCTCGATCAGTTGCAACCGCAATACCTGCCCCAAAGTGCGTCAGACGTGGCGAAACTGACGGCTATAGTCCCCAATCCGTTTGCCGGCGATTGTACCGGGTGTAAGGGCCCGGTGCAGTCTGGCGGCATGGGAACGAATGCAACGGTAAAGGCGGACCAGTTGTTGGTGCCCTACCCGCAGTTCGACGGTTTCTCCCTTGAGGAGCCGGATGACCGCGATTCGATTTATCACTCGATGCAGCTGAAGGTGCAGAAGCGGTTTTCGGCCGGGGCCCAGGTGCTGGCCAGCTACACGATCGCCAAGTTCATTGACAACACCAACTCGGAAATCAACTGGCTTGAGGCCGCGTCTCCAAGTTGGGGAGATGCCAACGCCTATAATCTCCGCGGCGAGCGCAGCCTGGATGGCTTCGACGTCCCGCAGCGGCTGGTGATCGGCAGTATTTTGGATTTGCCCGTTGGGCAGGGCAGAGCGCTAGCCAGTAACGTAAGCACGCCTGTCGACAAGATAATCGGCGGATGGGGCGCAAATACCATCATCACGTTCCAGGGCGGCTATCCGATTGTTGTCGGCGGCTGCCCGGGCGCGCTCAGCAACTCCGGCCTCCAGGACCCAGGCTGCGCCCGGCCGACAAGAACTGCCTTGTCGCACCTCACTTCCGGTTCCAGAACGGAAAAGATAGCTCAGTGGTACGACACCTCCGTATTCACTGCCGGTGCTCCGACCTACTTTGGTTATGGGACCGATTCGCGAGATGAGCCGAACATTCGTTCCGATGGAGAAAAGAACTTTGATTTCGCTGCCTTCAAGAATACAAAGTTTGGGCCGGATGGTCGATTCGGCTTCGAGTTCCGGGGCGAGTTCTTCAACTTCTTCAACCGAACGCAGTTTGATCCACCAGCCGGCTGGGGCGGCACTATCGGCCAGGTGAGCGGCCAATACAATCTACCGCGTGTCATTCAATTTGCGGGCCGAGTAACCTTCTGATTTCATTACGTTGATGTCCGGACGGGCTGAGAACCGTCCGGACACAACTTTTCGTTCGTCATTCTTTGAACCCATTGTTACAATTCTGGTTGCTCATCTGACAATGGTCTTCCAACCGTTCAATGATAATTTCGACGGACCCTCGACTGACTTCCTTCCCTTTTAGATTCCTTCCGAGTCATGTTGCACTTAGGCTCGATCGCCTGGGAAGTTCTCACTTCAATGCCGTCGCACTCGCTCTGCTTATGCTTTCCCTGATAGTGCCGCGATCGGCGGTTGGCCAATCGTCAGAGCAGAATATCGAAATAACTTTTCGCGCGGGCCAGACGGCTCTCAGACAGGGCGACTTTCTCCGCGCCACCGAAGAATTTAAGAAAGTTCTCGCCCTGGACCCAGGCCTGATCGAGGCGCAGGTGAACCTGGGCCTCGCTTACCAAAGCCTCCTCGACTATGACGCGGCAGCCCGTTGGCTGTCCCATGCTCTCCACGAACGGCCAAATCTTGTCGGCCTCAACATCATTGTGGGCATGGATTACCTTAAACTCGGCTCTCCGGAAAAAGCCGTTTCCTACCTTCAGCACGCGCTGGAACTCGATCCCTCAAGCGCTGATGCGCACGATGCCATGGCCCTGTATCACTTGACTCAGGAGAACTTTCAGGGCGCAGCCGAGCAGTACCGCAAGGTCGCCGACCTCAACTCCGACAAGGCCGAGGCCCAGTTCAAAATTGGACATCAATACCTGGATTTGGCGGCGCGCCTGGCATACCTGGGGGCCCGTCTGTATCCCGAGTCCCCATGGGGCCACCGATTCCTTGGCGATGTGCTCTTTGAACGCGGCCGCTGGGAAGACGCCGCACGGGAATATAACAAGGCCCTCGCCATAGAACCGCGGCAATCCGGATTGCATACACTGCTCGGCGAAGCTTATATGCAGACCGGAAAACCAGAAGACGCGGAAGCGGAATTTCATCAGGAACTCCAGCTTGATTCGCGCAATGAACGGGCCTGGCTTGGCCTGAGCAATATTCAACTGGCCAAGGGGCAAGCGTCGGAGGCTCTTGCCTCGGTGGCGGCGGTCTGGCAAACTTCTCCCGAATTCTTGAAGTCTCATCCGGATTTGCTCTCGATCGAACTCCCAAAGGAGGCTGCAGACGCTTGCATATCGCGCCTGCTGGATCAGCCGGAAGGGCCGCCAAAACACATTCTGTTGTCCGCCCTTTATGCCTCTATGAATGAAGGCGCTCTTTCGCAGCGTGAATTGCAGTCTTTTCAAGACGACCTGTCGAAATGGCAATCGACGTCTCGCGCTGCTTCGCAGGCACATCCCGATCCGGATTCGTGCAAACTCCATCTCTATTCCCGCTGCATAGCCTCTCTGCAAGCAGCAAAGCCGCCGACTTATTCAAGCTACCTACTTCTTGGGAAAACCTACTACACATTGCAGCAATACGAACGCGCAGCTGACGCGCTAGCACGAGTGCATGGTCCAAAAAATGCAAATTCCGAGGCTGACTATTGGTTGGAGCGAACCTATCAGTCCTTGGGGGCGGAATCCTACTCGCAACTCGAGGAATCGTCCCCCGACTCCTGGCGAACTCACCAGCTGCGCGCAGAAGGCTTCGCGCTTCGCCAGGATCACGACAACGCGATCAAAGAATATGAAGCAGCGCTTCATTTGCGCCCGGATGCAGCAGAACTTCACGAAGCGCTTGGAGAGTTCTACCTCGATAATCGCGCTGACGAAGACGCGCAAAGTGAGTTGGAGAAGGCCGAGTCGCTCGATCCCTCGCGCACTAAGACGCTCTATTTGCTGGGACGCCTGTACATCCTTGACAACGAGAACGAAAAGGCGGTTCCGGTTCTCGAGCGCGCACTGCGACTTCAACCCAATTTGACTGAAGCCAGCGGCTTGTTAGGGACGGCGTACGTGCGCATGGGCAAATTTGCCGATGCGGTTCCCAGTCTCGAGAAGGCAGCGCCGCTGGATCATCTCGGTAACATCTACTATCAGTTGTACCAAGCGTATCGAAAGCTCGGCGAAGCCGAACGCGCGCAGGCGGCTTTGGCGCGCTCTCAGTATATCCGGCGAAGCTCTCTTGAGCGCGACCAGGCTCTGATCATGGGATCTCCGCGACCAGAACCTGATCCGCAGTGATCATCATCGTGAACCTGACATAGTTAGCTCGAGTACCTCACGTGCGTCTGCGTTTCTAACTTGTAACACTGAATCGGCACATTGGAGAGGGTAGACTTCTGTGTTGCGTCAATATAGAAATAAGGATCGGGGCGCTATGACTCTGCCGGACCGTGTCGTATCAAAACTGCTGCTGCTGTTTGTTGCTCCAGCGTTCGTTTGGGCGCAAACCGGCCAGGAGAACTCTACCGTTTGCGCCAAGTGTCACGCAGAGGGGCGTACGCAGCCCGCCACGGATATGGCGCACGCGCTCGAAACCGTCGAGCAAGCCCGCATTCTCATCGACCACCCGCTCCTTACAGCGACCTATGGCAAATACTCCTATCGCATCGAACGCAAGGGCGATCAAAGTCTCTACTCTGTAACCGACGGCACGGACACGATCACGATGCCCATCCGCTGGGCCGCGGGCGCCAGTTCCGCCCTGGGTCAGACCTACATCCTCGAGAAAGACGGCAAGTTTTACGAGAGCCGCATGAGTTGGTTTCGGGAGCTCAACAGTCTCGGACCAACGCTCGGTGGACAAACCACTCACCCGGCCGACCTCAATGAAGCCGCCGGCCGATTGATAAGCCAGGACGAGAAGCTGCGCTGTTTTGGTTGTCACGCAACCGATGCGGCCTCGGGGAAACAGCTTTCGTTGGACAAGATGACCCCGGGAGTCCAGTGCAGTCATTGTCACAATGCCACCGAGATGCATGTCGCAGCCATGGCCCGGGGGAGCGGCAAGCCCGCCGTACCCGCCGGATTAACCGATCTGCGCGATCTCAGCGCTGAACAGACGTCCAACTTTTGCGGCCGCTGCCACCGCACCTGGGTAGAGGTCCTGTTGCAGCAAGACGCCAGCATCAACAACATTCGCTTCCAGCCTTACCGGCTTTGGGGCAGCAAATGCTACGACCCCGACGACGCGCGCATCGGTTGCCTGGCCTGCCACGACCCGCACACAGAAGTCAGCGCACAGCCGGCAGACTATGACGCAAAGTGCCAGGCCTGCCATGGCGGCGGAAAGGTCGAAGCCAAAGCCTGCCCGGTGTCGAAAAACAACTGCGTCTCATGCCACATGCCCAAGATCGAATTGCCCGGCGCCCACTACAAGTTCTCCGATCATCGCATCCGCATTGTGAAGCCGAATGGGCCCTATCCAGGCTAAGGAGTGCATCGTTCACGCTCGCGCAGTCGCGCGCAGTTCAGGCTTGGGGCCGGTTTCGATCGGCTCCGGTCAGCGAGTTACTCGGCGGCCTTCTTCGGCTCCTCAGCCGCCTTTTTGGCCGCCTCCGAGTCAGCAAATCGCTTCAGTTCGGTCCGAACGGGGTCTCGCTTCTCTCGTTCCGCTTGTGCCCCCCGTTCAGCCTGCTCTCAGGAACGCGTTTTCGCGGAGAGGCAGCGCGTCTTTCCGCCTTCGCGGATGTAAAGCGACTTGCGACATTTGCAGCGCCGCCATTGAGGATCGTCGCGTTTGGAACACTCGGAAGAGTGCCGCGTGAACACTGCTATAGTTGTTAAGGCACCCAGGGATTTTCGGCCATTGGAGCGTTCATATCTTCTGCAAAATTTCAGCAAGACTCGATCATGGCTGATCGAGATGTTGATTTTACAGAGGATAGCCCAATTGACGAAAATCTATTGAATCCACTCCTCGGAGCGGCAATGCAGGCAATTCTTGCGCTCGAAGACGGGCGCATCTTTCGCGGCCAAGGCTATGGCCACCCCGGCGAATGCCAGGGCGAAGTTGTTTTCAATACTTCACTCACCGGTTACCAGGAGATCGCCACCGACCCCTCCTACGCCGGGCAGATCGTCGTTCTCACCAATCCCCAGATCGGCAACTACGGCACCAACCAGGCAGACAACGAGTCGGCGCGCCCGTATATCGAAGGCCTGATCGTCCGCGAGTTCTCCGCCGTCAGTTCCAATTGGCGCTCCGAGCAGGTCACCGACGAGTACATGGAGCGCTATGCGGTCCCCGTGCTCGCCGAGATCGACACGCGCGCCCTCGTCCGCCATCTGCGCACAAACGGCGTGATGCGCGGTGTGATTTCGACGAAGGTATCCGATCCAGAAGAGCTAATCCAAAGAGCCAGAGAAATCCGCAAGATGGACGGCACTGATCTGGCGCGCGTGGTCTCGACCAAGACAGCGTACGAATTCGATGCAACCGACAGCCGCAACCAATCAGGAGATCCGCTCTTGCCCACTGGGAGAGCCCCGTGCCCCATCCTTGACGCAGCATCATCGCGTCTAGGGTGGGATCCCTCAAACCTCCATGTCATCGCCTACGACTTCGGCATCAAGCAGAACATTCTAAGAATGCTCACCCGCGAGGGCTGCCGCGTAACGGTCGTCCCCGCCGAGACGACTGCCGAAGACGTCCTTGCGCTCAAACCCGACGGCGTCTTTCTCTCCAACGGCCCCGGCGATCCCGAGCCCGTGGATTACGCGGTGCGAGCTATCCGCGAAATGATGGGCCGCGTGCCTGTCTTCGGAATCTGCCTGGGCCACCAGCTCTGCGGCCTCGCCCTCGGCGGCCGCACCTACAAACTCAAGTTCGGCCATCACGGCGGCAACCATCCGGTGCGCAACAACACCAACGGCAAAGTGGAGATCACCGCCCACAACCACAACTTCGCCGTCGATCCCGACTCCATCAACGCCAACGAAGTCGAACTGACGCATGTCGACCTCAATGACCAGACGCTGGAAGGCCTGCGCCACAAAACGCTGCCGCTCTTCAGCGTCCAGTATCACCCCGAAGCCGCCCCCGGCCCGCACGACTCGCATTACCTGTTCCATGACTTCAGAAAGATGATGGAGGAGTGGAAGGGATGAAGCGCATTTTGAGTGGGGGGTCCGGAATCCATCGACAGCGGAGCCGTTGGCTCCGCTATTTTTCGGGGCAAGCTTTGAAAGGGCACGGCTTCAGCCGTGCCAATGAGGAGTCAATAGAAGCTGCGGCTTTAGCCGCTGAGGGATGTATTTGAAGCCGGCCCGCGAACACGCAACGAGTAACTCGCAGAGCTACTTCGTCACATCGAAGACGTGGGAAGGACGCGCGCTCTTTCGTGCGGAGCCGTGGGCAAGGCTGTTCTTCAAAGTGCTCCTGTCCCACCGCAACAAGGCTTACCTTCTCCACGAGTTCGTTCTGATGCCGGACCATTTTCATCTGCTGATCACGCCGCACGCGGCGCTGGAGCGTGCGATGCAGTTGATCAAGGGCGGCTTCTCGTATCGAGCGAAGAAAGAGCTGGGCTCAAACGCCGAAATCTGGCAACGCGGGTTTTCGGATCACAGGATTCGCGACATAGAAGATTATGACCGCCACGTCCATTACATCCACCAGAATCCCGTGAAGAAGCATCTTTCCAGCGGACCCGACCAATATCCCTATTCATCGGCGTTTTCCGGTTGGAAGCTTGACCCCATCCCTCAGGGGCTGAAGCCCCCAAACTCTGTTGACATCGTTTGCGGCACGGCTGAAGCCGTGCCCTTTCAAAACATGGACAAAGCTCAAAACGAAATGGATGTTAAAAGACTGAACCATGCAACGCAGAAATGACATGCTGAGGCTCCTGGTTGCCGTCGCGATGACGTTGTCTTGTGTCACGGCCCACGCGCAACTCGACCCTCCCGGCCCATTCCATATCGCGCATCTTCACGGCGTCTATGTGAACGCGAAGGGCGATCCCATTTCAGGCGCCGAAGTGACCCTCCAGCAAAACGATAAGATCATGTTCACAACCAGGACCGACCGCACCGGCCACTTCGCCTTCAAACATGTCTCGGGACGCTTCTCACTCCGCGCGAACATCAAGGGCTACTCGCCCCTCGATCGGGAAGTTATTGTTGGACTCGAAGCTCTGACGTACCTGTACAGCGAGACGCTCTATGTGATCGCCGGCCCCGGCGCCTGTTCCGACGATTGTTCATCCGTTTTCACCAGCCGTGACAAATTCGACAAGGCCATACAGCGGAACAAGGAACACCAATACTAGGAAACAGAAGAAAAGATGCCGCGCAGAAATGACATCCAGAAAATCCTTGTGATCGGCTCCGGCCCGATTGTGATCGGCCAGTCGGCCGAGTTCGACTACTCGGGCACGCAGGCCTGCAAAGCCCTCAGGCAGGAGGGCTACGAGGTGGTGCTGGTCAATTCAAACCCGGCCACCATCATGACCGATCCCGAGCTCGCCGACCGCACCTACATCGAGCCGCTCACGCGCGCGTACGTGGAAGAGATCATCCGCATTGAAGCGGAGATGCTCAGCGCCCAGGCCGGCTCAGGCAAGTTCGCATTGCTGCCTACCGTCGGCGGCCAAACCGCGCTCAATCTCGCCGTCGATCTCGCCGACGCCGGCATTCTTGATCGTTACAACGTCGAGCTCATCGGCGCAAAGCTCGAAGCCATCAAGAAGGCCGAAGACCGGCTGCTCTTCAAAGATGCCATGTTGCGCATCGGCCTCGAAGTTTCAAAATCCGCGCTCGTCAACAACCTGCGCGACGGCCTCGACTTCGCCGGCAAGCTCGGTTTTCCCGTGCTCATCCGCCCCAGCTTCACCCTCGGCGGCTCCGGCGGCGGCATTGCCTACAACCGCGAGGAGTTGATGGAGATTCTCGCCCGCGGGCTCGACCTCTCGCCTGTACACGAGTGCCTCATTGAAGAGAGCGTGCTCGGCTGGAAGGAGTTCGAGCTCGAGGTGATGCGCGACCTCGCCGACAATGTCATCATTATTTGTTCGATCGAAAACTTCGACCCCATGGGCGTGCACACCGGCGACTCAATTACGGTTGCGCCGGCGCAAACGCTCACCGACCGCGAATACCAGAAGATGCGCGACGCGGCCATCGCCGTGATGCGCGAGATCGGCGTCGAGACCGGCGGCTCCAACGTGCAGTTTGCCGTGAACCCCATCGACGGCCGCATGACTGTCATCGAGATGAACCCACGCGTCTCGCGCTCTTCCGCGCTGGCATCGAAAGCAACTGGATTTCCCATCGCCAAGATCGCCGCCAAACTCGCCGTAGGCTATACGCTCGACGAAATCCCCAACGACATCACGCGCAAAACGCCGGCATGCTTTGAGCCCACCATCGATTATGTCGTCGTCAAAATCCCCAAGTGGCAGTTCGAGAAATTTCCCGGCGCCGACGACACGCTGGGCCCGCAGATGAAGTCCGTCGGCGAAGTGATGGCCATGGGCCGCACCTTCAAGGAAGCGCTGATGAAGGCGTGGCGCGCGCTCGAAACCGGCAAGAAAACAGGCACGGAAATCCTCGAGCCACGGCGCCTCACGCAGATGCTCGTCACCCCGCGCCCCGAGCGCCTCGGCTACATTCGCTTCGCCTTCGAGCGCGGCATGAGCGTGCGCGAAGTGGCGCGCCTCACCGGCATGGACCCGTGGTTCCTGCATCAGATTCGCGAAGTAACTCTTGCGCAGACCGCGATTGGTCAGACCACTCCCGAAGCCATCGCGCCCGAGCAACTACGCAAACTCAAGCGCTACGGCCTCAGCGACGAGCGCATCGCCACGGAGTGGAAACTCGACGGCCACGCCGGCGTGCAGCAGGTGAGGGAACTGCGCGAAGCGCACGGCATCACGCCAGTCTTCAAGCTCGTCGACACCTGCGCCGCCGAGTTCGAATCGATGACGCCCTACCTCTACTCGACCTACGACGAAGAGGACGAAGCCCCGCCGACCGACAAGCCCAAGATCATCATTCTCGGTTCCGGGCCGAACCGAATCGGGCAGGGAATCGAGTTCGATTACTGCTGCTGTCACGCGGCCTTCGCGCTCAAGGACGATGGCTACGAGACCATCATGGTCAACTGCAACCCCGAGACCGTCTCCACCGACTACGACACCAGCGATCGCCTTTATTTCGAGCCGCTCGTTCTCGAAGACGTGCTCGCCATCTACAATCACGAGGCGCAATCGGGCGCAGAGATCGGAATGATTGTCCAGTTCGGCGGGCAGACGCCGCTCAATCTCGCGCAGCGCCTGCGCGCCGCCGGCGTGCCCATCGTTGGCACGTCGCCCGAATCGATCGACCTCGCCGAAGACCGCAAGCGCTTCGGCAAGCTCCTCGAAGAGCTCGACATTCCGCAACCCGCCGGCGGCACGGCGACCAGCGTCGAGGAGGCGACGGCCGTCGGCGAGCGCATTGGGTACCCGGTGCTGGTGCGGCCCAGCTATGTGCTCGGCGGCCGGGCGATGGTGATTGCTTACGATGCCGAAGCCGTCGCACACTACATGCGCCAGGCCGTCGAATACTCGCAGGAGCGGCCGGTGCTCGTCGATCATTTCCTCGAGAACGCCGTCGAGGTCGACGTCGACGCGCTCTGCGATTCCGAAGACGTGGTCATCGCCGGCATCATGCAGCACATTGAAGAGGCGGGCATTCACTCCGGCGACAGCTCGTGCGTGCTGCCCGCCGTGGGCATCCGCGAAGAGACGCTCGACACACTGCGCGCCTACACGCGCAAGCTGGCCATGGCGCTCAAAGTTGTCGGCCTCGTCAATCTGCAGTTCGCGATTCAGCGCGACGCCGATGGCAACGACTGTGTCTATGTCATCGAAGTGAACCCGCGCGCCTCGCGCACGGTGCCTTACGTTTCAAAAGCCACCGGCATTCCGCTGGCCAAAGTCGCCGCGCGTCTCATGACCGGCCGCAAACTGCGCGAACTGCTCCCCGCGCAAGTTGCCGGCGGCAAAGATCTCGAAGTGGGCTCTCATTACTACGTCAAGTCGCCGGTCTTTCCCTGGAACAAATTCGCCGGCGTAGATACGGTGCTGGGGCCGGAGATGAAATCCACCGGCGAAGTGATGGGCGTGGCCTCAACTTTCGGAGAAGCATTTGCCAAGGCGCAGCTTTCGGCGGGCCAGGTTCTGCCCACGGGCGGCACGGTCTTCTTCAGCGTCAACGACCACGACAAGCCGGCGGCCATCGAACTCGCGCGCCGCTACGTTCATCTCGGCTTCAATCTCGTGGCCACTGAAGGCACGGCCAACGTGCTCGAGAAGTCCGGCCTCAGCGTCGGCCGCGTCTTCAAGGTAAAGGAAGGCCGCCCCAACGTCGTCGACCTCATCAAGGGCGACCGCATTCAGCTCATCATCAACACGCCGCGCGGCCAGGACACCTTCTTCGACGAGAAAGCCATCCGCCGCGCCGCGGTTCTGGCGCGCGTTCCCACCATCACCACCATCGCCGCCGCACAAGCCGCCGTCGAAGGTATCGCCTCCATGCAGCGCCACCAGACCACCGTCTACGCGTTGCAGCAACTGCACGCAGCTGCTAGCGGTGCGCGGTCAGGTCCTGAGCTGAGCGGCGGCTGAAGCGGCAGATCCCGCCGGATCGCCGCGATTCCGGATTGGATCGCTTCTTAGGGTACGAGCTTCAGCCCGCACATTAGAGCGCTCGAATTTCAAAAAGGGCTCAGCTCCGGTGCGGGGTTCTTTCAACCTGCCCCGACAGCGATTGTTAATTTTCTGCCATGTTCCGCCTCATCCTGCCGATGAAGACAGAAGAGGAGGCATCATGCACAAGCAACACGATTCCGATGACCAGTCACTGGAATGCTCGTGGCTGGATACGGATCGGGGACTGATGTGTTTCTGGTTTGTGCGGACAAGACTCGCAGGACCAACCGGGCGCTGCCGTGGCTCCGCATCGGGCGAGTCCTGCAAAGCCGCATAGACCAGCATCCAGGCAGAACCCCCGCAACCTTGAATGCAGCGAGACTGTGGCGCTGTCGCTCCGACTCTATTGCGTCGGTTCTGTCGGCCGCTTTCTTACCGCGAGCCGCGCGCCCACGGCGTAGCCGAGCAGGGAAGCCGCGGGCCAGGTGCCCAGGAACGGGCCATCGTTGTCGATGAGGCCGCTGGGCTTGGGCAGGCTGAAGAATGTCCGCGCCAGCTTCTCCGTGGCGCCGCACTGGAAGCACTCATTCGGTCCTGTCGGCATATCCAGCACCCACAGGCTCACGATGAGCATCCAGATCAATCCCACCAGCCAGACCATCGGAGCGATATCGTCGCGCCGGAAACCGGTGACGATGCTGCCCACCAGCATGGGCACGGCTACCGACATGATCAGAATCACGGGCTGCGGAATACTGGGTGGATTGGCGATGTAGCCGGCCCACATCAGCAGCACCCAGGAACCGATGGCAAGTGCGCAATGGATGAAAAACCAGAGGGTCCGCTCGCCCAGTCTCGAATTGGCTGCTTCCTCTTCCCCGTGCAGCGAAGACTCCATCCGTTTGGCTCCCGCGTTGGCCCTGGTTAACAGAAATTCTCCCTCAGGATACGCCGCGCGCCGAAGCCGGACAAATTCTACTTTTTGGAGCAGCTCGCTCCGCCCCACAGCTCGTGGAATCGATCGGGCTTTACAATCGTTTCATGCTCCTTGAAGGCATCTTCGCCGCCGCAACCACGCCGTTCTATCCCGACGAGCGCGTCTATTTCCGCAAACTGGAGGCCAACATCGGCCGCTACTCGAAGAGCCTGCTCTCCGGCATGGTGATTCTAGGCTCGACCGGCGAGACCATGGCCCTGGACGACGAAGAGACGCGCGACGTGCTGCGCGTGGCCGCCGAAGCTGCCGCGCCGGAGAAGGTGCTCATCGCCGGCGTCGGCCGCGAAGGCCTCAAGCACACCCTCGAGCTGGCAGAGGTCGCCGCCAAGTTCCACTACGATGTCGTGCTGGTTCGCACCCCCACCTATTACTCCACGCAGATGACCCCCGCCGCGGTGCTCAACTTCTACCGCAGCGTGGCCGACCGCTCGCCGCTGCCGGTGCTCCTCTACAACATTCCGCGCTGCGTGCCCTACGACATCCCTGTCGAAATCCTTGCGGAGCTGGCTCAACACCCCAACATCCTCGGCATCAAGGACTCGAGCGGCAGCCTCGACCGCATTCGCGCCACGGTCGAACAGACGCGCAACTCCTTCCGTCGCACCGTCACCGTCACTCCCATCTTCGAGGTAGTCACTGGCCGCATGCTTACTCCCAAACCGGAACCCGGCGGCTCATTCGTTTCCGCAGGCGACCTGGCCGGAGGCGTGGCCGTGGCTTCTCCGCCGCCCGCCGCGCCCATCAAAACGCGGAGCAGGGAAGTCGGCTTCCAGGTGCTCACCGGAGCGGCGGGAATTGTCTTGCCGTCGCTCCAGGCGGGCGCCAGCGGGGCCATTCTCGGCTTCGCCGCCTGCGCTCCCCAGGCTTGCCAGGAGATCTATCTCGCGTGGAAGGACCGCGACCTGAAGCTGGCGGAAGAAAAGCAGCGCCGGATCGCCGCCCCCAGCCAGCGCATCGGCGCGGCTCTCGGCATCGCCGGTGTGAAATACGCTTGCGACTTCAACGGCTATTACGGCGGCCGCCCGCGTGCGCCGCTGCTCCCTTTGATTTCCGAGGAAAAGGCCGAGATCGAAAAACTGCTGGCCGGGATTCGGAACTAAAACGGGAAAGGAACCAGCGATCCGGCTGCCGATCACCCCGATTCCTCTTGCCGGAAGAGCATTCGCTGTGGAAAAATCCTCGCGTAACAATCGGGCTCAATACAGCGTTTTAGGAATTTCCCCGCCTTGGCAATCTAATAAGATACAGCCACCGCGCCCAAAGAGGAGCGGCGGGCCTACACAAGATTGAATGCAGCACACCTTTTCCTGAGACGCCCCAGGCTACCCCTATCCCATGAATTGGAGTAGAACGATGCGTCTTCGCGGAATTCTAATCGTCGCCGCGCTCAGCGCCGCCCAGTTGGGCGTTGCTCTTGGGCAGCAGGCAGCCGCCACCGCTAAAACCGAGGCCCCCAGCGGGCTCAGCTTCGCATTCGACGCGCCGCACGGTCAAGTTGACCGCCAGCGGCTTCACCATCCGGCCCCACGCCCTGACAGCGACACCCACCTCCAGCGTGACCGGAACGGTGAGCCTTACGATCACAATCAATTTGGCTTCCAAAGTCGGGCGGGACACCCAGATTCCGTGCGCGGCGATCATTATTGGAGGGGAGGCCGATCTCTCGACGCCGGTCGTCGATGGTGGCATCGACACGGCGAGCAGCGCCGCCATGGTCGATTGGAAGACAAAAACAGCTACATGCACCCTGAACATCCCTTACGAGTGGACCCTGGTTACCGATCCTTCGGCGGGTGAGGGATTGTTTATCGGCTTTGCCGCGGGCGAGGTGGGCCGGAACGATGTAACGCTCCGCTCCACCATCCAGATCGGCGGCCCGCTCCCACTTCCGGCCAGCGGCACGACAACCACGCTGGCATTCACCACAACGCTCTAAAGGAAGCTCTTTCGAGCGGCTCCTTCC
>JBAUBR010000134.1:0-38343 GCA_049676965.1 Occallatibacter sp.
GTTGCGCGCCACGCGGGCCTGCGAGTACTCGTATCCACCCAGCGTGCCCGCACCCATGCCCGCAATCAGCAGCAGGCAGGCGGCCACCGGCGCGCGCTGCAGGCTGGCAAAGTTGTTCATGGCCCGCTGGCCCAGCCTTTCATACCAGCGCTTGGCGGGTAATGCGTCCAGCGCCTCCTCGAGCCGCAGCCGCGAGCGGGCGATGAGGTTCGGGCTCGGCTCCAGCATCGGATGGACGTCTGCCAGCACCTTCAGCGCCAGCATGGCCTCGCGCTGTGTGTGGCAGTCCGGGCAACCGGCCATGTGCCGCTCCAGCTCATGGATCTGCTCGTCGGGCAGCTCTCCATAGGCCGCTGTGACGATCCGTTCATGGGCAATTTCGCAATTCATCGTTACGTCCTTCCAGCCTCTTAAAGTCCATCAATTCGCCGCAGCATTGCCGGCGGCGCCTACCGCGAATCCGCCAGGTGGCTGCGCAGCTTTTTTGTCGCCCTGAAGAGCGTATTCTTGGCGGTTTCTTCCGTGGTGTTCAACATCTCTCCGATGGTGCGCAGGCGGAGACCCTGATAGTGCTTCAATTCAAAAACCATGCGCTCGCGCGGGGTGAGCTTGCCCAGCGCCTGTTGAATCCGCTGCCCCAGCACCTTGCGGTCCAGTTCCTTGGCCGGATTCGAAAACGACCGGTCGTCGGAAACCGAGGCCAGCACGTCGATCTCGTCGCCCGAGTGATCCACGATCACCGCGTGGTCTTCGCGGCGTGTCTTGCGCCGGCGCAACTGATCAAGGCAGAGATTGGTTACGATCCGATAAATCCAGGTATAAAACGAACACTCAAAACGAAAATTGCCTATATACCGGTAAGCCTTGAGAAAAGCCTCCTGGTAGATGTCTTCCGCGTCATGCTCCGAACCGGTTAGATGCAGCGCCAGGCGCAACACCTGCTGTTCATACTGGCGCACCAGGGCGTCGAACGCGGTTCGCGAGCCGGCCTGTGCCTCGCGGATCAGCTCCGTCTCCGGCGCGCGCGACTGCGCGCGGTCCTGTCCGCGGTTGGTTCCGTCGATTGCCGTCGTTGCAGCCATGCCTGCAGAGGATTGTACCGCCCGAACGGCAGGCCAGGCTAAAATTGCCTGCCTTGCCAGCCGCGAGGGGTAAATTACTGCGTCCGTTGCCATCGGCTCAGCTCCGGGGGATGGAGAAATGTCCGCACTCGATGGACGGCGACCGTTCCGAATCGTGAGCCGTTGAGGAGCAGGGCGCGGCCGGCGGGAGATTACTTTGGAGGGATGCGGGCAGGGAACGCGTAAACTGAGTTTCGATGAACGAGAAACTGTTCGAAGATCCGGCCTTGCCGGCGGGCGAATGGCTCACGGCGCACTGCGACGGAGGGTCGCGGGGTAATCCGGGACCGGCTGCATTCGGGGCCGTAATTGAAGACGCGCAGGGGCGGGAAGTAGCGCGATTGTCGAAGTTTCTCGGCCGTCAGACCAATAACTACGCCGAATATTCGGGCTTGCTGGCCGTGTTGCAGTGGGCGCTCGAGCACGGACACAAGCGCCTGCGCGTCGTCTCGGACTCGGAGCTGATGGTCAAGCAGATGAAGGGCCAGTACAAGGTGGCCAACCCCGGACTGCGGCCGCTGTGGGAAGAGGCAAAACGGCTGGCGCGGCAGCTTGACGGATTTGAGATTCGCCACACGCTGCGTGGCGGGAACAAAGAAGCCGACCGGCTCGCGAATGAGGCGATGGATAAGGGGATGGGGAAGACGGGAAGCGGAGTTGGCGGAGTTAGCGGCGTTGACAGGACCGCGGGCAGGCCAACGTCATCGGAATCTACCGGCCAGGTTCTCGAAGGCTATGTGAAGGGCGGCGTGGTTCACCTGCTCGAAGGCGAGCTGCCGGACGGGATATTTGTCAAAATCGTGCGCGAGTAGCCTGCTCGCAATCTTGCCGAGTGACGGTCTTTCCGGTGCACATATGGGCGAACGCAGCTAACTCCGCAAACTGCGCTAACTCCGCCGTTTCAATCCTTCTTGCCCAGGTCATTCCGCCACTCGTGCCCTTCGCGTTCGAGCAGCCGGTCGGAGCACTCCGGTCCCCATTTGCCTGCGAAGTAATTGGGGAAGACCTCCGGCTTTTTGGCCGCCCACGCTTGCAGGATGGGCGTGTACAGCGCCCAGGTTGTCTCCACGCCGTCGCGGTGCGCAAACAGCGTCTGGTCGCCGAGCATGGCGTCGAGCAGCAGGCGCTCATAGCCATTGGCGGTCGATCTTCCGAAGGCGGCGGCGTAGTCGAAATCCATGATCACCGGGCAAACCGCCATTCCCGGTGTGTTGGGCACTTTGGCGCCGAAGCGCAGGGCGATGCCCTCGTCGGGCTGGATGCGGATGGTGAGCAGGTTGGGCTGAATATCGGAGCAGGGGCCGCTCGACGCCATGCGGTTGAAGATGAGCAGCGGCGGCTGCCTGAACTGGATGCTGACCTCCGTGGCGCGCTTCTTAAGCCGCTTGCCGGCGCGCAGGTAGAACGGCACGCCCGCCCAGCGCCAGTTCTCGATCTCCAGGCGCACCGCTGCATAGGTTTCGGTGCCGGACTCGGGATCGACGCGCTCTTCGTCGCGGTAGCCGGGCACCTTCTGCCCCTCCACCACGCCGGGGCCGTACTGGCCGCGCACCGTGTTCAGAATGGGAATGGGCGGAATGGCCTGCCACACCTTCAGTTTTTCGCGGCGCACGCTTTCCGCTTCGAAGCTCGGGGGCGGCTCCATGGTGACAAAGCTCAGCAATTCCATCACGTGGTTCTGCACCACGTCGCGCAGCGCGCCGGCCTTCTCGTAGAAGGGACCGCGGCCTTCGACGCCCAGGGTCTCGGCCACAGTGATCTGCACGTGCTCGATGTAATTGCGGTTCCAGATCGGCTCGAAGATTCCGTTACCGAAGCGGAACACCAAAACATTCTGCACGGTCTCCTTACCGAGATAGTGGTCGATGCGGAAGACCTGGCTCTCGCTGAAGACGCTGTTGACCTGGTGGTTGAGCTCGCGCGCCGAGTTAAGATCGTGGCCGAACGGCTTTTCGATCACCACCGCGGAGCGGCCCTGCTCCGGTTGCGCCAGGCCCTGCGCGCCCAGATTCTCGATGATTCCGGCGAAAAACTCCGGAGCAGTGGCGAGATAAAAGAGCCGGTTATTGCCGATCCCGACCTCGGACGCGATGCGATCTAACTCAGCCTTCAAGGCCTGATAATGTCCGGGGTCGTCGAAGTTCAGCGCGAAGTAACCGATCTTCTTGACGAAGTTATCCAGCTTCGGATCGCCATTGTCGACACCGCCAAACTCAACTATGCCTTCGCGCATATCGGCCGCGAACTCGTCGCCCAGGGCGCGGCGCGCCACGCCGACGATGTGAAACTTGTCGGGCAAGAGGCCGTTCTGCTCCAGGTGGAAGAGGGCCGGCAGAAGCTTGCGTTTGGTCAGGTCGCCCGACGCGCCGAAGATGGTCATGATCAGCGGTTCGGGAATTCGCTCGCTGCCCCTTGGTACCTGGGATAAATCTTCCTGACTTACCCTGATCGGAATTGTCGCCATCGCTGCCTAACCTCCGTCTTTAACTGCTCTGTATCCCATCGTCGCGAATTCATTCTGGCGCAAGCGGTTACTCCTATCGAACCTTCTCTTGCGCTCTCTCAGGGGCTAAAGCCCGCCGTTCCCCGGTCGTTCTTCGGCAGTCAGGGCTAAAGCCCTGACCTACGGGTCGTGCGCTGACACAATTCCGCGTTCTCCTCGTGCAATCAAAAAACTCCAAAACTCCCAAGCTGGCTGCGCAATTTGTCCGCTCCCTCAAATCGGATGACTTTCATTCCCGCGGCCGCGGCGGCCGCCGCATTCTCGGTGCGGTCGTCGATGAACAGAATCCGCTCGGCGGGCCTGCCCAGGATGTCCAACGCCCGCCGGTAAATCGCCGGCTCCGGTTTGCGCAGGCCAAGATAGCAGGAACTGAGCGCCACTTCCAGATAGTTTCGCAGCCCAAAGTGGTCGAAACGGTACTCATTCGTGGCGCGCGCCTCGTTGTTCAGGACGCCCACCAGATACTTGCCTGATGTGGCAAGCTCTTTAAGGATTCCCAATCCGCTATCATCGAGCAACTTCGACTCCGCACACATGGCGGCAAAAAATTCCTCTTTGGAAAAATCGCGCGGCTCATAAAACACGGTCGCGTCGAGGTACTGGTCCAGTGTAATCAGGTCCCGCTCCCATTGGTCGTTGGGTGCCGGATGCCTGGCTTCGAAGGCGGCGAGGTCGAGGTGAAACCGCGCCATGATTTCCGCGCGTTCGCAATGATCCCAGCCGTTGGTCAGCAGGACTCCGCCTACATCGAACAGGATAGCGTCGAAGGGAAGCATTCGGCGTCTCTCGTTTCGCTCCTTTGCGCGGTGGAGCGCTTCCAAAGCAAGGTTTGCGTTGCCCGGCTTGCGGTCGTGGACCTCTCACGCCACCGGAATGGAGAACCGGCAGGTTTTTATGCCGCGCTTCTGGAGCCTTCGCCGCACAGGTACTTGGCTTCGATCGCCAGCACCTTTTTGTTGCGGCGTTGAAAACGCTCTTCGGTTGAGATGAAATTCGCGTGGATGAAAGCGTTCACCAGCTCGTAGGACAGGGCCGCGCCGACGATTCGGGCGCCCAGGACGATTACGTTCATGTCATCGTGTTCCACGCCCTGATGCGCCGAGTACGTGTCGTGGCACATGCAGGCGCGGATGCCGGGAATCTTGTTCGCAGCCACGCACACGCCTACGCCCGAACCGCAGATCAGAATCCCACGCCTGGCAACGCCCTGGCGGATGGCTTCGCCGACTTTCTCGGCGAAGTCGGGATAATCGTCGGGAGAATTGCCGTTGTAGGCCCCCAGGTCGACGATCTCGTGCCCCGCCTTGGTGAGATAGGCGCGTACTTCCTCCTTGAGAGGGAACCCGGCATGGTCGGCGCTGATGACGAGTTTCACGGCTTTGTTCCTTTCGATGGCAGGCTGCGAATTAGCAAGTCAGCGAGTTAGCAAGTCAGCGGGTTTGCGAGTTAGCGGGCTAGCAAGTGAGTGAGCGGGTTAGCAAGTTAGCGAATCGGCGCGTCTGCGCAGCTTGCCGGCTTGCTACTTCAATAGTTTCTTCGCCCTGGCCGCCACGTTTTCTGCGCTGAATCCCAGTTCTTTCAGCACTATCTTTCCCGGTGCGGAGGCTCCAAAGCGTTCAAGGCCGATTACATCGCCATCCTGGCCCACATATTTCCACCAGCCCAGCGGGGCGCCGGCTTCGATGGCAAGTTTAGGGACGCCTGCCGGCAGCACGCTCGACTTATACTCCGCCGATTGCTCTTCGAAGATCTTCCAACTGGGAAAACTTACTACACTCGCGCGAATGCCCTCGCCGGCCAGCGTCTTGGCTGCATCGAACGCGGGCCAGACCTCGGAGCCGGTGCCGATGAGCACGATCTGCGGGTCTTTGGCATCTTCCAAAACGTACGCGCCTTTGCTCACGTTCGCGTACGCATTGTGAACGGCGGGGTCGATGACGGGCAGATCCTGGCGGGTGAGGGCGAAGAAGGACGGCCCTTTGCGCTCGAGCGCCAGCCGCCAGCAGGCAGCGGTTTCGTTAGCGTCGGCGGGGCGGAAGTCAGTCATGCCGGGCACGGCGCGCAGAGCCATCAGGTGCTCCACGGGCTGGTGTGTGGGGCCGTCCTCGCCGAGGCCGATGGAGTCGTGCGTGAATACGAACAGCGAATGCGCCCGCATGATCGCGGCCAGGCGCAGCGCCGGTTTGCAGTAATCGGAGAAGATGAAGAAGGTCGAACCGAAGGGAACCAGGCCGCCGTGAACCGCCATTCCGTTGACCGCGGCGCACATACCGAACTCGCGCACGCCGAAGAAGACGTTGCGGCCGGTGGGATCGACGTGGAAGCTGGGGCTCGACTTGAAGATGGTCTTGGTCGAGGCGGTCAGGTCGGCGGCGCCGCCGAACAACTCCGGAACCTTATCGGCGATGGCGTTCATCACCGCGTTGCCGGCATTGCGCGTAGCCATCGGCTTGCCGGCGGGGAAGCTGGGAAGGGCGGACAACCAGTCGGCTTTGAGCTCGCCCTTTTGCGTGCGCTCGAACTCGGCGGCGAGGTCCGGATTGGCCTTCGCGTAGCTCGCGAACAGATCGTTCCATTCAGCTTCCAGTTTTTTGCCGCGAGGGACGGCCTTGCGCCAGTTGGCCAGCGCGTCGTCGGGAACGACGAAGCTCTGGTCGGGGGGGAAACCGAAGAATTTGTGGGTCGCGGCGGTGTCTTCGGGTCCGAGCGCCTCGCCGTGAACCTTGTTGGTCCCGGCCTTGGGGCTGCCGTAGCCGATGACCGTGCGCACGTCGATCAAGGAGGGCCTGCCGGTTTCGGCCTTGGCGGCCTCGATCGCGGCTTCAATCGCGCCGAGATCGTTGCCGTCGGCCACATGCTGCACATGCCAGTGATAGGCCTTGAAGCGCTCCGGCACGTCGTCGGTGTAACTGAGCGAGGTGGGGCCGTCGAGCGAGACAAGATTGTCGTCGTAGAAGACGATGAGCTTGCCCAGGCCGAGCGTTCCGGCCAGCGCGCAGGCCTCGTGCGAAACGCCCTCCATCAGGTCGCCGTCGCCGCACAGGACATAGGTGTGGTGGTCGACGACTTCGAAGCCGGGGCGGTTGTAGATCGCGGCGAGGTGCTTTTCGGCGATGGCCAGGCCGACGGCCATGGCGAGTCCCTGGCCTAGGGGGCCGGTGGTTACTTCGACGCCGTCGGTATCGCGGTACTCGGGATGGCCCGGCGTCTTCGAATGCCATTGACGGAAGCTCTTCAGGTCGTCGAGCGTGAGGTCGTAACCGGAGAGAAACAGCGAGCAGTAGAGCAACGCCGAAGCGTGGCCGTTGGAGAGCACAAAGCGATCGCGGTTCGGCCACTTGGAGTGGGATGGGTTGTGCCTCATCCATTTATGGAAGAGCAGGTAGGCGATGGGCGAGCAGCCCAGCGGCGCACCGGGATGGCCGCTTTTGGCCTTTTCCACGGCGTCGACAGCCAGCAGGCGCAGGGTGTCGATGGATAACTGGTCGAGGGAGACGTTCGTAAGAGTCGTAGCCATGGGATCGCAAAGTCCTTTCCGCAGAAATCAAGATTTGGCCCAGTTCGATCTTTATTTTGATTCGATCTTTATTTCCACGTTGTAACCCAGCCAACGGTCCTGCTCCGGCCAGCGGAGAGTCCATGATAGCCCACTGCTGTCCGCTTCGGCCTGGTCCCCATCCGCGTGCGGAACAATATCCGCGCAGAAACCGGCGCTGCCCAGGCTGCGGCTCTCAGTCCTTTGCTTGGTCTTCCAGCCGTCGGCTGTCCACAGCACCTCGAATTGCGCGTCTTCCAGAATGCGCAGCGTTTCACCGGCCGCGATCTTCTGGATGGGACGGTGGCGGCTATAGATTTCGATGTCGTTGCGCAACGTCGATCGGCCCTGCGGTTCGCAATAGCGGTCGTACACAGGAGAGATGCGGTCAAAGACCTTTCCATCCATCGCAGACCGCAAAAGCTTCAAATATTCCGCATGGGCCCACACCAGCGGCACGGCCGAGCCGGCCGGTTTGCCCATCTGCATGCTGCAGCCGGCGCGGTCGGGCTCGTCCCAGACCTGCTCGGGGAGCAACTGGCCGGAACTGGCAAAGCTCTCATAGGTTTTGATGAGCGAAGAGATGTCGTTGCCGGCCGCGAGCTCGTAATGGGCGCGCTCACCGGTCAGGAGCGGCCAGGGCCGGCCCTGGCCCCATCCTTGAAACGGGCCGCAGTCGGGGCGCTGGCCGTAGCCGTCATTGTTGTAGCGGAGCCAGGAAGGCCCCTGGGGGAGGTCGCGCTTGAGCACCTTGTCCACAACTTTGAGCGAGTCCGCGATCAGCGGATCGTCGGCGCGGCGCACGCCGTAGCGCACCAGCTCGAGGAATCCGCAGTCGATAATTTCGCGGGCTTCGAACTCGTAGCGCGATCCCGGCGGCCGGTTGGAAATGCGGATGTGCTCTTTGCCGCAGCTCTCGCACGCATAGGCCTCGCCTGCCTCCGGCGGGCGGATGCGCATGTAGTGGCGCTGGATCTCCGGGTGGAGCACGCCCTGATTGGTTACCGTCCAATCTTCGAGGTGACGCTCGATCCAATCGGCGAATTCTTCAAGAAAAACGGCCATCTCGATCGACTGGCGCGCGCGCGCGATCTCTGCCGCGCAGATCAGGCCGGCGATGACCGCAGCCAGCGTCGACGGCGAATAGCCGGCATTTTCCTCCCACCGGTCCTGATGGGTAATGGGCGCATTGCTCACCAGGAAGCCGGCGGCGCGCTCGACAAAGGGAAAGATGTCCATGTTTCCCAGGCCGTCGGCCTTCCACAATCGCCAGGCCAGGATAATGGGGAAGGCGACCTCATCGAGCTGCTGTCCGGTCCAATACGGCCTGCCGTCGATCCAGAAATTCTGCGCGAAACCGCCGTTGGGCTGCTGGGTGCAGGCCAGGTAGACGAGCGCACGCCGCGCTGTGTCCACGCGGCCGGAGGCCAGCAGCGCTGTCGCCGTCTGCACCATGTCGCGGGTCCACACCAGGTGGTAGCCGCCCAGATCGTCGTCGCCCTTCACCTGTCCCCAGGGGATCGACGCCGAAGCCACGAATGCGCCGGAATAGGTCTTGTCTTCGTGCGCCAGCAGCACGTGAAGGCTGGTGCGCATCAGCCGGCCGCCGTCGCGGGACTTGCGGGACAACGCGGTCGGGCTCGCCGCCCGCTGCCACTGCTCTACGAAGCGATCGCGGTGGGAGGCGAATGGAGTGGCCAGCGCCACGATGGTCTTTTGCAGCGAGGTGTGGAGCGTCTCGCCCACGCCAACGGCGACCGTAAACTCGCGCACGCCATCGATCTGGATCTCGCCCATCAGGGCCAGGTTGCCGTCGGTCGCGGAGCCAAACTCCCAATCCATGCGGAAGTTGTCCATCAGATCATGCCAGCCGTCGCTGGAGCCCACAAAGCCGCAACTGACGCGCGAAAATCCGGGGCTGGCGGCCATGGCCAGAGACCAGTTGTTTTTCCACGCCAGCAGCGTCTTGTGGCCGGCAACGTCGACCGCACGCGCGGTGTTGCCCATTCCGCCGCAGTCCAGGTGCGGGGCCAGCAGTGCGTAGATCTTGAGCCGGGGCAGCAATTCCTCGTCGCCGGTGAGGCTCACATGGGTGAGCACCACGGCGTGGTGTGGATCGCACACTATCTCCTTGGTGAGGGTGTACCGGCCATCGGGATCGCGGTTCACATAGCGGACCCCCAGCGCCTCGTCGTGGATGTATTCGAAGCTCGACTCGAGATCGCGCTTCTCTTCGTGGACGAAGGTCTCTCCGTCGGTTACGAGGAACTCCATGTCCCGCACCTGGGGATGGTCGATGGTGGGGTGGTAGATCTCATTCAGAATGCCGTGGGAGCAGGTGAACCAGACGCGGCTCGACGCCGAGTAAGCGGTGCCTACCGCATCTTTCACACTCGAGGTCCAGCGCGGGGCCAGGCCGGGCACGCCAAAGGCCTCGCCCTGCAGCTCAAGCCAGCGGTATTGCGGTTGGTCAGCCATAGAGGCAATCTTACTGTCTGGAATCGGAAGTTCGGCCGGCGGGGAAGCCTTGACCTTCTAACGATGATCGCCGGGACGTGAAAGTTACTTGTTTTCTCGCCATGCGCAGAGCCCCTCTCCATCCCGGTCCCGCATGGTGGAGCGCCGATGGGGCGAAGTTTCCCGAACCTCGCTCCTCATTCCTGCATCCATCCAAACATACGGCTTCGGCGGCGGGTGTAATGTGAAGATTGCGTTCCGTCCCGCACCGGCACATTTCGCCGAACCTTGTTGACGGCAACCGCAGTCCATCCGAAAGAAGGAGATTTTGCCAATGGCTTACGAACTCCCACCGCTCCCCTACGACTACCCCGCTTTGGAACCGTTTATCGACACAGAGACCATGCACCTGCACCATGACAAGCACCACCAGGCTTACATCAACAACGTGAACGCCGCGCTGGCCAGCCATCCCGACCTGGCCGCCAAGACGGTCGACGACCTGCTGCGCAACCTCGACGCCGTTCCCGAGGACATCCGCACCACGGTGCGCAACAACGGCGGCGGCCACTCGAATCACACCGCCTTCTGGCACCTGATGGGTCCGGCCGGCTCGAGCGGCATCGGCGGCGACCCGACGGGCGCCATCGCCAAGCAGATCTCCGCCGATTTCGGCGACTTCGAGGCCTTCAAAAAGATCTTCAACGAGACCACGGCCAAGCAGTTCGGCTCGGGCTGGGGCTGGTTGGTTTTCACCGGCGGAAAGCTCAAAGTGATCACCACCGCCAACCAGGATTCGCCGCTCAGCCACGGGCTTTACCCGATCCTTGGCAATGACGTGTGGGAGCATTCTTACTACCTCAAGTACCAGAACCGGCGCCCCGAGTATCTGGCCGCGTGGTGGAACGTGGTGAACTGGGCCGAGGTGAATAAGCGGTTCGCGACGGCAAAGGGGTGAACGGAGGGAACGAGGGACCAAGGGAACAAGGAAAAAGAGACCAGGAGACCAAGGCAACGAGGGATCAAGGGGACCAAGGAACAGTTTGCCCCTTTACTTGTTCGGCTTTGCCGCAAATGAGAATCCGACGGCTGGCGCGAAGCGATAGGCGATTTCCTTAGACCCCTGAAGCCGTCCCCTGGTCCGTGGTTGGTTGGTCTCTGTTCCATTGGTCCCGTCTTTCTTGTTCCCTCGTTCCCTGCCTTCCCGCCTTTCCGCAACACTTTCGCCTCCGCGCGTGTCTAATCAGTCAGGAGTGGTGAGGGAGTTGCTGAGAAAATTGGTGTTATTCCCCCTCGCGGGGGTTCTTGCCTTGATACCGGCGGCTGCCTGGGGCCAGGATGGCAGCTTTGAAATTACTCAGAATCGCACCATCGTGGGTACGGCCAGCTACAGCGTGAAAGCTACGCCTTCGGGCCTCGATTCGACGTCTCTGGTGCGCGTGGACATGCAGGGCCTCAACTACTCGCTGTCCAAGACCGAGGAGCTCAGCCCGCACAGTCACCTTGTCCATGTCCTGCTGAGCGGCATCGTCAACGGCTCGGCCGTAAACATTATCGGCAAGCCCCAGGCGGGTCAAATCCTGCTCAATATTTCGGCCAACGGCCGCAGCACGACTACCCAGCTCGCCGCGCATCCCGGTGCGGTGGTGCTGCCCGACTTCGACCCCGGCGCGCTTGAAACGCTGCTAGTGCTGGCTGCCGCGCAGAACAATCGCGACCTGTGGGCCATCATTCCCAAGCAGGCCGGCTCCGTCGCGCCCATCCAGCTAGCCACATACGCCGACCAGCAGGGCACATTGGACGGCAAGCCGGTGGTGGTGCACCACTTGATTGCCACCATCGCCGGCAACCAGACCGATCTCTTCTCCGGCCCCGAAAATCGGCTCCTGCAGGCCGAGTTGCCCGACGAGGGATTTGCGCTGGTGCGCAAGGGATTCGTGCTCACGCCGCCGGCCAAGCCGATTGCCCCGCCCGAGCAGCCAGGCACTTCGCCCCAGCAGCCGGGCGCTCCGGGGGCGCAGACCGGCGCGCCGCCGGCGTAATAGCTCCCGTCGTTACTGTTCGATCAGGTTGCTCGGGATGCGCCAACCCCCGCGCGCGTTCCGATTTCACCAACAGACAGAAGTCGTAGGTCGCATTGTCCTCGCCGCTACCTCCTTGTATCGAAGTCCGGACCGATGTGCGGCATTTTAATACCCTGTGAATGCGCCGTGAAAAGGGGTGCCGTTGCGCTGCCGTGATAGCTTCTTTGACAAAGCGCAAAATGCGGCATGCGGCGGGAGGCTGGGTGAACGGGGCTCATTCGATCTTCGACCACGTGCTCTTCGCCCTGCTGCTTGCCGTTCCGCTCATCGAGTGGCGATGGAACTGGCCGCGATACCTGCGCAAGCTCGCGGCGGGCGTTCCCGGCGTGCGGCTGCGCCACTATCGCAATCTCGCTTTGGGTGAATGGCTGCCGGCGATCTGCCTTCTCGTGGTCTGGTCAACGCAGAAGCGGCCCTGGTCGAACCTGTGGCTTACAGACCCTTCGCCATGGCGAACGGCGATCGGGCTCGTGTGCGCGACAGCGATTGCCGCACTGCTGATTGCCCAGCGGTTCGCAATCCTGAACAGGCCGCAATCTTATGAGAAAGTTCGCGCCGCGCTCAAATACGCCGAGCCGCTGCTGCCGCACACGCCCGCCGAACGCAAACTCTTCTGGCTGGTCAGCCTGACCGCGGGCGTTTGCGAGGAGATCTTCTATCGCGGATTCCTCACCTGGTACCTGGCGGTCTGGATTGGCCTCGTCCCCGCGGTTTTCGTGAGCGCCATCATTTTCGGTTTCGGCCACATCTATCTGGGCCTGGCGCACGTGCCGCGAACGGCGCTTGTTGGCCTGGTGATGGCGGGCGTTGCGCTCGGCTCGGCCTCGCTGTGGCCGGCCATGCTGCTGCATGCGGCGATCGACTGGAATTCGGGGGAGATGGGATTCAGAATCCTGGGAAGGACAACCGGAGCGAACTCCTCTGGGGAAAGTTAAGGACCATTCCCGGTACACTTGAGTGTTGTATCTTCTGGGCAAACCAAGCGGAGGCAAGAGTGCCGTTCCTGAAATCCCTGCGGCTGCAAGGAATTCTGTCGTTTCCTCCGGATTCAGAGGCGATAGAGCTCAGGCCGTTGAACGTCCTGATCGGTCCCAATGGCTCAGGAAAATCCAATCTGATCGAAGCGATTGAGCTGCTCCACGCCACACCGACAGGCTTTGCAAGTGCGATTCGCGACGGTGGCGGAGTTCGGGAATGGCTGTGGAAAGGGGATGATTCGAGAGGCCAAGGGAGTATCGAGGCGCTAGTTCGGCATTTCGATGTGGGACAGAGCCTGGCTAGCCTTTACGAGGGCCATATTGATCTTGACGGCAATGCAATTCGCTACAGGCTGTCGTTTTCTTCAATTGGTCAGCGGGTAGAAATTACTGAGGAAGTTCTTGAAGACCTAAAAGGGAGTGGTAAGCGAGCAAAGAACGGCCATTTCTATTATCGGTTTCAGGCCGGAGCTCATATAGTGAACGCGAGGGCCGTCGGAGCGCTTTCAAAAGTCGTCCACCGCGAACAGCGAGAGATCGATCGCAAGATCCTTAAGCCCGACGAGTCGATCTTGCTGCAGATCAAAGATCCTTCTGTCTACCCGGAACTCACTGAACTCGGAAGGAAATTCGAGGACATCCGTAGCTTTCGCGAATGGACGATTGGGCCTGATGCAGAAGTTCGAAAACCCCAGCCCGCCGATTTGCCCGCCGATGTTCTAGCGCCGGATTCTCGAAATCTCGGACTGATTCTGAATCAATTGGAGCATTCCGGCACGTGGTCTGAATTCAACGGCTACCTCTCGCGGTTCCTCCCCCGATTCCAGCGATACACAACGCGAATCGAGGGTGGAACAGTTCAGTTTTACCTCCATGAAAATGGCCTGAAGCAGCCGATTCCTGCTACGCGCCTTTCCGACGGTACGATTCGCTTCATGGCGATTCTCGCGCAGCTTCTTTCTCCGACGCCTCCGCCGCTGATTTGCATCGAGGAGCCCGAACTCGGCTTGCATCCCGACGCCATTGCGCTGCTTGCGTCCCTGTTCCAGGAGGCAAGCGCGAGGACGCAATTGATTGTCACCACGCACTCGGATGCTCTGGTTTCGGCGCTCACAGACCACGCGGATTCGGTGCTCGTTTGTGAATACCGCAATGGCACGGTTCTCCAGAGAGTGGATTCGTCGAAGATGAAGTTCTGGCTGGATAAGTACCGGCTGGGAGAGATCTGGCGAATGGGCGAAATCGGGGGGAATCTGTGACGGAGATCGCCGTTTACATCGAGGGCGGCGGTAACACCTCGGGACAGAAAGCCGAACTGAGGCAGGGATTTGATGCTCTTTTCAGAAGCGAAAAGGAAAAGGCACGGGATAAGAGAGGCAGTCTAAGACTCGTTTGCTGCGGAGGGCGGCAAGAGACCTACGAAGCCTTCATGAACGAACAGGCAGTCAATCCGGCAGCGGTTTGCGCATTGTTAGTGGACTCGGAAACGCCTGTTGCGCCTGTGTCGCAGAATCGGGAAGAAGACGCGGTTCTTCGCCGGAATCATCTCGCGCAAAAGCAAGGAACGGCTGAACGCGGACAGGGGGATGGCTGGCAGTTGACCGATGTTTCGCCCGACCGCGTTCATTTAATGGTCCAGTGCATGGAAGCCTGGATTATTGCCGATCCCGAGGCGCTCGGGCAGTTCTATAGGCAGGGGTTTCGGAAGGCGCGCCTTCCGCGAAGAAACAACCTTGAGGAAGAATCGAAGACCGACGTCTGCGTCAAACTGGAAGGTGCAACCGAGGACACGCAAAAGGGGAAGTACGCGAAAATCAGGCACGCAAGCAAGCTTCTCCTCTTGCTGAATCCAGATAAGGTGGCGAGGCGGTGTCCGAGATTTGCGATCTTTCGCGATTGGTTAAATGAACGCATTGATGCCGCGCCCGACGCCGCACGCTGAGCGCGATTAGCCCTTCCGCCGGTAGAGCACCTGAAATTCGTATCCGGGATTGGTGGGGAAGAGCGAGGCGACGTGGCGCAGGCGCTCGGCGAGGGCGGGCGCGGCCAGCAGCGGGTACTCGCGCTCGCGCAGGTCGTGGTAGTCGAAGTCGACGGCCAGCGAGAGCATGTAGATGGCCAGCGCATCGGAGAAGGTCGACTCGAAGAATCCGTTGCGCGAGCGCTCGTCGATTCCCTTGGGGCTTGTCCGGCTGTCCTGCGCGCGGCGCCGCGTCTCCCAGGCGTCCTGGCTGGTTTCACCGCGCACGCCGCTCTCGGCCTGCGACCACACCAGCGAGGCAAAGCTGTCGGGCACGCCGGCGGTCTCGACAAAGTTGTGCGCCACGTTGATGAAGAATTCGAAGGCCAGGCCGAAGCGGTCCTCGACCAGGCGCGTGGAGATGAAGACCGCCTCGGTGTTTCCGAAGGACGCGTTGCGATGGCAGATGGCGCGGTCGCCGAGCTCGACGGTGTAGCCGGGCGCGATCATGGTTTCGCCGGTATCGGCAATGGCCAGCGGAACGAAGTAATAGGCGCGGCGGCTGAGCGCCGGCGCCAGCGCTGTCGGCACCGCGCCCACCAGCCGCTCCAGATCGGAGTCGGTGACGTGCGTGTCGCCCCAGGCGGCATAGCGGAGCCCGTTCGGTGCTTCGCTCACGGTCGCCTGCGTGGCCACCTTCTCCGCATGCCAAAGCTCGAGTTGCGCCATACTGGCCATGAACTAGTATTCTAGCGTAGAGAGACTGCGATTATGGCGCAATCCATTCCAATGCACCGGCCAGGCGGCAAAACCATTCTCGGATTTCCGCTCGAAGGCTTCGGGCTCTTCTCGAGCCTCCTGCTGTCGTTTGCGTCCGCCTTCTTCACTTTCTTCGCGTCCACCTGCATCGCCATCTTTTCACTGCTCGCGTGGAACGTGATTGGCGGCCACTCGATCGACTATGCGGACACGTATCGCTATGTCGGCTTGCCGGCCGGGCTGCTGGTGCTGGCCATCGCGCTGCCGTTCTTTCTCACACTTTGGGTGCGCGCCAAGCTGCGCACGTAGCCGCTTATGCCTGTATGCGCAATCGCTCTGAGCGCGCTCCGCGAGGGCAAACCGCCAAGCGGTGGTCTGGCGCGCGTGTGGTGCGAGCGGCTCGAGGCCGGCGAGATCCTCTACTTCCCCGAAACTCCAGTTCCGATCCCCGCAGACGATCTTCGCTTTCTACTGGACCAGCGCCAGACCGGCAGCGCGCTGCACAAGAACATCGCGTACAAGCCGGTGCGCGATCAGTTGAGCGGAGTGGATGAGAAATCGACGAACGCGGCCGAAGTGGAGCAACTGCGCGCGGTGATGCGGCGCTACTCGGCCAGCGTAACCCTGTTTCTCAAGGATTTTCTCGCTCCCTATGAACAGCGCTGGCTGCTCGACTATGCGAGCTTTCGACCGCTGGAAGAGCAGGGAAGGGATCTTGCCCTGCGCAAGCGCAACGACATGCTGCACACCGATGCATTTCCTACGCGGCCCACGCAAGGGCGCCGGATTCTGCGCTTCTTCCATAACATTCATCCCACGCGGACGCGCGATTGGGTAGTGAGCGAGCCGTTTGCGCGGGTGGTTGGCGCGTTTGCTCCGGGCAGGCTCGCGATACCTCGTGCGGACGGGCCGGTGGCCGGCGCCGGCAAGCGCCTGGCGCAAGCTGTGGGGCTGGCCAACATCGTTCCGCAGTGGAAGCGCACGCCCTACGACCAGTTCATGATGGAACTGCACAACGCGATGAAGGAGAACGCGGAGTTCCAGCGCGACTGCGTGAAGGAGAGCGTGAACTTTCCTCCCGGCTCGAGCTGGATGGTCTACACTGAGACGGTTCCGCACGCAGTGCTCGCCGGTCAATACGCGCTGGAGCAAACGTTCCTGGTCGATAGCGCGGCGATGGTCACGCCGGAGTCGGCGCCGGTGGCCATTCTCGAAAAACTGGCGGGAGCGCCGCTCGCTTAGGGACGTGTCTGCCCGATTCGGCGCCATCTCACTTTCTCATTCATTCAGAAACAAAGACTTGCGACGATCGAGCGCGCGGCCTGCGGGGGATATTCGCAATCTCACACAACACGCGATCCTTTTTTCGCGCTTCAAGCATCCTATGCGGTGAGGAAAACAAGCCTCTCGTTCACCTGGTCCATCAGCAACACCCATAGGGAACCTCGGTTGATACTGCCTGCAACATTGGTAACGAAGTTGTAACGGGATTTTTACGCCGATTCTGACGTTATGTCTCAAGATCGTTCCATGCACAGCAAAACTCGCGGGCCCATTTTGGCGCGGGCGATCACCTGCTGGAACTGGAAGTGTGCGCTGTTGAGCGCGTGCGCCCGGTCGCTCGTGTATCTGGCCGCGATGGCGCGCGGGGCCCATCACGGTCGCCTGGCAATCGTGATGGTCGAGATCGCCTACGTCACGCTGACCGCGGGGATCTACGCCGGGTTGCAGCAGAGTGCTCTTACCGTCCGCCCTCGACTGATCGGCAGCATGATTGTTGCCGTTGGCGTTCCCGGGCTGGCGCAGGCAATCGATTGGCTTGTGCACCGCGCCGTCGGAGCGGCCGCGCCCGCCAGGGCGACCCTTGCCGTCTGCATCTTCGCCGGCTTTTCAGCGTTGTTTCACCTTTATGTGATGCGCCGGGGCGCATTTCTTACTGGAGAACGCGGGCACTCTCTGGTCAAGGATTTTCGCCGCATGCCCAGGCTTATCGCCGACTTTGTCTCCAGTCCGGTGGCGGCGTTTCCCGCACTTGCCGCCCGCGTGGCGCGCGCGCTCAACGCGGAGGCGGCAGCGTAACGGTTTTCGCCCTTCGCCGCAATGCGGCCCGGTATGCTGGATGCATGTTGAGGCCGCCCGCACCACTCCAGCTCGTTCTCTTCGCCGCTGCAGTTCTGGTTTTGCCGGCAGCACATCCACAGTCTGCCGGCGCCACCTGGTCGTTTGCAGTCTCCGGCGACGGCCGCAACTGCGGCGATTTCGTGATGCCTGCGATCGCCGCGAAAGTGAAAGCGGAAAGCGACAAATTCTACTGGCATCTCGGCGACTTCAGGTGGATGTCCCAGCCCGACCAGGACCTGCTGGCGATGCTTCCCGCCGGCACAAAGCTCTCGAAGTCCGAGTATCAGCAGCGCGCGTGGGACGATTTCCTCACCCACCAGATGACGTCCTTCGGCTCGATGCCTGTATTTCTGGGACGCGGAAACCACGAAACCGTGGACAAAAGCCGCGACGACTATATTGCCAAGTTCCACGGTTTTCTCGCGCGGCCGGAGATTGAAGCGCAGCGAAAGGCGGACGGCGAACAGTCCGCGCCCGTTGAGACCTGGTACCACTGGACCGAGAACGGCGTGGATTTCATCACCCTCGACAACGCCAGCCACAACGAATTCACCGATGACCAATTGAAATGGTTGCGTTCGGTGCTCGATCGCGATCTCGATCCGCGTTCCGGCGTCCGCGCCATCGTCGCCGGCATGCACGAAGCGCTGCCGCACTCCACCGGCGCCGAGCACGCCATGGACGACTGGGACATGGGCCTGCTGACGGGCGCCATGGTCTACACCTGGTTGTTCGACGCGCAAGCCGCCGGTAAGCACGTCTATATCATCGCGAGCCATTCGCACTACTACTCGCCCAATGTCTTCAATACGCCCTATTGGAAGCAGCATTCCTCTCGCGTGGTGCCGGGCTGGATCATTGGCGCGGCGGGCGCGCATCGCTACCGCCTGCCCAAAACCGCGGAAAAAGGCGCGCGGACCGATATCTACGGATTCATGCAGGGAATCGTGCACGGCGACGGAACCATCGATTTCACGCTCCACGAGCTTACGGAAGACGACCTGAAGCAGGCAAAGTGGCCGCAAGCGCCAATGGATGCGATTCACGAGTGTTTTGTCGGTAACTCCGACAGCGCGGAAGGCAAATAGGCACCGCGGGAATCGGTGCGGGAGTAGTTTGCGGATCAAGGTGGCTATGCGGCGTCCATCTCGATTGGCTATGGCATGTGACCACTTTCCGCCTGACAATTCATAAAGTTGTAGTGAGGCCGACGAATTGCCGGCTCTTCTTACTCCGTTCAATAGCCGGTTCCGGCAGGGAATCTGGACCTGAGCAATGAAACAATCCTCCGAGAGACTCGGCCGGATTCCCGCCGGATGTATCGGCCTTTGAAATTGAGAGATGCGGGCAGTCTCCATATTCTTGGTGAGGCCATCGCATCTGCGCAGGCATTGCAAGCGTCAACTGCAAGTGAAGTGTCCCAAAAGCTCGCCTCATAAATGGTGTCATCCTGAGCGAGCGAAGCGAGTCGAAGGACCTGCATTTGAATCGCTCGATGGGTTGAATCGATTCGAGAGATCTGCAAGGAACTTTTGGGACGCGATACTAGCGACCGCCTGCTGCCCTGAGGATAAGGCGCACGAGTGGTCAGCCGACATGCTTTCTTGCGGCCGGCTAATGCTGACCACTAAAATGGACCGATGCGCAGTGCACCCGCGGGAGTCTCGCCCATTATTCCCATCGATCGCGCATCCGGTGTCCCGCTGCATAAGCAGATCTACGACGGCTATCGCAGCGCGATCCTGCGCGGCGATCTGCGCCCGGGCCAGCAGGTCAGCTCCAGCCGCACCTTTGCGTCGGAGCTGCATGTCTCGCGATTCCCGGTGCTGAACGCGTATGCGCAGTTGCTGGCGGAGGGGTATTTCGAGAGCCGCACCGGCGCGGGCACATTCGTATCCGCATCGTTGCCCGAGCAACTCATGTCGGTGCCGCGTCCGGCCACTGTGCCGGCAAGCGTGCCTTCAGGTCCGCGGCCGATGGCGCGGCGGGCATTTCTCGTTCCTTCGTTCCGCGCCGTTACATCGCATCCCGGCTGGGGCGCATTCGGAGTGCACCAGCCGGCCTTCGATCAGTTTCCCTTCCAGATCTGGTCGAGCCTGGTTGCGCGCCACAGTCAAAGTCCGCAGGCAAGCGCCATTCATCACGTCGATCCGCAAGGCTCGCAGCGATTTCGCGAAGAGATTTGCGGCTATCTCAGGACTGCGCGCGGCGTGAAGTGCGACGCCAGCCAGATCATGATCGTTTCCGGCTCCCAGCAGGCGCTGGATATTACCGCGCGCGTGCTCTTCGATCCGGGCAATCGCGTGTGGGTTGAAGAGCCCGGGTATCTGCTGGAGCGAAGCGTGCTCACCGGGGCGGGCTGCCAACTCTGTCCGGTTCCGGTCGACGGCGAGGGCATGGACGTGGCCGCCGGCATCAAGCGATATCGCAAAGCGCGCGCCGCCTTCGTCACGCCGTCGCATCAATATCCGCTCGGCTCCACCATGAGCGCCTCGCGCCGCCTGCAGCTTCTCAACTGGGCGCAGAGCTCCGGCGCGTGGATCATCGAAGACGACTACGACAGCGAATACCGCTATGAGAGCCAGCCGGTCGCGTCTCTGCAAGGCCTGGATGCAAACTCGCGCGTGATCTACATCGGCACCTTCAGCAAGGTGCTTTTTGCGTCGCTGCGCATCGGCTATATCGTCATTCCTCCCGACCTGGTCGATCGGTTTGTCGCCATCCGCTTCGCCATGGATATTTTTCCGCCGTATTTGTACCAGGAAGTGCTCACCGACTTCATGCGCATGGGCCACTTCGGCCGGCACATTCGGCGGATGCGCCAGCTCTATAGCGAGCGGCGCACGGTGCTGGTGGATTACCTGCGCGAAGAATTCGCAAGCATGGCCGACGTGCACGGCGCCGAAGCCGGCATGCATCTGGCCATCACGCTTCCCAAGGGGACACGCGATCGCGAGATTGCAGTGCGCGCGGCGCAGGAACGGCTCTGGCTATGGCCGCTCTCGCCCTCGTACATGGGCGACAAGGTCCGGCAAGGTTTCATTCTCGGCTTCGGCAGCACCCCGGCGGAGCAGATTCCGCGAGCGGTGAATCGCCTTCGCGCATTGGCCGCGGGGTGACCGCGCTTCGCGCACGAGCCAGTCAACAGGTTGCGCCGGCCTTTGGATTGGGAAATGTGTCTTCTTCCTCGCCGCCTTCGCGATCGATGCACGCAAAGTCTTTTTCGACCAGCAACTCCAGTTTGTCTTGACCAATGTCGATCTCGCCGCTGATCCCCACCTGCTCTCCGTCCGCCCATCTGCGGGCCTCATCGCGCGCGAGTAACACGGTTATCTCCATGGGCCGGTGCCGCAGGCTCAGCTCCTGACCGGGAGACGCGAGTTCCAACGCATAAGTCAGCGCGGCGTTTTCATGCGGAGCGAAACGAATTCTCTCTTCGATGCGGCCGGCGTCGAAAAGCCGCGCAATCTCCGACGGCCCCAGCCGGAGTCGCAATGAGTTCTTATGAACACGCAGCTTCATGCTGTTCCCTTGCCGGATCTTTGGGCGCGCGAAAATGCGGCCTTCAAGTTCGATGCTAGCAGCTGGCGGGATCGCCGGCGATGCGCGGCCGAAACGCATTGCGGCCGGGGAAGGACTCAGCGTGCAGCCAGGGCTCCATCGCCCAGGACCTTGTGCGCATGCGCAATTTCAGGAAGGGCGGTGTCGGCCGCCGGCCACGCTTTGAGAAATGCCTCGTAGGCCTGGCGCGCGCCAGCCGTATCGCCGGAAAGCTCATCCACGCGAGCCAGTCCGTACAGTCCAAACCCCGACCCGGGACGCTCGACCAATGCCGCCTCGTATGCGGCTTTTGCGCCGGCGTAGTCCTTGGCCTTGAGCAGCGCTACGGCTTCGTTCTCGCCCACCGGGCGAATGTAAAAAGGGGGCTCATGATAGCCGATCTTCTTTTCATCGAGAGCCGCCGCGGTGTAGAGTTTCTTGCCTTCGTCAAGCTTGCCCTGGCCAATAAGAATGCTTGCCCGCAGCTCCTGCGATGCGATGCTGAGCGCCTTGACCAGCGGATCGGCCATGGCATCCGGCAAGATCTGCGCCGTCGGAGGCTGGTCTTTCTTCTCTCCTTTGTTGCTTTGGCCTGACGTCTTCGTTGCCGATTCATCCTTGTTTGCAGCCCGATCGCGTTGCATGCGCCACAGCCCCGCATCCATGCGGTCTGACGCGGCTTGTGCAGCGGCCACATCGTTCGCCTCCAGCGCTTTCATCCCGCTCGCGTAGTCGCTCAGCTCGGTAGCGAGAAAGCGGAGGTTGGAAGTCTTGTCCACTTCCGGAATGTTGGCCTGGTCCAGCATTGTCAGCACCGCGTTCCAGTCGGCGACGCGCAGCGCCACCGGAAGACGATAACTGATGCGCGCCATCTGGTCGCGCCGACCAGATATAGAGAGAAGCGGAAAGCCGGCCGCGCGCGCCGGCAAGCCGATCGGACAAATCGTTCGCGGCCTCGAGCTTGCCCTGCTCCATCAGATTGGCAATCGCATACATCATGTTGTGCACATAATTCCAATCGTCGTCGGGGCTCACATGCTGCTCGCGCATGTAGCGCTCGTCGGCAACCATCGACTCCCTAAACCAGTGCTCCGCCTCGGCATAATCTCCCACGCGATAGTAGATGTGGCCGGGCATGTGGACCATGTGTCCCGAGGTGGGCGCGAGGCTGGCGAGCAATGCCGCGCTCTTCAACGCCCGCTCGGGGTGATTGCCGGGCTCGATGGCGTGAATCCAGTAGTGGTTTGCGGCCGAGTCGTTGGGCGCGTCGCGCAGCACGCCCTCAAGAATCGCAATTTTTTCCTTCTGCCCCGCTTTCGGCTCGCCCGCGTCGTCGAAGCCGTCTCCCACCGCCTCGGCAAGAAAGATGCGCGCTTCAATATCCTTGGGATATTTCTTTACCAGCTTGCGCAAAATGGCGACTTCCTGCGGATTCTCGTCGCTATCTGAAGCATATTGTGCCGCAAGCGCCTCAATGTAGAGCTTTCCCGCGCCGTCGGCGTGGCTCTTCAGCCGCACCGCCTCGGCGACGGCGCGATTGGAGTAGTAATGCCCATCGATCTCGCGAAACCGCTCGGCGTTCGCCAGGCCCCACCAGCACATGGCGCAATTCGGGTCCAGCCGGATCGCCTGCTCGAACGCCTTCGCCGATTCGTTGTCCCAAAAATCGTGCAGCAGGCTCAGCCCCTGGTCGAACCACGCCTGCACCTCGGGGCTGGCCTTGACTTCGATGTGGCTGTTGCCGATGCCCTGCATGCGAATCGGCACTGCAAGCTGCTCCGGCGGAGGGACCGGCTGCATGTCGTCCATGCTGTGGGCCATAGCCTGGCCCAGGGAACAACGGCCGGCGAGCAGCAATATCACCGCGGCGGCGATCCGCAGGGACCTGTGTGGACGGAGAACATAACAACCAGGCAACGAAAATCGCATGGCAAGAATATACGTGACCGGCTGGCAGACTCGGCAAGCGGAGTCGATTGCGCGACGCATCGAACGAGCGGCCGAATTGACATTGCTCCCGTCGCACGCTAACTTTGGTTGCGGAAAGTTGGCGGTACTATCGCTTTTTTGAGGATTGGTGCATGACAGAGCGAACGCAAGCGGTCGAGAACGCAGTCGATCCGGCGCTTGTGCCCCGGCGGCGCCTTTACAGCGGCGCGACGATGCCTGCAATCGGACTCGGCACCTTCGGTTCGGATCATGTTACGGCGACCGAGATCGCCGAAGCCGTCAAGGGCGCCGCCGCAATAGGTTACCGGCACTTCGACTGCGCTTCGGTTTACCGGAACGAGAGAGAAATCGGTTTTGCGCTCAAAGAAATCACCAACCGCGGCCTTCAACGGGACAAACTCTGGATAACCTCAAAGTTATGGAATGACAAACACAGCGAGCAGGATATTATCCCTTCTTGCGAGCAGTCGCTGACCGATCTTCAGCTCGACTATCTCGATATGTATCTGGTGCACTGGCCGTTTCCTAACTTCCATCCGCCCGGCTGCGATGTTTCGTTTCGCGGGGGTGGGGCTGAGAGCTATATCCACGAGCACTACATGCGCACCTGGAGAAAGATGGAAGAACTTGTCGACAAGGGATTGGTTCGCCATATTGGAACGTCGAACATGACGACCCCCAAATTGAAGCTGGTGCTGAGAGACGCGCGCATCAAGCCGGCGGTTAACGAGATGGAACTGCATCCCCACTTTCAGCAGCCCGAGCTTTTCGAATTTGTGCGCGCGCACTGCATCGAGCCCGTCGGCTATTCGCCGATCGGCTCGCCGGGGCGTCCTGACCGCGACCGGACTTCCGAAGACACCGCGCCCGCCGAAGATCCTGTAATCCGCAGGATTGCGGATCGCATGGGCATTCATCCCGCCGCCGTCTGCATCAAATGGGCGGTTCAACGCGGCCAGACTCCGATTCCATTTTCGACCAATCCCCGCCACTATCTGGCAAATCTGCGTGCGGTGGTTGAAGATCCATTGACGGACGAAGATATCCAGGCGATCGCCCGCATCGACCGAAACTGCCGTTTGATCAAGGGCCAGGTGTTCTTGTGGAAAGACGGTCAATCGTGGGGAGACCTATGGGATATAAATGGAGAGATCACGCCGCCTTAAGTTATCCGCTGGCGATCAGGCATCAACCAAAAGGCAATTCACGGAGTTATATACGATGACCGAATCTATGATCGCGGCTTACTTACCGGGTAACAGCACGGTTGAACTTAGATCGGCACCGGTGCTGCGGCCGGGTCATGGCGAAGTGCTGATTCGTGTCATGGTTTCGACTATCTGCGGCTCCGATATTCGCTGCATTTATCACGAGCACCTGGGCAAAGGGCCTGAAGGTTATCAGGGAGTGATCGCCGGCCACGAGCCGTGCGGAGAAATCGTGGAGATCGGGCCGGGGTGCCGCAGGTTCAAGGCCGGCGATCGCGTGATTGTGTATCACATCTCCGGTTGCGGCGTGTGCAACGATTGCCGGCGCGGATTCATGATCTCCTGCACCAGCGCGCAATATCGCCGCGCCTATGGATGGCAGCGCGACGGCGGCATGGCGCCGTGGATGGTTGCCGAAGAAAAAGATCTCATCGCATTGCCCGACGCACTCACCTATGCCGACGGCGCGCAGGTGGCTTGCGGATTCGGCACCGTGTACGAGGGCCTCGAGAAGATCGGAATCAACGGCGACGATGCCGTTCTCATCACCGGCCTTGGTCCGGTGGGTCTTGCGGCGGGAGCATTGTGCCGCAAACTGGGGGCCAACAAGATCATAGGTATTGACATTTCGCGCGAGCGGCGGCAATTGGCCACACGGTTGGGCCTCTGCGATTCCGTGCTGGCGGCCGGCGCGGACAATGTTGCCGAGGTGCGCCATTTGACGGGCGGGCATGGCGTGGAGAAGGCCGTCGATTGCTCGGCCAATGCCGATGCGCGCGCGGTGGCGATACGAGCGACGCGCAAGTGGGGAAAGATTGTGTTGATCGGCGAGGGTGGAACTGTCGCCTTCAATCCGTCGCCCGATATGATTCACGACCAGAAATCGATCCACGGCTCCTGGGTAACTTCAACGTGGCGCATGGAGGAGTTGGTGGAGCGGCTGGTTCGCTGGAATCTTCATCCCGAAGACATCGTCACGCATCGTTTTGCTCTGGAGCAGGCCGGTGACGCATATGCGTTAATGGCCGGCGGCCAATGCGGCAAAGTCGCCGTGCTGCCCAATGGCGTGTGAGCCAGCTTCTTCGGTTGTTGCTCGCAGTGAGACAATGAGCCGACTTGGTAGCCGTTCTGAAAGGAACCAACCGATATGTTCAAGTTTTTGCTGATCGCAAGTCTTTTTCTCATGGTATCTTCCGTCTTCTCCGCGCAGCCTTTAACCCCAACCAACTGGAAGGAGCGGGTTGCGGAATCCATGCCGCTGCTCGGTCACCGCAATTGGATTCTCGTCGTTGATTCGGCCTATCCGCTGCAGACCTCTCCGGGCGTTGAAACCGTCGAGACGAATGCGAATCAACTCGAAGTTGTCCAATATGTCCTTGGCGCGATCGAGAGGTCGATCCAGGTGCGGCCGGACATTTATATGGATGCCGAGCTGCCCTTCGTGCCAGATGAGGACGCGCCCGGCGCGTCGAATTACCACAGAGAGATCGGCGACCTTCTGCACAACTACAACGTGCAATCGCGGCCGCATGAGAAGATCATCTCCGACATCGACGAAGCCGGAAAAGAGTTTCACATTCTGGTGCTGAAGACAAACCTGACTATCCCCTACACGTCGGTGTTCATCCGCCTCAATTGCAAATACTGGAGCGACGATGCAGAGAAGCGCCTGCGCGCGAAGATGAGTGCCGCAGCCGGAGCTTCCGGTGGGGGACCGGGGAAGCAATAACTTCGCGGCGCGGGCACTTACACTACCTTAGATAAATAGGAAACCGAGTTATAGCGCGAGCCAGTGGCCATCAACTCCTCAATCGCCTTTACTGATTGAATGTTGCCTCTGGCGCCGACGGCCTCGCAGTTGAGCGCAGCGGCCGCGCAGGCAAAGTCGAGTTGTTTTGTGAGCGGCCAGCCGCGATGCAGGCCATAGATGAATCCCGCGTGGAAGATGTCGCCGGCTCCGGTCGTATCAGCTACCGGAACGCAATAGGCGTGCCGGTGCTGAAACTGCCTGCCATCCCAGGCCAACACGCCGTCCTGCCCCAGGGTTGCCGCAGTCAGCCGGCAGCCAAATCGGTTCTTCATCAGACGAAGAGCGTTTTCGAGCCTTGACTCGTGCACCAGCCGCTCGGGAAAATCGCGACTCACGATGAGGTAGTCGGTGTTTTCGATGAGATGTTCGACGCCGGGATAAACTTCATCGAGATCGGCGATCACGGGGATGCCGGCGGCGCGCGCCCACGCGGCCGCTTGCGTCGCGGCGGCGGTATCGTAGCCATCCACGTGGATCGCCTTTGCGCTCAAGATCCATTCGCGCTCCAGTTCGCCGGGCTCGAGAAGAAGCCGCTCATCGCGCCTGCCCAGCACGGTTCTCTCGCCGGCGCCGTCGACTAAGATAACCGATTGCGCGCTCGCTGCTCCGGGCACGTAGATGATTTCGGTCTCAACGCCTGCACGGGCGAAAGCCTCTCGATGAACCATGGCGGCATGGTCGTCGCCCAGCTTGCCTACATAGCGCGTACGCATGCCCCAATGCTGGCAGGCAATCACGGTGCTTGCCGCCTGGCCGCCGGGCAGCACGGTAAGCGAATGGTACTCGACCTTGGAACCTGCGGCGGGATAGGTGGAGACCGAGATCAGCGTGTCCGTTGCATTCAATCCGACGCCGACAAGGTCAACGCTAGAAGAGTGAGGCATTCGGACATTATAGAAAACCGCGGTGCTCCGACTTGCACAAGCTTGCACCGTTCGATGGAAATTACGAGAAGCGCGTCGCCTTCCACAGACCCCAGCCGCAGGCCGCCGCGGAGAGCACGAGAACCGCTGCAAGCCCCCAAAGCCACGTGAAATTCATGGCGAGAGCAGGCACGCGGGCGTTCAATCCGAGATAGAGAAACACGCCCACGGCTGCCGCAAGAATCACGTAATCGAACCAATGCCGCCCCTCGTCGTGGTCATTCGGTTCGGAGCCGCAATAAAGCTGCTGCACGCGCTCATAATCGAGGTGGTAGCGGGAACACTCGCGCTCAAGAGATTTGTCGATCGAGACCTGCTCGCGCGCGCCGGCAACCGCGGTGCTCACGGCCAGCGCTCCAACGATCATCACCACGGTGCCCGCCACCACGAGCCATCGGTGCAGGTTATCCGCGTGCGCCAGCTCTGCAAAGACCAGCGCGCCCCACGCCAAGCCCCAGATCTGGTTGGTGTTGGAAAGCGGAATCGCCCTGCCGATGCCGATATATTTTGTAGCAAACTGCTGGAACAAGTCGCCGACCACCCAGACGAATCCGCCGAGAAACAGCCAGAAGAGCAGGTGTTTGATTTGAGCGGAGTGGAAGACCGCGGCGTGCGTTCCTCCATCGAGGGCGAGCACCAGTGCGAAGACCGTCGCCAGCTCGCCGATGGTAAAGATGGTCACGAACGAAAGCGGATTCATGCCGCTGACATAAGCCTTGCGGTAGGGAATATACATGGTGCCCCACATCAGGCTTGCGCCGGCCGCGGCCAGAATGCCGTTGAGCGCGTGGGCGGCATGAGCGCCCGACCCTTGAATGGTGGCGAACCCGAGCATGATGGCCGCGGCGACAATCGCCAGCGCTCCGAGCACGACTTTGGCAATGTTTTTGCCGCTCGCGCCCTTCAACTCGCCGAAAAGCAGCCATCCCCAAAAGATTCCCACGAGGGAGTTTGTGTTCCATAGAGGAAAGGCAATGGTGAGGCCGACATCGCGAATGGCGAAGACGGTGAGCGTGTTGGCCACGGCCCACAGCATTCCGGCCAGAATCGCCATCACGACGAGGTGCTTGTATTCCTTCAGGTCCGCGAACACGTAGCGCGTTCCCTTGAGCAGCGTGGGCACGGTCCATCGGCCGGTGAACACTCCCGCGACCATGCAGAGCGAGATGGCGAAGGGCGACAGGCCGATATCGACCAGCTTGGTCGGAGCTTCCGCCGCGCCCAGCCACACTCCCGCCGCGAGCCCGCATGCCACGCCCAGGCCGTGAATCGATGCATAGCTCAATGCCGTGCCTGTCTTTGTCGCCCCGGGCATCGGATAGGTCCCTTCGTCCAAGGTGATTTCGGCGCCATGCAAATTTGTGGCTGCGCCGCAGCCCATGGCAAATTGCGGAAGCTAATGAAGCACGATGAGAAGCGCAAGGCCGATGCAGAACGCGATCAGCGGAATGAGGAAATGGCTGTCGGTGAGCATAGCCATGGTTTTATTGAAGAACGTCATCTGCGCAGCGCCATTGAATGGAATCGACTCGCGCCAACATTACGAGGTTGAGGCGTGGCTGTCAAGACAGCGGCACGGCGCAGCCGCGAGAGCGCTGAACTTGTCGTATTCACTTCTCCGGTGCGTCGTCGAGGATTATGCAGCAACTGACTCTCGTGGCAGTGCGCAAACAAATTGGCGCGGGCCCTTCCGAGCCGATAAGATGGACATTGAAGAATCAGAACCGCGGTTGGTTCGGCGGAATCGTCCGGACCAGCCTCCATCCCAACTTCCGGTGAAATCTCTTGCGACGCCTCTCTCTCCTGTTCGCAATTCTGTTGTGCGCGAGCGCAAGCCTGTACGCCAAGCCTGCCGCTCTGTTCTATCTCACTGACGATCCCAACGGGATCCGTTCATTCCTCGCCCACACCGGCAAGATCGATCTCATCGTGCCGACCTGGTACCGCGTCGATGCCGACGGATTGGTCACCGGCGCACCGAATCCCACGGTGCTCGAGGCCGCACAGCGCGATCATGTGCCGGTGATGCCTATCCTGGCTCTGTTCGGAAAGAAGACGTTTCACGACCTGGCCGCCAGCACCGAAGCGCAGGACCGGATGAACGAGGCGATGCTCCGCGAAGCGCAACTGCACGGCTACACCGGCTTCCAACTGGATTTTGAGAACCTCTTCTGGACCGATCGCGACGGGCTGACAGCGCTGGTAAAGCGTTCGGCGGAGGCGCTGCACAAGGCAGGCCTAAAACTCACAATTGCCACGGTACCCAACGCGCCCGGCTATCCCGGTGCGGGCGGATTCGCCAAGTGGATCTATACCGATTGGCGCGGCGCGTACGATCTGGCCGAGCTTGCCAAGTCCGCCGATCTTATCTGCCTGATGACCTACGATCAGCACACGCGCTGGACCACTCCCGGCCCGGTGGCGGGCTGGCAATGGACGCTCGATAACCTGGATTACGCGCTCAAGTTCGTTCCCAAAGAGAAGCTGTCGCTCGGCATTCCGCTCTACGGCTACCACTGGTTTACCGGCGCTCCCATTACGGATAAGGCCACGGGCGATGAGAAACCCAATCTGTCGGCGAACTATATCTCTACGCCCGACGCGCTGCAGCTTGCCACTGCATATCAAGGCAAGGTGCAGTGGGACGACGCGGACCACAATGCGTTCTTCTATTTCTATCGCGATCAGATGCGCGAGTGGGTCTATTTCACCGACCTGCGCACTTTTCGCGAGCGCTACCAGCTCGCGGAGCAGCGTGGCGTGGAGGGTTTCTGCTCCTGGGTGCTTGGCTCGGAGGACCCGGAGATCTGGACCATTCTTCCAAACCGGCAGTGATCGCGGAGCAGACGCGCGATTGAGGAGACCAAACTCGTTATGAAGCGCTGGATGGTAGCGCTGTTACTGGGAACTGCTTCGATTGCGCCGCTCGCCGCCGCGCAAAACGCCGGGGAAATCACGCCTGCGCCGTACCAGGTGGCGTGGCAGAATCTCGAGTTCGGCGTGATCATTCACTTCAGCACCAACACGTTCCTCAATCGCGAGTGGGGCGACGGTACGGCGAGTCCAGCGGTCTTCAATCCCACTCAGTTCGATCCCGATCAATGGATGCGCGCGATTCGCGATGCGGGCGCAAAATATGTGGTTCTCGTCGCCAAGCATCACGACGGGTTTTGCCTTTGGCCCACAAATCAGACCGACTACAGCGTGCGCAGCAGCCCGTGGAAAGGCGGCAAAGGCGACGTGGTCGGCGACGTGGCCCGCGCGGCGCGCAAGTACGGGCTGCGCTTCGGCGTCTATCTTTCACCGTGGGACCGGCACGAGCCGAAATACAAAGATTCCGCCGCTTACGACGACTATTACAACGCCGAGCTCGAAGAGTTAGCGTCGAACTACGGCGATCTGGTCGAATTCTGGCTCGATGGAGCCGGTTCCGCGGGCCATGTGTATAACTTCAGGCGGATCATCGAAACGCTGCGAACTTATCAGCCGAACACGGTTGTTTTTGCCGACACCGCGCTGTTTGAATACGGCGACGCGCGATGGGTGGGCAATGAAGACGGCATCGTTCCCTACGAGAACTGGAATGTGATCGACCGGCACGGCTATGTCCGATGGCGGCCGGTGGAGGCCGACACGCCGCTGAGGAAACAGCACTGGTTCTGGCATCCCAACGATGAAGCGTCGCTCAAGAGTCTGGATGAGCTGCTCGAAACCTATGACCGCACCGTGGGCAGAGGCGCGCAGCTCATGCTGGGAGTGGCGCCGGACAACCGCGGCCTTCTGCCCGATTCGGATGTAAAGCGGCTCGAGGAGTTCGGCGAGGCTCTGCGCCGGCGCGAGCAAAACAATCTTGCACTCAGTCACCGGCCGACGGATGCGGAGAGCGAAGGCGCGCTCGATGGAGATCGCGATACGTTCTGGTCTGCGCCGCAAGGGTCAAATCACGCGGCGATCGAAGTGGACTTCGATAAACCGGTCATGTTCGATCATGCGATTACGACGGAATGGCTGAACGATGGCCAGCGCGTCGAAAAGTACGCGATTGAAATATGGGATGCGAAATCCGGAAAATGGCAGCCGGTCGCCAGTGGTCAGGCCATCGGACACGAGAAAATTGATAGTTTCGCTGCGGTTACCGCAACTCGCGTGCGGCTCACCATTCTCTCCAGCACAGCCGCCGCGCGCATCCGCGAATTCCAGTTGTACCGCTGGGGCAATCCGCAGGCAAAGCCCTAATATCGCGCCCCAGAAGCTTCTTGTAAATCCCTCGAGCCGATTCGACCGATCGAGCGTACAAAATGCAGGTCCTTCGACTCCCCATACGTCCGCCGCGGCGGACGTATGGGTCGCTCAGGATGACACCATCTATGAAGCGAACATTCAAGGCAATACACCGGCTCCCCTCACACCTTCAATACATGAATACCGCCGGCCTTCATGGCGTTGGCTGTATCGGAGGCGATGCCATCGTCGGTGATCAGCACGTCGATGTCGCGCGGCGGGCATATAACCGATGGACTCACCATGCCCATTTTGCTCGAATCGGCCACCACGATGACTTCGCGCGCCTGGCGCACCATCACGCGGAACACCGCCGCTTCTTCGGGCTGGATCATAGTGGCTCCGCGCTCGGGGTCCATTCCGGTCACGCTCAAAAAGAGGCGGTCCATCACGAACATGTTCAGCGTTTCGATCGCCGCCGGCCCCACCAGCGAGAAAGCGCCCGCCCAGCGCATCGATCCTCCGGTAAGCGTGGTCTCGATGGCCGTACTCGAGCTCAGCTCCATGCCGATGTTGACCGCATTGGTAATGATGTGGATGCCGCGCCGGTGCAGCAGTTGCCGCGCTACCAGCGTGGTAGTGGTGCCGGCCGAGAGCCCGATGGTCTCATGCTCCTTGACCATGGCTGCCGCGGCCTGCGCGATGCGCTGTTTTTCCTGGGCGAAGCGGTCTTCGCGAATATGAAACGATGCATCGAAGCGGAAGGGCTCGTAAACGGCTTTGCCGGTGAGCATGGCCCCGCCGTGGGTGCGATGCACCAGCCCCTGCTCCTCGAGGCGCACCAGGTCGCGCCGGATGCTGGCCTGCGACGCGGTGAGCTCGGCGGTCAGGTCTTCCATCGAGGTCTTGCCCTGGCGAAGCAGCAGCCGCAAAATCTCCTTGGCGCGCTTGTCGGTCTTTGAAGACATGCTATCGGCTCGCGGGCTGCGATGCAGATTCGATGGCGGGGCTTGCGGTCATTGAACGAGCGTCGCGCTTTTCCGCTCCGCGGCGATGGCGTCCAGCGTTCCGCGCAGCTTGCGCACGTCGTTTTCGCGCACCACGTAGCGCGCCAGGTCATCGGCGTGCGAGCCGAGCATGACTTTGTGATTCCAGAACTCGACGGGGCCTTTCACTCGCGAGCGCAGCGCGGTGTGCACTTCGTTCACCCCGGTGGCAAGCACGAATTCCCGAATGTTATTGTGACGGATTCCGCCGCCGGCGAGAATGGCGATCCGTCCATTTGCCGACTCCACCAGCTTTGCGATCCGCCGCGAGCCTTGCATCACGTCCCGCTCTCCTCCGGAAGTGAGAATGCGGTCCACACCAGTGGCGACCACGGCTTCAAGCGCGCGCGCCAGATCGGCGGTGACGTCGAAGGCGCGATGAAAGGTGACCTGCATGGGCCGCGCCGCGGTCACCAGCTCGCGCGTGCGCTTCACATCCACATGTCCGTCGGGTGACAGAATTCCCAGCACCACGCCGTCAGCGCCCAGCGCGTGCGCATTCTTCAAGTCTTCGCGCATGACTTCGAATTCGTCGATGGTGTAGCAGAAGTCTCCGCCGCGTGGCCGGACCATTACGAACACATCGAGCGTAACTGCGTTGCGCACGGCGCGAATCAGGCCGGCGCTGGGCGTGATCCCGCCTTCGCGCAGATCGCTGCATAGCTCGACGCGCTCCGCGCCGCCGGCCTGCGCGGCCACCGCGGATTCCACCGAATCGACACAAATCTCTAGGACCATGATGGTCGAGCCCCGTTCACCTTAAATGCTGGATTCCCCATTATGCACTGTCGAGCAGGAAAACCGGTGAAGAGTGAAAACAAAGACGAGCCGCCTGCCGCGAACCGGTCGCGGCAGGCAGATCTTCAAAAGGTGTATTTCGCGGAAAACTGCAAGTGCCGTTCGGTCGAGCGAGTGCCTTGGAGGGATACATTTCCGAAATTCGTGTCGGTGATTCCGGTATCGGGATTGTTGAAGCTCACAATGTTGAACGCATTGAAGGCGTCGAATCGAAATCCGACCGTCTGCTTCTCAGTGATCTGGAAGTCCTTGAATGCGGACAGGTCGGTGTTGAAGAAATCGGGGCTGCGTACGGAGCCGTTGCTCGAAGTGCCGAATGCATTCACCGCCGGTACACCGAAAGCGCAGGCGCCGTTGTCGACTCCAGCGGCGGTACAGGGAGTCGCCGAGGGATCGTCGCCGAACCATTTTTCATGACTTCGATGGGCGATCTTCAATTCGCGGTATTGGTTCACCCTTCCGGTGCCGTAACTGTTGGCGTTATTCGAGCCGCCGTAGATGGCCTGCGGGAAACCGGAATAAGCCACCACCGCCGTTGATAGTTTCCAGCCGCCGATTACTTCGTCCATCACGCGGCTGGAGTTGGCAAGAAATTCTTTTCCGCGGCCAACGGGCAGCGCATAGACTCCGGTGGCAGACAGATCGTGGTGGATATCGTATCCAGCCGGGCCGTCGTCCGCGGCGCTGTTGTAGTAGTTCTGGAACGCGCCGCTGTAGCCGTTGACGTTCAACGCATAATTACCCAGGCTGTTGGTCATGGCCTTGCCGTAGGCATAGTTCACCGTGAACTCGAGGCCATGGTTGAGGCGCTGGCGCAGCACTGCCTGCAGCGCGTTGTAGTTCATCATGGCGCGCGATTCGGTGATGAGCAGGCTATTGGAGCCGATTCCCAGCGAAGCGTCGATGCCGGTCGCGCCAATGTATTTGTTGTTGTAGAACGGCGCGGAAGTTGGATCGCCGTTAATGGTGTACTGGTTGACGTTGCCGTAGTCCTCAATGTGCTGGCCGGTCTCTCCCACGTAACCCACTTGCAGCGAAGCCGTGTGAGTAAGCGCGTATTCGACCGTCAGATTGAATTCCTGAATATAGGCGGGCTGAATATTTTGCGGATAAACGTTGAATGTGCCTCCATACTGGGTGGTGCCGCCGGTGAAGCCTTCTTCCGCCGTGCGCGGCGTGGTAATCGCGCCCTTTGCGGGAGAAGTTACGGACACGTTCACTGCCTGGATGAACGGTGTGATCGAGGTGAGACGCTGATTGAAGGAGTTGCCCTCAAAGAAGCTGTTGGCGCCGTAGCCGCCGCGAATCACGGTGCGGTCGTTGAGCTGATATGCGGCTCCGAGATGAGGCATGATCTGGCGGAAGTTCGGTTGATAGCAGGCCAGGTTGTCGCAGATCCCGGACCCGACCGGAGCGCCGACGGGAATGTGCGCGGCATAGAGCACCTGGCCTGTCGCCAGATCGATGGTTCCGGTCTTGTCGTTCTGCTCGATCCAGGGCTCGTCGTATTCGTAACGAAGGCCGAAGATGAGCGTGAGATTGGGCTTGATTTTGTAGTTGTCCTGCGCAAAGCCGGCGACGCGCCACTGGCGCTGCCCCACGTTAATGCTGCCCAGAGTCACGCCGGCGGACTGCACGCGATCCAGCACAAAGTCGGCTGCTCCATAGCCGCCGCCGTTGGCCGCGGAAGGATTGGCGGTAAATGCGCCGGTATAGTTGAGCGAACCCAGATAGCCATCGTTATTGCCGGTGGGGTAATTATTCTGGTAGCGGACGCCCTGCACGCCCATGCTGAGATAGTGCAGCCCGTGCTGCCAGGTGAAGTTATCGATGTAGCTGTAGGTGTTGTCGATGAGATTGTTGCCGTTGTACGCGGCTGTGCCAACACTGCTGATTCCGCCATTGATGCTCTGGTTGGTAAAGCCGTCGTAGTTTTGATTGGCGAAGGTGATGCCGACCTTGGCGTTGCCCGCGGTTCCGAAAAGCCCGGTCGGATCCTGAGGCAGCCCTTCATACCATTTCGTTCGCGTAAATCCGATGCGGGCGGAGTTGACCATCGATGGCGAGAAGGTGTGGACCCACGTGCTGCCCAGTATCCAGGTGGGAAATAAATCGAGACCCGGAAATGTGATGGCCAGCACCGAGGTGCTGCCGTCGTAGGCCGTGGACATGGCATAGAAACCGGTGAGCTTGTCCTTGGCGTTGAGATCGTATTCGATCTTCGCGTCGCCCTGGTTGTTGGCCTTGTAGCTGCGCGTTGGGGCTTCGTAGTTGTTATCCGCGATTCCATCCACGGGCGGCAGGCATTTGCCGCCGGCAGGCGTGGTGGGGTTGTCGGAGCCGCAATCGGGGTAGAGAGTCGGGTTGGCGAAGAGAAATTTGGCCACCGAATTCACGATCGGGACGCCTTGGTTGCCCTTGTAAGGTGCAAAGTTGTTTTCCGGGTCGTAGAGCTGGATGGGATTGGCGGCATTGAGCAGGACCGAGAAATCGCCATGACGCATGGCGTCGGGAATCACGCTGGCGGTTCCTTGTCCGCCCTGATGCCAGCGCGATCCCAGGTAATCGGCGAAGAAGAACAACTTGTTGTGCAGGATGGGCCCGCCGACGGTGCCCCCGAACTGGGAAAAAGAGTACGGGCTGATGGGAGTGACCGGTGTTGTCAGGCCATGCCCATATGAGTTGGCGTCGAACCTGTAGTCCTGCGCGTAGCCGTAGGCCGAGCCGTGGAACTCGTTGGTTCCGCTCTTGAGCACGCTCACCACCGCGGCTCCATTCACGTTGCCGTAGTCGGTCGGCGAGTCGGCCGTAACCACCTTTACCTCCTGCAGCGCCTCCGGCGCCGGACTGTAGGAGATCAGGTTGTTGTAGTCCTCGTTCATGTCGATGCCGTCAAGCGTGTAGTTGTTCGCCTGGGCGCGGTTGCCGTTGATGTTGGGCGTGTCGGTGTAGTAGGTGCTGCGCTCGAAGCTGGTCGGGCCTGAGGTTCCGGCGGTGTCGACTGCTCCCGGCACATATAAAGTCAAGGCAGAAAAATCGAGGCCGTTCAAAGGCAGATTGGAGATCGTATTGGCGGTAAACGTACTGTCAATGGTCGGGTCGGTCGTGTTCAGGATCGGTGAGGCCGCGGAGACGCTCACCGTCTCGGAAGTGCTTCCCATTTTGAGCGTCAAGTTGAAAGTTGCCGTTTGCAGCACTTCAAGAGAAAAGGGTGGGACCGTTTCCTTCCCGAAGCCGTTGGCCTGTGCTGTGACTTGATAATGGCCAATGGGCAGGAAGTCGATCCGATAGAGTCCAGATGAATTAGTCGTCGTGGAGGTAAGGACATTGGTGTCAAGGTTGTGGGCAACCACCGTGGCTTCGGGAATGACAGCGCCGCTCGGGTCTCGAACCTCGCCGGTGATCGAGCCGGTGACGGTCTGTCCAAGGGCAACGGGAATTGAGACCAGCAAAGTGAGCGCGCATCCGAAGATTAGCCGGAGGAGATTCGTTTTCATTGGATCCTCGCTGATTGACTGCCGCGCGGCAGGTAAGTAAAGGGTGGATGCGACCAGATCGGGCCTCCGAAGCGATCGCGTAACTTCATTGCGTGGAATCAACATTAACTCCAAAATGATTGATTTGTCCACAAATGTGACGAAATTGTGCAAAATGGTTGCATTTTGGCTCTTCCGGGAGATTTGCGCGTCGATGTGCGGGTTGAAGCTCGTACCCTTCAACCTGGTCCACTGCCCGCGTTTGCGTCCCTTCGGTATCGCCCGATAGACTGCTTGCCGAGCCGGAAATTGCCGGCGCGACGCACGCAAATCTGTTTCCCCACCCGAATGCGGCAGACGGATGGTTCCGCTCGAACCCTCGCGCGGTGAGACTCGCCCCGCAAAGCGCAAGCGCTTGGCGGGCAATCAGACATCGTTCGACCGAAAAGGAGATTCCTTGCGCTCTCGATGGAGGTTCCTGATTCTTGCCTGCGGCCTGGCGGTTTCCGCGGCCGCTCTCAATGGCCGTGCGCTTGCCCAATCGAGCGAAGACTTTACGGTGCCCCCGCCGCCGCACGCCAAAGAGATCCATTTGAAGCACGTCCTGGTGATCGGCGAGACCAAGGGCTTCGAGCACGATTCGGTTCCCGATGCCATGGCGGCTATCTACAACATGGGCAAGCAGAGCGGCCTTTGGGACACGACGATGCGTACCGATACGGAGCTACTGACGAAGAAAGACCTGGGCAGGAACGCGAAGAACCTGAATTATTTCGACCTGATCGTGTTCACCAGCACCACCGGCGAGTTGGACATGGACGACAGCCAGAAGGCCGACATGATGTCGTTTATCCACGATGACGGCAAGGGGTTTGTCGGCATTCATGCGGCGCTCGACACCAATTACAAGTGGCCGGAATATGGCGAGATGATCGGCGGCTGGTTCAATGAGCACCCGTGGTTCACTTTCAATGCGCCCATCATCAACGAGCAGCCGGATAACCCCATCGTGCGCCACTTTCCCAAGGAGTTTGTGAAGTACGACGAGATCTACCAGCCCAAGGCGTGGTCGCGCGACAAGGTGAATGTGCTGCTGAGCCTCGATCCCAATAAGCTCAACTACGCGAACAATCCGCGCATCCACCGCGACGATCACGATTTTGCCGTGGCCTGGACCAAGATGTACGGCAAAGGCCGCGTGTTCTACTCCACGCTCGGCCATACTGAGGAAGCGTGGGACGATCCCGACGTTCGCAAGATGTACTTCGAGGCCATTCGCTGGGCCCTGGGCATGACCGAAGGCAGCACGGCGTCGCATCCGCGGCCCGCGTCTTCGGCCCAGGCCGGCGGCCAATAACGGCGATCGTTTTGTCGCGTCAAAGAAATTGACCGGTTCTCAACAATAGCTATGCGGGGTACCGAATTTGGAGAAGGAAAAAGCGCTCCGGATCGTCTTGGCCGCGGCAGTCTGTGCGGCGGGATCCATTCTCATTCAACATTTTCAAACGCCGATCCGTGCGGCCGGACGCAATGCAGAGCCGGTTGCTGCGCCACAGGCTGCCGAGTCATCGTCCTCGGATCCGGGATCGAAATCCTACCTTGACCATTGCGCCATGTGCCACGGTGCGAAACTTCAGGGCAATCCGCCGCAGGTTCCGTCGCTGGTGGACATCGGAAAGCGGATGACGGACGACCAGATCGTCGACATGATTCACAAGGGCAAAGCGCCCATGCCGCCGTTTCCCGATATCAAGGGCGACGAGCTGAGTGCGCTTCTGAAATTTCTTACCGGCAAGGAACCCACTACGACGCCTGCCGCAGCGGCCAGCCCGGAGGCGGGCGACGATGCGGAGC
>JBAUBR010000135.1:0-35019 GCA_049676965.1 Occallatibacter sp.
CCCGCCAAACGGCGAGAGCACCACGACGTTCGCATAGCCCGAGGCAAGGTCGGCGTTTTCGGCGGAGCGCACGCCACCGTTGATATAGCGCGTGCCGTTGATGTTGTGTGTGGGGACCGTACCAGGCAGCGCGGTGCCTGCGGTCACTGCGTCCACGAGGTCAACGCCGGAATCGCGGTCGAACGCAACCAGCTCGCCGGTATGCGCGTTGACTGCCGCCACGATCATCGGCCTCTCCGGCCATTGCTGGTGAGGCAACCTGGCGGCGACCATCGCGCGCCGTTGTTCCGCCGCCGTGGGTCCGAGTGTGGCGTCGCTCTCCAACCCGAACGCGCCCATCGCGCGGCATAGATCGACAGCCGAGGTGGCTGCGGCCCCGATTGACCTCATCCGCTCGTAGACTGCGGCCATCGGCGGAGGCGGCGGCCCTTGCCGGTTCTGTCCGACCGGTGGAACCGGCTCTGACAGAATCGGAGCCAACAGTTCGGCTGGCGGTATGCCGCTGCGCACCTGCGCTGCCGCGGTGGCCCCGGACGACGTGCCGATCACCAGATTGGCGGCCTCGGTCATATCGATGCCAGCTTCGGCCAGTCCGGCGATGACGCCGATCGTCCATGCATGTCCGGCGGACCCACCACCACCGAGAACCAGAGCAACGTTTTTAACCATCTGCCCACTATTTTAGCCCGTGGACACTTCTGTCCATCGAAATATCAAGATCGTGCCTTCAACTGTTGACTTCAGGCCAATTCACGTTTTCAGATCGGGTTTCCAGGGAACGAGCGTCTACCTCACCTTGTCCAGACCTGTGCCGTGACAGCAAGGCGGAAACGCGTAACTCATTGAAACCAGGCGCAACGGATGGCTACTGTAAGCGCCCTGGGACACCCCGGGAACGGTTTATCGAACCCTTATCGCACCCGCGTCCTCTGTCCACCTGACCTCTGTCCAGACCTCTCAGAGAGCAAAGCAGAGGGACGCGAGTAAGTAAACACGAGCCGACTCGCTACCAATTGCGCTCAAAGAGTGAATTGCCGATTAGGCGGTGCTAATCGGTTCGGAGTGCCTGTATCGGATCCAGCCGGGAAGCGCGCCATGCGGGAGCAAGGCAGGCCAGAACTGCGACCGCCAACAGCGAGGCAATCACGCCGGAGAGAACGACGGGATCGAGGGGTGTGGTTGCGAAAAGCATCGACTGGAAGATGCGAGTTACAGCGACGCTTACCACCAGGCCGAGACCAAGCCCGAACAGCGCCGGTCGCAAGCCATCGATCAACATCAACCGCAAAAGTTTATTTCGTTGCGCTCCGAGCGCCATGCGAATGCCCAGTTCCGATGTCCGTTGCGTCGCGAGGTACGACAGCACGCCGTATAGTCCCACCGAGGCGAGAAGCAGCGACAAAATCGCGAAGGCAAGAACGAGTCTTGCGCTCAGGCTAGCACTGACCAGTGACTGGTCGATCACCTGATCCATAGTGCGCACTTCGGAAACCGGAAGCCCCGGATCGAGAGAGGCAATCTGCTTTTCGACCGGCACCGCAAATTGCAACGGCCTCGTTTCCGTGCGAACAGCGAGCATCTGGAAATTGGCGCCCCCGGTGTCTCCTTCCAAGATGGGGAAATACATGGCTGCGCTCGGATCTTTGCCGACCTGATATAAGGTGTCGCCGACCACGCCCACGATTTCGTAGTCGACCTGGTTGGGCATTCCCGGGTGGAAATGCGCCGGAACGTGCAGGTGCCTGCCTATAGGGTTGTCACCCGTGAAGTATTGCCGTACGAGTTGACGGTTCACAACGACCTTATACGATCGTGCGCCGCGTTCGTCACTCGTAAAGAACCGGCCCTGCACGAGCGGAATCCCAAGGGCGCTGAAATAGCCCGGATCAGCCTGGCACACCATCGCACTGGGCATGTCTTCGCCCGTCTTCAGCGGAGCGTGCTCCTTCACCGTGAACACCATGTCACCCGGATATCCGGCTCCGGGAAGAGTGTTTCCCAATGCAGCTGAACGAACTCCGGGCATGGTTCTGATACGCTCCAGCAAGGCTTCGTTGAATGCGTTCACCTTCTCCGGCGTGTTGTATTTCTTCTCGGGCAGGCTGTACTGCAGCGTGAGCGTGTTCTCGGTCACGCAGCCCACATCGGCAGAGCGCAGCCGAAGAAAGCTCTTGAGCAGCAGTCCCGCCGCCACCAGCAGGACCACTGTGATTCCAATCTCGACAGTAAGGAGCGACCTGCGCAGTGCCGTCCGTGCAACGCTTCCGCCTCCGGTCCGCGCGGAAGTCTGCAGGGCTTTCAGCATGGTCCTTCCCGTTGTCGAGAACGCGGGCAGCAACCCGGCGACGAGCACTGCCGTAAACATCAGCAAGCACGCAAACGCGATCACTGTGCCATCAAGGTGAATGCTCTGGGCGGTGGGCAGATCTTTCCACGCATGGGCAAGGAACCTTGTAGCAAACACCGAAAGCAGAATGCCACCCAGGCCCCCGGCTACGCAGATCAGCAGGCTCTCGGTCAACTGTTCGCGAATCAAGGTGCCGCGCTGCGCTCCCAGAGCACTGCGAATAGCTACCTCCTTCTGCCGTGCGGCGCCCCGCGCAACCAGCAGATTCGAGACGTTCAAACACCCAATCAGCAGCATGCAGCCGACAGCGCAAAGCATTAGATTCAGCGGCTTCTTCACCTTCCCGGCCAGATCCTCGTTCAGAGAACGCGAGATAACATCGTCGTTCACGGGATCACGAGGGTATTCGAAATGAAGCTGGTACTGGATTGCACGGACTTGCGTCAGCGCGCTTGCCAGGCTCACGTCGGGACGCAACCGCGCTACCACCTGGCTCTGGTGCCAGTCGTGATGCCCCAGGAACTCCGGCGTAGCGGGCGCTTGATACGGAACCCATACCTGGATGCCAGCATCGGGATATGTGAACCACGCGGGCAGCACACCAACGACCGTGAAGGGCCTGCCGTCGAGGTGAACCTGGCGGCCCACAATCGTCGCGTCGCCGCTAAACCTCCTCTTAAACACGCTCCAGGTCAGCATCACAACGGTGCTGCCGGGCCGGTCGTCCGACTCGGTAAACGTCCGGCCCAATGCCGGCCGCACGCCCAGGAGCGGGAACAGATTCCACGAGCCTGTGGCCGCGCGGACTGACTCGGGCAGTTCGCCCCGTTCGCCCGTCAGACTGTACCCGGCGTAACCCATGATGGCCATGTCTTCAAAGCCGTGGGTCTTCGAGCGCCAGTCGTAAAAGTCCGCGGGTGCCACCGGGATGAAGTTGGAATCCGGTGTGTTCGCCTCTCGATGGTGCTCGTACACCATCACCAGCCGGGCAGGGTCCCGGAAGGGAAGTGGCTTTAGCAAGACTGAGCGCACAATCGTAAAAAGCGAAGTTGCCGCACCTATGCACAAAGCCATCACTCCAATCGCGATGATCGAGAAGCCGGGCGTGCGGCTCAGCGTGCGCAAAGCATATTTCAGGTCGCGGCCAATCGCGGTGAATGGCTGGGGAGAGTTCTGCGCCCACAGCGATTCGCGCACCTTCTGCCGGTTGCCCAGCTTCAGGTGCGCCTGACGCCGGGCCTCGTCGAGCGACATTCCGCGCGCCTGGTTGTCGGCTGTCTCCTCCGCCAGAAAGGCCTCAATCTCGTCCTGCAACTCGGCATCGGATTGCTTGCGGTGAAGAAATCTTCGCCAACTCATTGCGCACCACCTTCTTCGCCCATCACGAGGCCGATGGCCCTTGTCATCTGGCGCCAGCGGCTGGTCTCGCGCACCAGTTGTTTACGGCCTGCGGCCGTCAGGCGGTAGAACTTTGCCTTGCGATTGTTTTCACTGGGGCCCCAGGAAGAAGCCACCCAACCGCGATCCTCCAGCCGATGCAGAGCTGGATACAGCGAGCCCTGTTCCACCTCGAGTACGTCTTCGGAGGTGCGCTCAATGACTTTCGCGATGGTGTGCCCATGCGCGTCTCCGCCCATCAGCGTCCGCAGGATCATCATGTCCAGCGTGCCCTTCAGCATCTCGCTGTCGGGTTGGTTCTCTTTTTTGCCCATCCGTCCCTCCACTCGAAGTCCTATGGGAAGTAATCTTACACCACTCGAACTTCTATGGGAAGAAATTTGCGGGAAACTCTTTGTGCTCGTTGGTCAACTGGCGATAACAGGGCGATGCACTCTTCCAGCAGCTCTGCCGCTCGTTGACGATTCAAGGGCTTTGATAGGAACCCAATCAATTCGATTTGCGTATCATCGTCTGCATAGCGGAGTTCAAAATCAAAGGATTGGAATTGACCGTCGCTCGCCCGTTTTTTTTGGAGCAGAGAACAGGAACCGAGATGCGCGGAGTAGCGCAGTTTGCAGCGTTTTTCGTCGCGGTTGAAGTGGCTTCGGCTTTCGCCGGCCAAACTGCTGTTGTGCGGCCTGATGGGAGCGCGATAACAGCCGCGCAGATTGATCAAAACGCCAATCGATTGATGCAAAGCGCCCATGTGACCGGAGCAGGGATTGCTATTTTTCATCGCGGCAAGATCGAATACCTCAAGACCTATGGAGCACGGGACGCGGAAACAGGGTCGCCACTTACCGCGGATTCGGTCATGACGTCTGCTTCGCTGAGCAAGGCGGCGTTTGCCACGGTTGTCATGCGCCTGGTGCAATCCCACATTCTCGACCTCGACAAGCCCATCGACAAGTATCTGCCAAAACCGCTCCCCACGTATCCTCAATATGCCGATTTGCAGGGCGACGACCGTTGGAAGCGACTCACCCTTCGCATTTTGTTAAGCCACACCAGCGGATTTCCAAACTGGCGCGCATTCGAGGACGACCGAAAGCTCAGGATTCATTTCGAGCCTGGGACGCGATATGCGTACTCGGGAGAGGGCATCGTTCTTGCGCAGCTCGTTGTGGAGACGGTTACCGGCAAACCGATCGAGGCGCTGATGCAGGAGGAGCTTTTCATCCCCCTGAAAATGACGCGCACAAGCATGGTGTGGGAGCCGGGGTTCGAGAGCGATTTCGCCAATGGTTACGACGAATACGGCCGTTCGTTGGGACCGGAAAAGCGGAGGAGCGCGAATGCAGCCGGATCAATGCAGACCACGCTCCGCGACTATGCTACCTTTCTGAGCGCGCTCATGAGCGGCAAGATTCTGGATAGACGAACAACTGGGGAGATGTTCGATTCCCAAATCAGCATCCACTCGGCACATCAGTTTCCTTCGCTCGCGGCCGAGACCACAACTGCCAATGACGGCATTCGTCTGCGTTATGGAATCGGCTGGGGATTGTATTCCTCTCCTTACGGCAAAGCCCTCTTTAAGGAGGGTCATGACGAAGGATGGAGACATCTTGCTCTCTGCTTTCGCCAGAATGGCGACGGCATCCTGATCATGACCAATAGTTCAAACGGCGAGGGAATGTTCAAGCCGCTGATCGATTCGTTGGTTGGACCAACCCGATTCCCATTCGACTGGGAGAGCTACACGCCTTACAATCTGCTGCCTCCGTTGCCGAAGCTGAAAGAGCACAAGCAAGTTGCCCTGAGTACGGACCAGTTGCAGAGGCTTACCGGCCGTTATGCGCTTTCGCCGGAGGCCATGCTCGCCGTAACGCTCGATAGCGGACATTTATACGTGCAGGAGAACGACGAACCCAAGCGGGAATTGCTCGCGGAAAGCCCACTGGATTTTTACTCGGTGAATTCGAGCGATGAGTGCAGCTTCAGGCTATCGAACGATGGTGTCGCACAGTCGTTGGTTCTGCACCTGGGCGGGAAAGATGTTGAGCTCAAGCGCGTTCCGTGAGCCGAGCTAGTGATGTGGGAACTGAATGGGACGCGTACCTGTACGGCGAGTCTCATTCCAACTCCGACTGACGACAACAGGCCTTAGCGAAATTCGACGCCTAGGCGGGCGAAAAGGCATCCGAAACGATCATTGACGGGAACTCCGGACAGAGCGAACCTCAACTGCATATCACCAGGGAGGGAGACTCCTATCTGCGCATGGTGCTGGTGCAAGGGGCACAACACATCCTGGGGCCGTTTGGAGAGGACTCCGATCTGCGGCGGTGGGGACTGAAGCTGGCTGAACGTGGAGGAAAAAGCGGAAAGAAACGAGCGATTATCGCGGTGGCCCGCAAGCTGGCGGTCCTGCTGCATCATCTCTGGATCAGCTGCGAGGAGTACGAACCGCTCCATAATACGCGCAAGCGGAGACTGGCAGCGGCTTAGTTCAAGAAGGCTTGTATGCACCACACCAAATGTCGAGTTCCGGCGACTGCGCCCTTGGCCTTGCCCCCGCTCCACCAAAAGATGGAACGAGAGGGCGCCCTAACAGATGGCAGCGCCGACTGTATCGAGAACACCCAATGTGCACCGAGCGCATAAGTCGCTCACAACGAGTGCGGATGGAAGGGTGACGACAGCTTAAGCTCGGCACGGCAGTGGTGAGAAACAGGTCGGGAAAGGAGAATACCCATGTTTTCCTTCGCCCGGAGTGTGCCTTGCTATGGCTTGCTGCGGCGGCCGTCAAGGCTCAAGATGAACTCGCTGCGCTCGGCCTTGACCGCCGCCGCAGCAAGCCAAAAGATTACCCGCTATCCGAGCAAAGGAAAACAGATATGAACTTACCAAACCTCAAATAACTTGACAGCGACCGGCCTTCTCATGGAAGGCCAAAGCGCTCATTGACTTGAAAAGGGCGGGATGGTGCGTCGGTGCACGTCTTTCGAGGTCGATCGAACCGGGGAATCTGGCGAACCTGTAGAAAGATTGGGTCGACTATCAAGGAGGTTATCGTTCGCAAGCGGACGCCATTACCATGACTACACATTGCAAACGCAAGCCATTCGCAAAGCTTGAGAGCCAACGACAAATCAGGATCTGGCCCCTCGCTGTCATCATCTTCGGAGGCACGCCGGCGGGATTCGGCCAGAATGCCGCTCATGAGTTCACTCAGTCCAAAAATCGATCAACGCGCGTCATGATCACGAAAATTGAATCGACCCTGCCCGGCACTCTGGACGAATACTCAGTGCCAGGCGCGGCGGTCGCACTGATCCGAGGGGCGAGGTGGTTTGAACAAAGGGATTCGGCTTCGCCGATCTGTCGGCCCGGATCCCGTTGACCACCGAAACCGAATTCAATGTTGGTTCCCTGTCAAAAACACCGACGGCATGGGCCATCATGCAAATGGTCGACGAAGGCAAGCTGCAGCTGAACGCGCCGGTAGACGCATATCTCCGCCGATGGCATCTTCCACCGTCTTCCTTTGACAACAAGGAGGTCACCATCGGCCGTCTGCTCAGCCATACTGCCGGCATATCCGAGCATGGCTACCACGGGTGGGATCCAACATCTCCACTACCGCCAATCGAAGACTCTCTCGCCGGAAAGACCGGCACTGGTGCCGTGCAAGTTGTCTATGCGCCTGGTGCTGCACATCAGTACTCCGGCGCTAACTATGAGATTTTGGCGTTGGTGATCGAAGAGGTATCGGCCGGCCGTTTTCAGCGTACATGGAATCGCAGATTTTTCGTCCCCTTCACATGCTTCATACGAATTACGGGCTTCCCACCGATTTTGACAAGAGTATGGCGAAGCCTTATGACGCATTGGAAAATCCTCTGCCGATTCTCCGCTACAACGAATTTGCGGCAGCCGGACTTACCACCAACATCCACGACCTCGCCATTTTTGCTGCCGGAGGGTTGAAGTCCAAGACAGGTGTGCCACGAGGGCGTGGCCTCGTTCGGCCCGAAACGATAGCCGAGATGCAATCGCCTCAGCCAAATACGAAATGGGCCGACGAAGATCCCTTCGGCCCCAGTCCGCAATATGGATATGGTTATACGGTGCGGCCTTCGCAATTCGCCGGGAAAACCGGTGTTGGACATGGCGGAACTGATAATGGCTGGGAAGGTTTCCTTCAAATCATCCCGACGACTGGAGACGGGATCGTCATACTTACGAACAGCTCGAACGGGAGCGCCGTGATTGCCTCGGTTCTTTGCGATTGGCGACAATGGGCTGCCGGCACGGACCAGCAAGTGCCGTGCCCTGCAATTGAGGCGCGTATTCCTTTGCTTCGTGCGTATCGCAGTGGCGGAGCCGCGGACGCGGTCAGCTTGTATCGCCGCCTGCGGCAGAATGAGGGTGCGAAGTACGACTTTTCGTCTTTTGAACTCAATTCACTGGGGTATCAGGTGATGAGAATGGGGGATGTTGCCGGAGCGATCGAGATATTCAAACTGAATGTCGACCAGTTTCCACAAGAATGGAACGTGTATGACTCCCTCGGCGAAGCTTATCTAAAACTGGGCAGCAAGGCTGACGCGATCAAGAATTACAAGAGATCCCTCGAACTCAACCCGAACAACGACAATGGACGCGGTGTGTTGAAATCGCTCGGAGTATCGTGAGAGACGCTACAGCTTTGAAATGCGCGGTTGACCACAACACAAATTGAGTGACATCTAGATGGAGTACTGCGTCTCGCCTACCACTCAAACATTATCTCGAGGATTCCGGCACCTTCTTTTATTTGCGCTTAGCTTGTGAAGCCAACTCATTTACGTTCTTTTCAAGAGACCCATCAGGCCCCCGGTGCGCAGCTCGGTGAGTCGAACCATGTACTGGCGCTGAAGGCAGCCGATACTCCCAGGGCAGACGGTCCCAAGAGTCCAAATCCTCCAGATCTCAATTACGCAATCGGAAACTGCCAATCGAGCGCCTCCTATGGACACAGCAAAGGAGCTGTGTTATCTTCTTTGCGGTATCCAAAGGAGCACTTGTGACCGCTAAGAAATCCGAGGTCCTTCAAGGCACGCTCGATCTGATGATCCTGAAAACCCTGCACGCCCTTGGTCCGCAACACGGATTTGGAGTTGCGCGGCGGATTGAGCAAGTGAGCGATCAGGTGTTGAAGCTGAATGAGGGTACTGTCTACACCTCTCTTCTGCGGCTTCAGCAGCAAGGCTGGATCGAGTTCGACTGGGGCGTCTCGGAGAACAACCGGAAGGCCAAGTTCTACTCAATCACCCAGCGTGGACTGAAACAGCTAGCGGCTGAAACAGAGGACTGGGAAAGGATTTCAGGCATCATTGGCCGAGTACTGCGTTTGGAGGAGCAGAAATAGCCATGACAACTTTCTCGTTTCTTCGATTTATGTCGCGACTCCGCTGGCTCTTCGGTCAAGGTCAAGCGAATCGCGAGTTCGGTGACGAAATTGAGACGCACATTGAACTTCTCAAGGATCGGCTGATGCGCCAGGGCATGAGTCGCGAGGATGCAGCGAGTGCGGCGCTGCGCCAATTTGGCAATACGGTGCTCATCGAACAGCGTCACAGAGAGGCGCGTTCGTTTCTGTGGTTTACAACGGTTCTCCAGGATGTGCGCTACGGTCTGCGCATGCTGCGGAGAAGTCCCGGATTTACCGCGATTGTTGCCGCTTCTCTGGCGTTGGCCATTGGCGCGAACACGGCGATCTTTTCCGTCGCCAAGAATCTGCTTTACGACCGGCTCGGCGTGTCGCATCCGGAGCAGTTGCGGCTATTGGGATGGGCTGGCGACGACAAAGTGGCGGTGCATAGTTACTGGAGTTCCTATGAAGCACTCGATGCGGGGATGAAGAGTGAGTGCTTCTCTTATCCGGTGTTCCGCGAATTGCAGGCGCACAATCGATCGCTGGAGGGGCTGTTTGCCTTCAAGGATCTACCCACGAGCGCATCGGTTCGTGGCAGCGCCCAGCGAATGCAGGTGGAATTGGTTTCAGGAAACTTCTACTCCGACCTGGGCGTACGGCCGCAGTTGGGCAGGGCGATTCAACCTGCGGACGACGTCGCGTCAGGAGCGGGTGCCGTCGCGGTCATCAGCGATGCGCTGTGGCGCCGCGAGTTTGGCCGCTCGCCCGCGGTGCTGGGGCAGATGATCACCGTGGACCAGTCGGTACTGACGATTGTGGGCGTTAATCCGCGCAGTTTTACCGGCGCGCAGAGCGTGCAACAGTCGCCGGATTTGTTTGTCCCGCTGAGCATGCAGCCGCTTGTGAAGCCATGGGGACACAGAGTATCGCTGCTTTCGCAGCCGGATAACTGGTGGCTGGAGGTGATGGGCCGAGTCAAACCGAATGTGACCGACCGGCAGCTTCGAAGCGAGCTGGATGTGGAACTGGCTGCTGTCGTTCACGGAACCATGACAGTAAAGCCAGACGAAACGATTCCGCGCATGGTGTTGGCCGATGGCAGCCGTGGCTTGCATCAGTTGGATGGTAGTTTCAAGGGTCCGGTCAATGTGCTTATGGTTTTGGTGGGTCTGGTGCTCGCGCTGGCCTGCGCCAATGTGGCCAACCTGCTGCTAGCGCGGGGTGCGCAGCGACAGAGAGAGATGAGCGTGCGCTTGGCGCTTGGCGCTGCGCGCGCGCGTATTCTGCGCCAGTTACTCACCGAAAGCTTGCTACTGGCGGCACTGGGTGGCACGGGTGGGCTGCTGCTCGGCTACCTGGGGCGAAACGAAATTCCGCGGTTGCTGACGACTCCCTGGTTGCTGGCTAAGATAGACATTCCTTTCGACTGGGGCGTGTCCGGGTTTGCTGCCGGGGTGACGCTGCTTACAGGAATTCTGTTTGGCATGGCTCCGGCATGGTCGGCGGCGCGCAGAGAGGTGAGCAGCAGCCTGAAAGAGGGTGCGCAGACAGCCACGCGACGGCGCAAGGGCGCGGGCGGAAAGATGCTGGTCGGCTTCCAGATTGCTCTTTCTACCCTGCTTGTGATTGGGGCGGGGCTGTTTCTGCGCACGGTATTGGGACTGAGCGAAACAGACGCCGGGTTCAGGACCGAACACCTGCTGCTGGCATATATTGATCCTCCCCGGCAACGCTATCCGGAAGGGAAGGATGTGTTTTTGCACCAGCAGCTGGAACAGGCTATAGCCGCCGTGCCGGGCGTGCAGGCGGTGACTCTCATGTCCACACCCTACCTTACTGACTCCATGAGCAAGATGAGTTTCATGACTGAAGCGGAGAGCGCAGATCCGGCCAAGGCACACGGCGAGCGGGATGAAGAGGTGGGCAACCGGTTCTTCGAAACCCTGGGCATTCCGATTCTGGCCGGTCGCGGCTTTGGCCCGCAAGATACGGCTTCCTCAGCCAAGGTGGCCGTTATCAATCAGAGCCTGGCGCGGACACGCTTTCCCCATGGCAATCCCATCGGGCAGAGGTTCCGGCTGGAGGGAAACACGGGCGATTGGATCAGGGTTGTGGGCATCTGCGCCGACACGCGGTACCAGAACCTGCGAGAGGATAATCCGCCACAATTCTTTGTGCCATATGTCCAGCAGACGGAGGTTGGTGGGATGAGTTATGTCATTCGCACGAAGATCGCTCCGGAGGCTATCGTACCTGCGCTGCGGCGTACAGTGGCACAAATCGATTCGAATCTACCCCTCGAGGACGTTCGCACCCAGCAGGAGCAGATCGACGAAAGCATGCGCAAGGAGCGCGCTCTTGCTGCGCTGATCGCCGGCTTTGGACTGCTGGCGCTGGCTCTGGCGGCAGTGGGCATCTACGGTGTCATGGCGTATTCGGTGGCCAATCGCAGAAACGAGATCGGCATTCGTCTGGCGCTGGGCGCTCAGCCGGCGCAGGTTCGGGGCATCATTCTGCGCGAAAGCGCCTGGCTGGCGGTTGCGGGGATTGTTGTGGGTGTGGGCGCAGCGCTGCCGCTGACAAGGCTGGTGAAGTCGATGCTCTACGGGATTCAACCGTACGATCCGACAACGATAACCGCTGGGATTCTCGTTCTGCTGGCGGTTACGCTGGCGGCAAGCTGGATTCCAGCGCGGCGGGCAGCCGGCGTGCAGCCTATGGAGGCGTTGCGCTACGAATAAAGACCGAGATTGGAAGTCGGAGACTCGAAGATACATTCGGTTCATGCCTATCTCCGCCAAGTCGCTCAACGACCCCTGATTTCTGCTGGATGGCCGACCTCTCGCGATCGGTAACCAGCGCTGGGCGCGCTTCCCATTGGGCACTTCCGCCGGAAAGCGATAACCTCTACCCCCACCGGCGATATACGCCGAGAATGCTCCCTTCAGGACCGCCAGAAATTGTCGGTCCGCGAAAGGAGCAATCATGCAAAAAGGAAGCTTGGTACGAAGAGCACGTCATACTCAATCCGAAGTTTGGGAGTTCAGATGGCGCGAGCCGGGACCAACCGGTACTCGGCGCCACCGTCGAATCGTCATTGGCTCAACAGACCAAATCGCCGACGAGTCCGCGGCACGACAGGCCGTCGCTGCTCTCCAAATCGAAATCAACCAGAACATGCAATCGACCCAGCCAGCAATTTCGATCGGAGATCTTGTGCAGCATTTCCGGCAGCGCGAGCTTAGGACTGAGTTCGCCTGGCGCACCTTCTCTACGCGAAACAGCTATGAAGGCAACCTTCGGAAATGGATCATCCCACGCTGGAGTGAACACCCGACCAAAACGCTTAAAGCCGGAGAGGTGGAGCTTTGGCTGCGATCTCTGCCTCTTGCGAGGGCGAGCTGCGCTAAGCTTCGAAACCTGATGAGCATGCTGTTCAATCAAGGGGTCCGCCACGGAATCTGCGACACGAATCCCATTCGACTCGTACGGCAAGGCGCAAAACGAAAGAAGATTCCCATTGTCTTGACTGCCGATGAAGTACGAAGGTTGATTGAAGCGCTGCCACTGAGAGAGAGAACGCTCGTGTTGATGGCCGCGGGCACCGGCCTGCGGATGAGCGAGCTCTTTGCGCTCAAATGGGGTGACGTTCACTTCGATCGACATGAGATCAGCGTGACCCGCTCAATCGTCTTTCAAGTCGTTGGTCCGTGCAAAAACGGAGGCCTCGCAGAGATCCATTCCGATGGACCATTGTCTTGCTGAAGCTCTTGAAGTATGGCGCGCTCAATCCCACTACTGTGCAGAGAGCGATTGGGTCTTCGCGAGTGAGAATTTGGGTGGACGCCTGCCATATTGGGGACAATCGATCATGCGGAAGATCATCCGCCCCGCCGCGATCAACCTTGGGATCAGTGGCCGATTAGGATGGCATACGTTCCGCCACACGTATTCGACCTTGCTGCGCGCCACTGGGGCAGATATCAAGGTGATGCAGGAACTGCTCCGTCACGCCTCCGCGAGGGTCACGCTGGACACGTACACTCAGGCGATCACCGACAAGAAGCGAAGCGCTCAGACGAAGGTTGTCAGGCTCTTGGTCAGCAGGGAGACACGAAAGAAATAGCATTCGTCGGCGAAAGGGTTTGTGCCCATTTGTGCCCACGGAAGACACGCTCTCAGCCGCTTGAACGCTGGGTTTGGCGAACTTCGGGGGCACATTGCGGAGCGTTTTTGTGCCCATTTGTGCCCACGCCAAAGCGCGGCAATCTCCGTAACACTCAGATTCTATTTGGCGTCCCTGACGGGATTTGAACCCGTGTTATCGCCGTGAAAGATTAACGCACTGCTGAGAACCAGAACGCATCGCAACGAATTCTAACAACATCAACGAACACGTTAAGTGCTCCGCAACTGTCCGCAATCATCGTACGCCAAATTGATCTCTCGTGGAGCCGAGAGGCGGTCCCAGCTAAGGCCGTGACCGGCAGTCATGGTTCTGGCGCGTTCAGAACGCAGTCCGCAGCGCTTCTAGCCCGCAACTTCAAGGAATAATCTACGCGCACAATGCGGAGAATACACCCCTCGTTCACCGCAATCTCGCCGTCGTTGACCGCCGTCCGCAGCGGGGTCGATGAGCAGCTCGGCCTAGAGTTTCAAATCGAAGGGGGATCTTATTCTGTGCGAAGTGCAGTCAATGGCTCGACGCTCGCCGCGCGACGTGCGGGCAGCGCACTTGCAGAGAGCGCGACGCTTGCCACTCCCGTGACGGCGAGGAGGTAACTTGCTCCGTCCAGCGGGGTCACGCCATACAACGACGACGCCAGCGCCCGCCCCACCACCATCGCCAGAGGAACTCCCGCCGCCACCCCAATCGCCGTCAGCACCAGCGAATCCCTCAGGATCATCCAAACCACCTGCCCGCGCCCCGCGCCCATCGCCATCCGGATCCCAATCTCCGCCGTCCGTCGGCTCACCCGATACGCCAGCGTGCCATAAAGCCCCGCCGCCACCAGCAGCACAGCCACCAATCCGAAGAACCCGGCCAGGCGCGCGAACAAAACTTGATAGGAGATGGTCAGATCGTATTGCGCCCTCTGTGTCATGGGCTCGATCAGCGGCAGGTTCGGATCCATCTGCTGCACCGCCTTCCGAGCGGCCGGCAGAATCGCCAGCGAGTCGCCGTGTACGCGCAGCTCCACGCCCATCCTCCCGATCACCGGAATTTGCGCATAGTCATACCACGCCATCGGAATGGGGGCCTCATCGATGCTGCGATACTTGTGATCCTTGACCACGCCGACAATGGAGATTCTTAGCGGCATGTTGGGCGGCCCGAACGTGTGCCCCAGCGGATTCTCGCCATGGAGGAATCGGCGCGCGAACTCCTCGTTCACGATGCCGACCAAGGGCGTGCTTGCCATGTCCGAATCCCGAAACTCCCGGCCGGCCAACACCGGCACTCCCAGCGTTCGGAAGAACTCCGGTCCTACAACGTTATTGCGAATCGAGATCGACCCTCCACTCGGCACCACCGGCAATTTCCCGTCTACCAGCAAGTTGTTGTTGTCCGATGCTCCGGAACCAATACGCAGCATCATTAAACCCACTGATTCCACGCCAGGAATGCCGCGCAGCTTGTCTGTGAGCTCGCGATAGAACTCCCGTCCCTGCTGCAGCGAGTGAAAATCCGGCTTCACGTCAAACACCACTAGGCCGTCGACATTGAATCCCAGGGGTGTGTTCTCAAGATCGCGCAACGTGCGAATCAATAATGCGGCAGCGACCAGCAGCACCACGCACACCGTCATCTGCAGTGCCACAATCGCCCGGCCCACCCTCGTCTTTCCCGTATCGCCGGCGGAAACCGAGGCCGATGTCTTGATTGCCAGCGACGGCCCCGCCGCCATCGCAATGCGCATCGGCATAGCTCCGAACAGAATCACAGCAACCACAAGCACTCCCACCGTGAAGCGCAGCACCGAGCCATCCGGCGCGAGGCTCGATTCAATCTGCGCCCACGCCCCAAGTGCCCTCGTGGCATACACCGCGAAAAACCACGCCAGTAACCCTCCTGTCGCAACCAGCAGCAAGCTCTCCGCCAGCAGTTGCCGCAGCAGGTCGCCGCGTCCCGCTCCCAGCGCCAGCTTCATGCTGAACTCCCGCTGCCGCGCCGCGTTGCGCGCCATCAGCAGCATCACCACGTTGGTAAGCGCAATCAGCAGCACCAGCGCCACCAGACCCATCAATAGCCGCAGAGGGTTGCCATACATCTCAGCGTATCCCGGGAAGCCCTTCGCGTCCACCAAGCTCAGTACCGGCTTCCTTTCCGCCGCCGCCGGCGTGCCCAGTCCGTCATAAGCTGCCGCCTGGAACACCGATTGCAACTGTTCTACAGCCTGCGTCCGCGTCACCCCCGGGGCCAGCCGTCCAATCAGCCGCAGGCACCACCAAGTCGGATCACTCATGTACGTCTTCCCGTCTTGTGGCGGATTCCCCCACGCGTTCAACTCCGGCCGATTCTGCAGCGGAATCCAGAAATCCGTCGATTGCCCCGCTTCCAGTCCTTCAAATCCACGCGCGGCCACTCCAACAATTGTGAAGCCGTCGCCATTCACGAACAGAGTCGTGCCCAGCACGTCAGGGTTGCGCGCAAAGCGCCGCGTCCAGTAGTCGTCGCTGATAACCGCCAGAGGCGCGTGATTTTTCTCGTCTGTTTCCGTGAATCCACGCCCGCGCGCGAGCCTTACGCCGAGCCCGGAGAAGAAATCGCCGCTCACCATGTCGCCTTCGGCTTCCTCCGGCTGCGCCCCAATGCGCACCGCAACCTTGCTTGCGGAGAGCGGCACATATCCCATCAGCGCCGTCATCGGTCCGGTCTGCTTGCGCAGTGCGTCATAGACCGCATAGGAAAATGTCTCCGCGGTTTCAATCGTGCCCGTTCCATTCGGCGGAGCAGTGGTTCGCAGATACATCACGCGATCCGCATCGGCCACCGGCAGCGATTTCAGCAACACCGCATGCATCACGGTGAACACCGCCGTGTTGGCGCCCACGCCCAGCGCCAGCGTCACCATCGCGGTAATGGCGAACCCAGGACTTTCCAGAAGCGAGCGAAACGCGTGCTTCAAGTCACGGAGCCATTTCTCCGGCCAAACCCACCGGCCCTGCATGTAGAAGCGTTCCTGCTCCCGGCGTACGCTGCCGAACTTTAGCCGCGCTTGGCGATGCGCTTCCCCCTCGCTGATGCCCTCGCGCCGCAACTCCTCGGCTTCCAGTTCGATGTGGGCCTGGATCTCTTCGGCAAAATCTTGGGTAGTGCGTTTGCGCCCGAACATGCTCATGCCTCCTCGGATTTCGGCGCTTGATTCGCGTCCAGAATCAGACCTACGGCTCGCGTTCGCCGGCGCCATTCGCTGGTCTTCTCAGTTAGCTGTTCGCGCCCAGTCTCCGTGAGCGAGTAGAATCGCGCCTTTCGGTTGTTCTCACTCACGCCCCACTTGGCTCGAATCCACTTTTTCTCTTCCAGCCGTTGCAGGGCCACGTATAGCGATCCATGTTCAACAAGAAACGTATCTTCCGATTGCCGTTGAATGGATCGTGCGATGCCCTGGCCGTGGCACAGACCGAAGACAAGGCTTTTGAGGATGAGCAAATCCAGAGTTCCTTGCAGCAAACCGATACGGTCGTCGTTGTTCTCTCGGGTTGACATTCTGCCCAAGTATCCAGCCGCTTGGGTAGAATGTCAACCCGACAATGCTTAGTCAAATTTCATTACTAGCCACAGGGTGTTCGGTGGACCAGCGCAATATGTAATCGCCCTATGTATTTTTAGAGCTTCGATTAAGCCGATGGCTGGCCGCCCATTCCAACATGGTCGATCGGGGCCAGTTTTGAATGGCAAATGATCGCATCGACTGTTCGTTTTTGGTTAGCGAGTTTCGATTCCGGACAACGATCGCGCTGCCGATCGCCACTGTGGGACGGGACTTACTTATGAATCAGTGACTTGAAGTTGGTACGTTTTGGGTGGCTACATGCATAGGTCAAAGCAGATCGCAAATTCGTGCAGAGACCGGTCAAGGAAGACCTATGACGAATCTCAAAACCCTTTCCAGCGCACACGGAGTTGTTGGAGGATTCTCAATGTTCAGATCCATTGCTCGCGTCGTGGCTACTGTTGGCAGAACGGACGTCATGAACGAATGCATCGGACTCTCAAGGAAGAAACAACTAAACCGGCGGCTCTGACATTGCGGCTTCAGCAGAAAAAGTTTGACCGTTTTCGACAGGTCTTCAATTACGAGCGACCTCACGAGGGACTAAGCAATGCAACTCCAGGCAGCATATATCGGCCAAGTTCTGTACTCCTGCCTCGCAATCCGGTCGAGTTCGTTTATCCGCACGGATTTATGCTCCGGAGAGTGAACAACAGCGGCGACATTAGCTGGCACAAAGGCTGGTTATTTGTCAGCGAGGTTTTTCGATTTGAGATTCTCGGCTTCGAACAGGTCGAGGAAGACTTTTACAAGGTCTATTTTCGGGATGTTGAGATTGGTGAGTTTGACGCGGAAGCATTTCGCGTCCGGCCGGTTCAGGTCATACGATGAATAGATGTTCGGCCTCAATTTCCGACAAACAGTTTCACGGCCAGGTGCCGAGAACGCTCACCGACTCGAATGGGTCAATGAGCGCTTCGGGCTGTTGCCGCCATTGCAGGCACGAAACTTTCAACGCTCCTTTGGATATTGCAAAGGTGCCGTGCTATCTTATTTGCAACGTCCATAGGAGCAGCGATGGCCGCTGACAAATCCGAGGTCCTGCAAGGCACGCTCGATCTGATGATTCTGAAGACTCTCCACGCTCTCGGCCCACAACACGGTGTCGGGATTGCGCCGCGCATCGAGCCTGGATTCATTTCAATTGGGGCGTATCAGAGAACAACCGGAAGGCCAAGTTCTACTCGATCACAAAGCGCGGGCTTAAGCAGCTTGCGATTGAGACGTCAAGCTGAGAAACAATTTCGGGCGTAATCGGGCGTGTCCTGCGACTGGAGGATCAGGAATAGCCATGACCCCTTTAATTCTTCGATTCATGTCTAAACTCCGCGGGCTGTTCGGTCAAGGAAGGACGAGTCGCGAATTCGGCGACGAAGTCGAGACGCACGTTGAGCTTCTGACGGAGCGGCATATTCGCCAAGGCATGAGCCGAGAAGACGCGGCTTGGGCTGCACGGCGCCAGTTCGGCAATACTGCGCTGCTTGAACAGCGCCAAAGAGAGACGCGCGCATTTCTATGGATTGCAACGGTCTTCCAGGATGTGCGCTACGGCCTGCGAATGCTCGCGAAGAGTCCAGGCGTCACGGCAATTGCGCTTGCGTCGCTTGCGCTGGGCATTGGAGCCAATACAGCAATCTTTACCGTTGCCAAGGCTGCGCTATTCGACGCGCTTTCGGTTCCTCATCCGGAGCAGTTACGGCTGCTCGCCTACACCAAGGACGATCGATCCGTGATAGAGAATGATTGGGGTGATTTTTATACGGACAAGCAGGGACGAACCGTTCTGGCTTCATTTTCCTATCCGGTATATGAGAAACTTCACAACCGCGATCATAGCCTCGGCGACTTGGTTGCGTTTGTTGACCTCAGTCAGTTCGAGAATCTTTCCGCTACCATTGATGGTCATGCCGAAGTGGTCAGTGCGGAGCTTGTTTCCGGCAACTTCTTTGAGGCGATGAATGTCGGGACAATCGTGGGGAGGCCGATCGAGCCTGCGGATGACGCGGTGCCAGGAGCTGGAGCCGTTGCCGTCATCAGCGACTCGTTCTGGCAGCGGCGATTTGATCGCTCACCCTCTGTCATCGGTAAAACGGTCAACATCAATCTGACTCCGGTCACAATCATAGGAGTTGCTCCGCAGGGTTTCGCGGGTGCATCGCGGGTGCATGCGCCACAGGATGTGTTTCTGCCCCTCGGCATGCAGCCGGTCATCTTTCCGCAAAAGACAGGCTCGTTGCTCTCTAATGCGGACACATGGTGGATTCAAATACTGGGTAGATTGCAGCCGGGAGTTTCCGATGACCAGGCGCGCGCGTCGCTGGCTGTCAGCCTGAATCAGGCAGTGAGATCCACGATGACCGTTCCAGCCGATCGCACCGTGCCTCCGCTGTTTCTCTTGCCCGGCGGCCGGGGATGGAACTACGCTGCGCAGGAACTTGAGCACCCAATGCCATTTCTTCTCGCGCTCGCGGGTCTCGTGCTGCTGCTGGCCTGTGTGAATGTGGCCAACCTGCTGCTGGCTCGCTCCTCATCTCGCAATCGCGAAATCAGCGTGCGCCTGGCCTTGGGCGCGAGTAAGCGGCGCGTAGTGCGCCAGATGCTTACCGAAAGTCTCTGTCTTTCAACGCTGGGTGGATCCATGGGGCTGCTGCTCGGCTATCTTGGACGAAACATCCTCCCTCACCTGTTGTCGAACTCCTGGGGCCCCGCCACACTCAGCACACGCTTCGATTGGCGTGTGTTTGCGTTTACGCTTGTCATCTCAGTTTTTACTGGTATTGGCTTCGGGGTGGGACCCGCATGGCGATCGACTCGGACCAGTGTGAATGCCGGCCTCAAGGATGGTGGAACGACGGTGACTCGTCACCGCAGAGGAATTGCCGGCAAGACGCTTGTCATTCTTCAGATTGCCCTGTGCATGCTGTTGTTGGTGTGCGCCGGACTCTTTGTCAGGACGCTTTCCAACCTCAACGCACTCGATCCCGGCTTCAACAAGAGGGGTCTTTTGTTGTTTGGAATTGAGCCTCCAGCGAGGCGTTATCCTACGCCGAAGAACATTGAGGTGCTCCACCGGGTAGAGGAGAAGCTGGCGGCACTGCCGGGAGTGGAATCCGTCACATTGTCGAGAGAAGCGCTCCTGGCGCAGAGCGGATCAGACAGCGATTTTCTGCCGGAGGGGCGGCCCAGGGGTGTTGGGCGGAAGAATCCCGTTCCGTACAACTCCGTCGGACAAAGCTTCTTTGCCACAATGGGGATACCGATTCTCTATGGCCGCCCTTTTGATCTCCGCGACAGCGCGAGTTCTCCCGGCGTTGCCGTCATCAATCGGGCAATGGCAGAAAACGAGTTTCCCGGAACCAATCCGATTGGCGCCTCTTTTCGAATGAGAGAAGGAGGGAAACAATTTGAGGTTGTGGGGGTGTGCGCAGACGCGAAGTACGCCTGGATTCGCGATGACGAGCCTCCTGCCTTCTATGTCCTGTATACCCAGGAAGAAGAACCAAGACGCAGCATGACCTTTGAAGTGCGCACGAAAGGCAATCCGAAGGAGTTTGCCACAGCCGCGCGCAGTGCAGTTGAATCAATAGATAAGGACCTGCCGCTGATTGATGTCCGTACACAGGAGGAGCAGATTGATGCCGCCCTCGCGTCGGAGCGAAGCTTCGCTGCCGTGACTTCCGGCTTTGGGTTGCTGGCACTGGTGCTTGCCAGCATTGGAGTCTACGGGGTGATGGCAGCGGGAGTCTCTCGTCGGGTAAACGAAATTGGGGTTCGCATGGCGCTCGGCGCACAGGCAAATCAAGTGCTAGGGATGGTTCTTGGCGAGGCCATGGCTTTGGCGCTCGCCGGCGTTGGCACAGGCCTTTGCGCAGCATTGCTTCTTACTCGTTTGTTGGGCTCATTGCTTTTTGGTCTGAAGCCCACGGACCTAGCAACCCTCGCAAGCGCAGGGTTGCTGTTGTCAGTCGTTGCAATCCTGGCCAGTTGGGGACCTGCGCGCAGAGCGTCCCACATTCAACCAGTGCAGGCATTGCGGCATGAATAGTCAGGCCAGTTGATGACTCATCGCCAACGCCAGGTTGCTGATTCCTGGAAACGTGCTACGGCCTGTTGTCGCCATTCGAAGTCCTTGGACTCTCAGTTTTGGACCCTTCCCATCGGTTGAGACCGCCCAGCGCTTAACGCCTTTCCCCTTGACACCTAGGGTAGCCAATGCTACGTTTCTTATTACCCTCGTTGTCTAGGGTACAACCTATGGCAAAAAATGACCTGCAAGGCACGCTCGATCTGCTGATCCTCAAGACTCTCTCACAGCTTGATTCCATGCATGGCTATGGGATGCTGATGCATATCCGGCGCGTCTCCAATGACCTGCTGATTGTGGAAGAGGGCTCGCTGTACCCTGCGCTGCATCGCATGGAGCAGCAAGGCTGGGTGCGCGCCAGCTGGGCCATAACCGAATATGGGCGCAAAGCCAAGTGGTACGGGCTCACGCGCTCGGGCCGGGAGCAGCTGGCCAGCCGGGAAAAGAGCTGGGCGCAAGTGGTCAAGGGTGTCGATGCGGTGCTGCGTTTTGCATGAGGTGAATAATGGCACTTTTCCGGAAGATTCTTTCGCTGGGTAGGCGTGGGCGCATGGAGCGGGAGATTGACGCCGAACTGCGGGAGCACATGGCCATGTGCGTCGACGATAACATGGCCCACGGGATGAGCCGGGAAGAAGCAGAGCGCCATGCGCGCAGACGCTTCGGGAGTCCGACTGCCATGCGCGAGCGTGTCGCAGCGGAGGACGCTGCGCTCGGGATCGAGAGCCTCTGGCACGATGTGCGCGGGGCCTTGCGCGTCTTCCGCAGAAGTCCAGGCTTTTCCATCGTCGTTGTCGCCACGCTCACGCTCGGCATCGGCGCTAACACCGCCATCTTCGAGATCCTGAACGCTGTGAGACTGCGCACGCTCCCCATCACGAACCCCGGTGAGTTAATGGAATTGCGCATCGCCGACGGCAATCCGACTGGCCTCGGTGCTTCAATCACTGCATTCTCAGACTTCACCATCCCCATGTGGCGGGAGGTTAGAGAGCATCACGACCCATTCTCCGGCATCATTGCCTGGAGTACAAACAACCACATTCACGTGGGACCCCCCGGTCAGTCCCACGTGGCAAATGGTCTCGAGGTCAGCGGAGAGTTCTTCAACGTGCTTGGGGTCACTCCAGTTCAGGGACGTCTGATCGAACCGCAGGATGAAGATGGGTGCCAGACCTCAGGCGTCGTGGCCAGCTACTCATTCTGGAAGTCGCAAATGGGCGGTGAGCCGATCACCCCGAATAGCGCCATAATTGTCGAAGGCAGATCGGTGCGGGTTATTGGTGTAACATCGCTAGCCTTCTTCGGTATGGTCGTCGGCGACCGCTTCGATCTTGCTTATCCTACTTGCAGGTCTCCCAATACGTCTGCCGACACGATGATCTACACCGTGATGGGACGGCTGAAACCTGGCTGGACCCTGAAGCAGGCAACGGAGTATTTTGACGCGCTGAGTCCCGGGCTGTTTCAAAAGACTGCGCCGGTGGGTTACAGCGCCGAGGCTCTCAAGACCTGGAAAGCCTTTCGTTTGGCTGCATTTCCCGCCGGCGCCGGGGTCAGCTACCTGCGCAATCAATACAACTCTTCGCTGGACATTCTGCTGGGGATCACCGGGCTCGTGCTGCTGATTGCCTGCGCGAATCTCGCCAACCTGATGCTGGCCCGCGCCAGCGGAAAAAGGCGCGAAGTCGCCGTTCGCATAGCGCTGGGTGCTTCTCGTGGCCGCCTGTTGCGCCAGATTCTGCTGGAGAGCGCATTGCTCGCGGCCTGTGGCGTGATCCTGGGCGCGGCCATCGCACAACCGCTCAGCAGGACTCTGGTGAGGTCTCTGGATACCAGCGAGAACACCGTTCATCTCGCCATTGCGCCGGATTGGCGCGTACTCCTGTTTGCTGCGGCAGCCGGTATCGCGACTTGTATCATCTTCGCCACGCTTCCGGCTCTACGGAGCACAGGCGAAGATCCACTTACTTCGCTCAAGTCCGGCGAACGCGGATTGGTTGGCAACCGCGAGCGCTTCTCTTTGCAGCGCGCGATGGTGATCACCCAGATCGCTGTGTCGATGGTTCTGCTTGTGGGGGCATTGCTCTTTGTGCGGAGCTATCGCAATTTGCTGACTCTGAACCCAGGATTCCGGGAGAATCGCATCACGATTGGCTATTTTGGTATCCCATTTGCGGTCAAGATCGAGAATCTTGCAGATTACAAAAAGCAATTGGTCGATGCGGTGCGTGCTATTCCAGGAGTAGAAAACGCCGCCGCGACCACAAACGTTGCTCTTAGCGGCGCAGTGTGGGAACATGACGTCGAAGTTGGAACTGTCGCGGGGTCCAGCAAGTTTACCTATGTCAGTCCAACCTTTTTCGCGACTATGGGCATTCCACTGCTTGAGGGACGCAACTTCACCGAATACGACACGAACGACCGGCCGTTGATCGTGATCGTCAACCAGGCCTTTGTTCGCAAGTATGTCAGGGGGGCGTTACCGCTCGGGGTTCAGGTCCACATACACCCTGAACCGAACTATCCCGCACGCATCTGTCAAATAGTCGCGGTGGTCCCGGATACGAGATATGCTGATTTGCGCGAGGACCCGCCGCCCCAGGCATTTGCGCCCCTTGCTCAGATTCCGGTCATGGCGCAGGATCATGCTTTGGCGATATTGATTGCTTCACGCGATCCTGTTGCTGCGCAGTCGGCCGTGCAGCGGATCCTCGACACTGAGCATCCCGGCATGGAAATCGGTTTTTCCAATTTTCAGCAGGGCATTCTCGACCACCTGGTGGGCGATCGCATGATGGCCAGACTGGCCGGATTCTTTGGCGTGCTCGCGGCTCTGCTGGTCGTTGTCGGACTGCACGGAGTCCTCTCGTACTTCCTTGCCCAGCGTCGCAGTGAGATAGGCATTCGTATGGCGCTCGGAGCCAGCCGGGGCCGCGTCGTCGCCGCGATGCTGGGCAGTGCCTGCCTCATGCTGGGGATCGGCCTGGCCGCGGGAACGGCGTTGGCGTTGCTCGCTGGCCACGGAGTCAACTCGCTGCTCTTCGGTCTGAAATCGTGGGACCCAGTGACTCTTGCTGGCGCTGCTGCACTTCTGGCACTGGTTACCGTCGTTGCAAGTCTAGTTCCGTCGCTTCGCGCAGCAAACGTGAATCCGATCGACTCTCTCCGAGCGGAGTAGACGAGGGCAATTGTTACAAACACCGGGGAATTACATACTTGCCCCCTCTCAGGAGTTGGAGGATTGCGTGAAACGTAATGCGACGTCCGGGTTTTGACGCTGGCAGGAAACACATGGTTGTCCGTCTCGTTGTTGTTAAGCAGACAACGGAGGCGGGAGAGCCCAAGGCGAGGTTGACGGAAACGGGGCAGAAATGGAAACGGGGCGGAAATACAGAGTGCAAGTCATAGTGATCGATCCCGAAGGCCAGGAGATTCTCAACCTGACCAAGTTGGCCTTTGAAAGCGAACTCCATGACAGTGGATATCCAGCTCCGAATATCGGCGAGGCGCTTCAATTGCTCGTTGAAGCTGCAGGAGAGTGGAGTGCATAGTTCTTTGTTATTTTGCGGAGTTTCCTCGCGAATCACTTGCTGTACGACCTTGCGCGTGTAATTCTCAAACGCCGAAGCTAGAGCCTGCTCCACTACTCCAAGGGAACAAAGCCGCCACTAGAGCCATCGGCGAAAACGACGCCCGTCTTGTTCATCTTCGGACAAGGCAGTCCAGAAGTGAACACTCTCACTGTTCGTTGTGACTGTCTCTCGAGATGAATGCAATCCAAGTTTTCAATTGCATGCAGGAGTTATCCAAGATGGCGCTTTAAATGCTTCGTCTCGTTAGGTAGTCACCGGAGATTTGGGGGGTCTTCGACAGCGCCCCACCCCCGGCTGTATCAACACGAAAGCAATGCAGGCGTGGTGAGCGCAGAGGAATCGTGGACGTCACGAACTCATCGGCATGCGCTGGCAGGTTCTGTTTTTTTCACTTCCTGGTGGAGCTTCGTGACCCGACGTCGTGAGCTCTAAGAGGAAAGAGGTGTCAAATGAGCCAGTTGAGATCAGCATTGTCGAACAGATTCCCCAATGAAGGAGAGCCGATGCGAATCAAACTCGTCTCAGCGAAAGCGTTGATTTTGATAATAGCCGCAATGCGGAGCGCTCACGCCGCAACTCCGGTGGATGAAAGTGACTCGATTAACCGCGCGTATGTATTAGAGGTCCATGGCGATTTTGCCGGCGCAATCACGATTCTCACTCCCATTGCGAATTCACCTTCAGCGGGACTATCAGATGAGACGAAGGGAATCGTCTTTAACCTGCTCGGTTCTGCATATCAGGTCACAGACAATTTCGCCGAAGCACAACGCTTCTATGAAAAAGCCATCGCAATTCTTCGACGCGATCCTTCTTCCCAGTCAGAATTAGCCTCCTCAATCGACAACCTCGGCTCGCTGGAAGCGTCACTTGGGCATTCTGCAGAATCGGAACGCCTCAGCAAGCGCGCACGGAAGATCTACATCGCTCTTGACGATCATGCTGGGCTGGCGCGTGTATCCACGAGCCTGGCGGTCATCGCTATGCAAAGGGATGATCGTTCCGCAGTTCGCAACTATCTGGTTCAGGCGCTTCACGAAGCTCAACTCGCCGGGGATCTCGACGATGATCAGATCGCTTCAATGAACGGCGTCCATGGATGGCTTGCCATGAAAGACGGGAATCCGCAATCGGCATTGTCGTTCTTCGATAACGCGATAGCCCACTGGGCCCGGCTCCATGGACCAGGTAGTTGCCAAGTGGCGACAGGCATGGTCCTGCGTGCGCAGGCATATGAAAAGAACAGGGACTTCAAGGATGCTTCGACTGACCTTGAGCAGGCAGAGGACATTTTTGCAACTGAATTAGGAGAGAACAGTACTCTCTACTGGAGTGCGGTTCTAGATCAAGCGGTACTTCTGAAACATGAGGGTCACGAACGCGAGGCGCGATCATTAGAGATACGTGCAACAAGTGCTCTCAATAATATTGAGCGCGAAACATGCGTGAATTGTACGATCACAGCTCAGGCGTTCCGCTGAGTCGGGCTGGCGAGAAAGGTCGCCGTGCGGAGTAGGCGAACCAGTCAGCATGAAGATGTGGCTCGTGAATCTGAGTTCAACAATCCCTTTACCCCAAAATTTCAAAGAGTGCAAAATCGCGATGCATAATTTCAGGATGCTCCTTCCTGGAAACGTGCTTTGGCCTGTTTGCGTAAACCGATGACTGGCGTTTGACAAGCATTTTCATACATAATATCGTTATGCCTATGGTTGATACACCTAAAACAGGTATGCCTGCGGGCGCGTTGCCCATGCTCGTTCTCCGCGTGCTTCAATCTGGATCGCTGCACGGGTATGCGATTGCCCAGCGCATTCATTTGCTCTCAAGCGAAGTGTTGGGGGTGGAGGAGGGGTTGCTTTATCCAACTTTGCAGAAGATGCTGGTTAAGGGCTGGGTGACGGCCGAGTGGGGCATTTCAGAGACCAACCGCAAGGTGCGCTTCTACCGCCTCACGCCGGAAGGACGCAAGCATCTTAAGGCCGAGCAGTCGGAATACGATCGCGTGACGCAAGCCATCCAGGACATATTGCGCACCGCGTAACAAACACAACCAGGAGGCCCCTCATGGGCGAAATCTTCCGGCGCATTCGCTACCTCATGAACCGGCGCCGCTTTGATGCGGAGTTGGAAAGCGACATGGAATTCCATCGCGAAATGATTGCGCGTGGGGGACGCAGCAACTTCGGCAATACGCTGCGTTTAAGGGAGCAGGCACGCGCGGCGTGGGGTTGGACCTGGCTGGACCGGCTGGCGCAGGACTTGAGGTATGCAGCGCGAACGCTGGTGCGCTCGCCCGGTTTCACGTTGACCGCAGTACTTGTGCTGGCGATCGGTGTTGGTGCGAATGTGGCAGCCTTCAGCCTGTTCGACATGGTGGCACTCGAGCCTCTGCCGGTGCGAGATCCAGCCTCGCTGGTGCGGCTGCAAAGACGGTCGCCCGAGATTATCAGTGGCGATATGCCCTATCCTGCGGCGATGTTTTACCGCGACCATGCGAAGACGCTCTCGGCGGTGCTGACGATGATGGGAGCGCGCTTGAGCCTTGAAAACGATTTGCAGCCCGTGAAGGCGAACTTTGTGAGCGCCAATTTCTTCAAGGAACTGGGTGCGACCGCAGCTTACGGGCGTTTACTTGAGGCCCAGCGCGACGATGCTCCCAATGCACCGCCTGTAGTGGTGCTGGGGCACGAGTTCTGGCAACGGCGGTTCGCGGCGGATCCTGACGTTGTGGGCAAGGTAATCCACCTGAATCGCAAGCCGGTGACGGTGGTGGGCGTAGAGCCCTTCGGGTTTCCGAGTCTCGACGGCCAAGAGGCAGAAGTGTGGCTCCCGATGACTCAACAACCCTACTTTGTTGAGGGCAGCAAGGTACTGACGGATGTGTCAGAAGGCTCCGTGCGCGTGTGGGGCAGGCTGGCTCCGGGAGCGGCTTCCCGGCAGGCCGAACAAGAACTGCTGGGGCTAACCAACGAGCTTCGCAAGCAGTATCCCGCGGACATTTGGAAAGACGAATACATTCGCACTGACCCAGGTGGGCACCTGCATGTGATGGAGCCTGGGATGTACAAGGTTGCGGAGATGGTGGGAGTGCTGACGCTGCTGATTCTGGCGGTGACCTGCGCTAACTTGGGCGGGTTGCAGCTGGCTCGTGGAGTGGCGCGCGAGCGAGAGATGGGCATTCGGCTGGGTCTGGGGGCCAGCGCAGCAAGGATCTTCCGGCAGTTGCTGACAGAAAGCCTGGTGCTTGCGCTGATAGGTTCTGCGGCGGGTATGCTGCTGGCCTGGGGAACGTTGAAAGTTGTGCTGGCACAGACCGCTGCGCCAGTATGGCTGAGCGCGACGCCGGATTGGCGGGTGCTGGCATTTGTGGCGGCTATGGCGCTAGTGGCGACGCTGCTCTTCGGGTTTGCTCCTGCGCTTCAGATTGCCCGGCAACGGCAGCGCAAGACACTAGCGCGACAACTGCTGGTGGGCGCGCAAATTGCGGCAAGCTGCGTGTTGCTGGTGGTAGCAAGCCTGCTGGTGCGGGCTGCCCAGCACGCACTCCATGCCAGTCCAGGTTTTGGCTACGAGCGGGTGATCTCGATTGATCCGGGGCTCGGCCAACATGGGTACACACCGGCGGCGGCGGGGGATTACCTGAGCCAGATGCGGAGCCGTCTGGAGGTACTGCCAGGAGTGACGGTGGTTTCGATGGCGAGGCTGGCGCCGTTGGGACACTCCATTACCAGGGAGGACACCGAGATCAATGGGCGTAAGGCTTCGATTTATCCGAACTGGGTGGACGAGCGGTACTTTCAGACAATGGAGATTCCGGTACTGATGGGGCGGAATTTCGTGCCAAAAGAAAAGAACGCGGTAATAGTGAGCGAGGCGCTGGCGCGGCGGCAGTGGCCGGGCGAAAATCCGCTGGGGAAAAAGTATGGGGAGAACACGGTCGTGGGGGTGGTAGGAAATGCGCATGTGAACGCGATGAACGATGGGGATTCGCTGGAGGCTTACTACCCGGCGCAACCAAGGGATATGCCGGATATGGTGGTGCTGGTGAAGAGCGCGGGCGCCCCCGACGGGCTGACACCGGTGGCGAAGTCGATCGTGGAAAGTCTCGGCCCCAAGTTGTTTCCAGAGATTAATCTGTTGAAGTCTGGTTTCCGCAAAGACATGGAGCAGGTGGAACTGACGGCTTCCGCAGTGACGCTGATCGGAATGGTTTCCGTGGCGCTGGCCGGAGTGGGCATTCTTGGCCTGGTCTCCTTCTCGTTCTCGCAACGACTGAAGGAGATAGCAATTCGCATGGCTTTGGGGGCAACGAGGATGCAAGTGCTTGAGGCGGTGCTGCGGCAGTTCGTCTGGCCGGTGGCACTCGGCATGGCAGCAGGAACGGGGATCGCTGCAACGGCTTCCAGAGTATTGCGAATCGTCCTTTACGGGGTGAGCAACCTTGACCCGGCGAGCTACGCCGCAGCGATTATGGTGTTGATGGCAATGGTAGGCCTCGCGGCGCTGTTGCCCGCTCGGAGTGCGCTGCGCCTGGATCTGGCAAAAACATTGCACTACGATTGATTCCTCAACCCCGGGACCTCAGGGCTTCGCACGCTCGCATTCGCGAAAGGGCAAGATGGCGGAAACTCAACAACGGTGTGGGTGTAGTGACGGATCGTGCGTGCGGAGAAATTGCGCAGCCGGAGATCTTCCTGCATACGCTGGCGTAGATGTGTCATGGACACCTCCTTCGGTGTCATAAACTCTATCCAAGTGCCACAAAGGCATAACCTCCCGCGCTAGCGGGTTAGTGCAAATCGCCGGGTCGCATTTCCAGGTCCTCATGCTTTGGAAACGCGCTTTGCTCTGTTGCTAATCGAGATTTCCGCCCACTTGCACCCCCGGAGCCAGCATTCCGGCAAATACATTTCAGCGTAATCTGGTCACAAAGTCGCGAACTTCCCTTGACATCTAGGGTAAGCCGGCTTTACCTTTTGGTGTACCCTTGCTGTCTAGGGTAACGGCTATGGCAAAGAGCGATCTCCAAGGCGCGCTCGATCTCCTCATCCTGAAGACTCTCTCCCTGCTTAGTTCCATGCACGGATATGGGATCGTGATCCACATCCGGCGCGTGAGCGATGAGCTTCTCCTCGTGAAAGAGGGCTTACTCTGTCCCGCATTGCACCGCATGGAGCAGAGCGGCTCGGTGCGCGCAAGCTGGGCAATCACCGATTACGGGCGGAAAGCCAAGTGTTACGCTCTCAGGCGCGACAGGCGCGAGCAATCAGCCAGCCGGGAAAAGAACTGGGCCCAGGTATTCAAAGGCGTCGACGCGGTTCTGCGATTTGAGTGAGGTGAGCGATGGCACTTTTTCGAAGGATTGTTTCGCTGGGAAGACGCGCGCGCATAGTGCACGAGATTGACGCGGAACTGCGGGAGCACATTGCCATGTGCATCGACGACAATATGGCACAGGGCATGAGCCGCGAAGATGCGGAGCGCGATGCGCGCAGGCGCTTCGGCAGCCCGACAGCCATGCGCGAGCGAGTCTCAGCAGAGGATGCGGCGCTTGGGCTCGAGAGTCTGTGGCAGGATTTGCGCGGTGCTCTGCGCATCTTCCTCAGAAGTCCAGGCTTTTCCCTCGTCGTTGTCGTTACACTCGCGCTCGGCATCGGCGCCAACACCGCCATCTTCGAAATCCTGAACGCCGTGAGACTGCGCACGCTCCCCATCACGAAACCCGGCGAGTTGGTGGAATTGCGCATCGCCGGTGGCAATCCGACCGGATTGGTGGGTGTCTCAAACAGTGCTTTCACCGACTTCAGCATTCCCATGTGGCGCGAGGTCAGAGAGCATCATGACCCGTTCTCAGGCATCTTTGCCTGGAACGTAGATGGCGTTCACGTAGGCCCCCCGGGTCAATCGCACCTGGTGAACGGTTTAGGGGTCAGCGGAGACTTCTTCAACGTGCTTGGGGTCACTCCGGTCCAGGGACGTCTGATCGAACCGCAGGATGAGGGCCCGTGCCAGCCCACAGGTGTGGTGGTGAGCTACCCGTTCTGGAAGTCGCAAATGGGCGGTGAGCCGATCACCCCGAATAGCACCATAATTGTCGAAGGACAATCGGCGCGGGTTCTTGGCGTCACATCGCCGTCCTTCTTCGGCATGGTCGTGGGCGACCGCTTCGATATTGCCTATCCTACTTGTACGCCTCCCAATGCGCCCGCCGAAGAGTTTGTCTACACTGTGATGGCACGGCTGAAGCCTGGCTGGACGCTGAAGCAGGCGACAGAGTATTTTGACGCGCTGAGTCCCAGGCTCTTTCAAGAGACCGCGCCAACTGGTTACAGCCCCGAGGCTGTAAAGACCTGGAAAGCCTTTCGCCTTGCTGCATACCCTGCTGGAGCCGGTGTAAGTTATCTACGCAACGAATACAACTCTTCGCTGGAGATCCTGCTAGCGATAACTGGGCTTGTGCTGTTGATTGCATGCGCCAACCTCGCCAACCTGATGCTGGCTCGCGCGAGCGGAAAGAGGCGTGAAGTGGCGATTCGGATGTCGCTGGGCGCGTCGCGCGGACGCCTTCTTCGCCAGGCACTTCTCGAGAGCGCGCTACTGGCGACTTTTGGAGCGCTGCTAGGGGCGGCACTCGCCCTGCCGCTGAGCCGGGCACTGGTGAACTCACTCAATACGAGCCAGAACACGATCCAATTGACGATTGTGGCCGACTGGCGCGTGCTTTTATTTGCCGCGGGCGTAGCGACCGCGACGTGCGTGGTTTTCGGCACGCTCCCTGCCTTACGCAGCACCGGCGCGGAGCCGCTGACGGCGCTGAAAGCGGGTGAGCGAGGGGTGGTTGGCAACCGCGAGCGATTCTCAGCGCAGCGCGCATTGGTCATCACCCAGATTGCTGTGTCGATGATCCTGCTCGTGGGGGCATTGCTTTTCATCAGGAGCTACCGCAACCTGTTAACCTTTGATCCGGGAATCCGGGAGAACAACATCACGGTTGGATTCCCCACGCCGAACGTTAAGCCCGAAAATCTTACGGATTTCAAGACGCAACTGGTCGCGGCAGTGCGCGCCATTCCAGGCGTAGAGAATGCTGCCGCAAGCACAAACATCCCTCTCAACGGGTGGGACTGGCTCCATCAAATCGAAGTTGGTGCTGTCAGCGGGTCGAGCAAGTTTTCCTACGTCAGCCCAACCTTTTTCGAGACCATGGGCATTCCACTGCTCAAGGGACGCAACTTCACCGACTACGACACGAACGGCAAGCCGCTGGTGTTGATCGTCAACCAGTCATTTGTTCGGAAGTATGTAAATGGCCCGTCACCCCTCGGGACTATAGTCCGCGTACACCCTGAACCGGGCTTCCCCGCGCGCACCTATCTGATCATTGGGGTGATTCCGGATACGAAATATAGCGATCTGCGCGAGAACCCGCCGCCCCAGGCATTTGTGCCCATGGCACAGTTACCCCCCATGGCGCCAATCGCGTGGGGGATCCTTGTTGCTTCGCCTGATCCTGTCGCCACGCAGTCGGCCGTGAAGCGCATAGTGGACGCGCAGTTTCCCGGTACCGACGTTCAATTTTTCGATTTTCATCAAGGCATTCTCGACCACCTGGTGGGCGATCGCATGATGGCCAAGCTGGCGGGGTTCTTTGGCGTTCTGGCGGCTTTGCTGGTCGTCGTCGGACTGCACGGAATTCTCTCGTACTTTGTTGCGCAGCGGCGCAGCGAGATCGGCATCCGCATGGCGCTGGGGGCCAGCCGCGGCCGTGTTGTGGCGGGCATGCTACGCAGTGCCTGCGTGATGCTGGCGGGCGGACTGACGGCGGGAACGGCATTGTCGCTGCTCGCTGGCCGCGGAGCCAGCACGTTGCTCTTCGGTCTGAAATCCTGGGACCCAGTGACTCTTGCTGGCGCTGCTGCGCTGCTGGCACTAGTTACCGTCGTTGCAAGTGTCGTTCCGTCGCTGCGAGCAGCTAGTGTAAATCCAGTAGATGCTCTCCGTGCGGAATAAAAGGAGAACCAAGCCGGTGAGGCACGTGAGAGTCGGCAAACAAGATGACTGGATAATGCCCATTGCCCAGATAAATCCTGTGATCATGGCAGTCGCGGGAAAACTGTGCTTCTTCGCTAATTCCGGAACCAACAACCCGCGCCAGGCGATCTCCGCTCTTCCCTTGACATCTAGGGTCCAGCGGCTCTATGCTCTTTCTTACCCTCGATGACTAGGGTAAGACTTATGGCGAAAAATGACCTCCAGGGCTCTCTCGATCTCCTGATCCTCAAGACTCTGTTGCAGCTGGATCGCGTTGGCAATCGCCGCCCTGGAACTGAACTTTACTTATGAACCAGGGACTTGAAGTTGGAGCGTTTTGGCTGGCTACGTGCCCTGTTCTACACAGACTCGCAGTTCGTGCAGAGACCGGTCAAAGGAGGCTTATGAATTTGCTAGTGTTCCGATCCATTGCTCGCGTCATGCTTGCTCTTGGCATCGTTTCTGTTTCCGTCTTGGCGCCCTTGGCCAACGCCCAGCAAGGCATGCCCAATCCGATTGCAGCGCCGAATCCGTTGACGACGACGCTATCCATTTTTCGCAGCAATATGCAGGACAAGATCATGAAGTCGGCGGACGCGATGCCAGAGTCCAAGTACAGCTATCGGCCGACGAAGGATGTCCGCTCGTTTGCGGAGATCCTGACTCATTTGGCGGATATATCGTACACACTGTGTTCAAACGTGAAGGGTGAAGCGAATCCTGTCGCGACTACCGCGAAGGTTTCGAAGACCGAAATCGTGGCTTACCTCAAAGGATCGTTCGATTACTGCGACGGCGTGTACTCCGGGTTCACGGATACGCATCTTAATGACCCGGCGGACTTCTTCGGTGTCAAAACGAACAAGATGTTCATCCTGACGCAAGTGGGAAATCATGACGCCTTGCATTACGGCAATCTCGTGACGTATCTGCGCATCAATGGCCTCGTTCCGTCCGGGGGCTGGTTTTGATGCACCGGTGGCGCCCGCGTCCCACTAAGCGATTTTGTATCGGCCGGTCCCGAACACGATCATGGCGAAGATCCTTCTTCCAGAACTGATGAAAGCCGCGCAGGCTTGGCGTTGCAAGGTCGGCTTCGCCGGGGAATTGGTGGCGCGAAGCGGGTTTATTGGGACCAATCCTGTCTCTCTTTCCGCGACGTGCTGGGTTCTCTTCGTTCCCGCAATCGGAGCTGCCGAAAAGACAGGCGATCTCAACCGGTCGATGCAACACCGGCTTGAAGTTTACTTGCGGGAGTTTCAACGCCCAAAGTTTTCCGCGGGCGTTGATTGAGGCGCAGCGCTACTTTGTCGAGATCGGTGAGAATAATTATGCGGCATGACTACTGGAGGATAAATGGATCGGGTCAAAAGTATCCTGGGAAGGCGCTCTAGCGGCAACACAGCCTGTCACTTCGATTGGACGTACTTCAGGCGCATAGCTGTCGCTGTTCCGCTACTCTTGTGTGCCGGTTGGTCTGCATTCGATCAATCTCTACAACCGGGACATCTCCCCAGCAGGAAACAAGTCGCTCCCATGACTCCCACAGAAGAGAAGAACCTCGCCTTCGTTCTCGACTGGTGGAGAGAAGTGATCGAAGCACGCCACACCGAACTTGCAGCCAACTACGCGGCCGAGGATTTCATCCAGCACAATCCCAATGTTCCTACTGGTCGAGCTGCTCTTGTGGCGTTCTTCAAGAGCCTCGGACCTGCGATCGAGCCGATTCCCGATCGAATTGCAAATCCTCCGGTTGTCGAGGGCGCAAAGGGAAATTTCGTCTGGCTGGTCTTTGAGCACAAATTCAAATATCCCAAAGACCCTTCACAGACGGTCTATGAAAACAGCTTCGATCTGTTTCGCATTCAAAACGGAAAGATACAGGAGCACTGGGATGGTGCCCGGAAGGACCCCGGGTCCCCGGCGTTCATTCCGTCCATAGCTCCGCCGCCCTCCACCTGGAACACAGCGAAACCTTCAACTTCGGAACAACAGAACCTGGCGATCGCAATACGCTTCGAGAAGAATGTCGTCGAATATGGACACATCGAGGACATCGAAGAGCTTCTTTCGTCATCCTTCATCGAGCATAATCCCGTCGAACCAGTTGACCGTAAAGGCTTGAAACAGTTCATTCACAGCCTCCCCGACTATCAGCTTCAAGACATCAAGCCAGAGTGGAAGAATGCGCCGGTGCTGGAATTCACCAACGGTCCTTTTGTCGTAATGATGTGGGAGAAGCGCTACAAAGATCCTTCTGATCCGACGCGAGAATACACGCGCAATCATTTCGAGATTCTGCGGATCGAAGATGGGCGGATTCAGGAAGTCTGGAACTAGGTCCGTAACAACACTCGAGACGAGCCGAGGAACTTTTC
>JBAUBR010000136.1:0-4505 GCA_049676965.1 Occallatibacter sp.
GGGCTAAAGCCCTCGATTTTATTGTGCATTTGCGGCACGGCTGAAGCCGTGCCCTTTCAAAGCCCGCGATCTCCAGAGTGATCCGAACCGGACATTTGTTTTGCAGCGTTCAATAGCCCCTGAGGGAAGATATTTCAGGAGTTTGCATTCCCTCAGCGGCTAAAGCCGGAGACCAAAATCAGCTCTTGATGTTCGGGCTGAAGCCCGTACCCTTCAAAGAGCCTAGATTCTGTACAGGTTCTTAGAGAATGCACTCGCCGAATTCCCGCGCAGCAATCGGATTCAGAGTGCGATACGGGCAAACCGGACATTACCGGGTGAAAGGAGGGCAATGTCCGAGTGGTCGGCGATTCGCCGAAACTCTCGCAGTGCAACAGGAATGCAGCGCCTCAGTTCTCCGCGCTCTCCTCGGCCACGAGATTCGCCTGCGGAATGATCCCCAGCCGCTCGTAGATCGGCCGAATCTCCCTGCGGATGGAGCGGAGCCGCGACCAGAACACCAGCGAGCCGAAGATGCAGGCGATACCGCAGACAATTACGGTGCGCGGCGCGCCGATGGCGTGCGCCAGTGCGCCCGCCAGCAGGCTGCCGAACGGCGCCATGCCCACAAACGCCATGGTGTAGTAGCTCATCACGCGGCCGCGCATGCGCTCGTCCACCAGCGTCTGCACAATGGTGTTGCTCGCCGTGAGCCCCTGCATCATGCCGAAGCCGGTGAGCAGCATCAACAGCATGGAAAGCCAGAGCACGCGCGACAGCCCGAAACAGATCAGCCCGATGCCGAACGCCGCCGCGGCAATGGGGATCATCTTGGTGAGTCCGCGCACCGAACGCCGCATCACGAGCGCCAGCGCGGAGATAAGCGAGCCCACCCCGACCGCTCCCATGAGAAAGCCGAGCGTGTGCGGCCCGCCATGCAGCACCTGCACGGCGAAGATGGGCATGAGCACCATGAACGGCCATCCCATCAGGCTGAGCAGCGCGAACAGGAGCAGGATGTCGCGAATGGGTGCGAAATGGGCAACGTAAGTCCAGCCCTCGCGAAGCTGGCCGAGCATCGTGGTGGCGCGGTGGTGCTCCGCGTCGCGCGCCACGCGCATCATGAGCAGGGAAGCGACGACCGCGATGTAACTGATGCCGTCGATCAGGAAGCACCAGCCTTCGTTGCTCACCGCGATCACCATGCCCGCCAGCGACGGGCCCACGAGCCGGGCCACATTGACCATGGACGAGTTGATGGCGATGGCGTTCGAAAGATCGCTCTTGTCTTCAACCATCTTGATCATGAACGACTGCCGGCCGGGCATGTCAAATGCGTTGATAAGCCCCTGAAGCACGCTGAGCGCGAGCACTTCGGCAATGTTGATGCGGTGCGATAGCGTGAGCGCGGCCAGTGCCAGCGACTGGACCATGGCCAGCGCCTGTGTCCACACCAGCAGTGTGCGCCGGTCGATGCGGTCGACGATGACGCCGGCGAAGGGCGCGAGCAAAAATGTCGGAATCTGCCCCGCAAAGCTCACCGTGCCCAGCAGCAGCGCCGAATGCGTGAGGCGGTAGACGAGCCACGAGGTGGCCACGCGCGTCATCCAGGTGCCGATGAGCGAAATGCTCTGCCCGCCGAAGAACAGCCGGAAGTTGCGATGACGCAGCGCGCGCCAGGCGTGGGAGAAGTCACGGAGCTGGGACTGGGAGCGATCTGCCAAAAAGTGGTGCCTCGGAAAATCCGCGAATTAACGAGTCAGCGGAGTTAGAGTCTATTTAGCCACCGATAACTTAACCAGCGTGCTCTGGTCCACACGCCCGCCCGCCACCGGCTCCTGCGCGATCACCGATCCCGGCGTAACCGGAAGCTGGGGTAAAGCTGTTCCGTTCCCCACCGGCGGAATCGGCACGTCGATGAAATCCGGCGGTGCCGTTTTGATTCCGACTTTCTCGAGCGCAGCCTGCGCGGCCACCACCGGCATTCCAACGAGATCCGGCATCACGTAGCCGTCGGGGGTTTCGTCGGCGGGCGCTGCCACCAGCAGATTGATGCTGGGCCGCTCGATGCCCTGCGCATGCGCTGGCGGATCCTGCGCCAGCACCGTCCCTTCGTCAGCCCCGCTCCACGGCAGTTGCGCGATGGCGCCCACTTCAAGCCCCACGCGCCGCAGCTTCAGCGCCGCCAGCCGCTCCGGGCTATCCACCGTGTCCGGCACTTCCACCCTTTGCGGCCCCAGGCTCTCCGACACGCGCACGCGCCACTCGCGCCGCACGATCGTACCCGCCGGAGGCGACTGCGTGAGAATGTGACCCGCGGCCACTTCCGCCGAATAATATCGATTGTCCACGTCGAGATTGAGTCCCAGCCCCGAAGTCTGGCTGCGCGCGTCGGCCACTGTCATTCCCTTGAGCGCCGGCACCTGCACCTCGGCGCCGTGAATGGCAAAGTGCATGGTGGTGATGGCGGCCAGCAGCGCCGCCACCACCAGGAGCAGCAGCAGCGAACCTACTTGAAAGAAGTTCACAAAGAGGCGGCGCATCATGGCTCCGGCTCGCCCTCCGGATAGACGATCTCGTAGTCGATATCGGCGGATTTCTCCAGCATCTTCGAGACCGAGCAGTACTTGTTCTTGGAGAGCGTTACCGCGTCTTCCACGGCCTTGCGGCTCAACTTTCCGCGCACCGCATAAGTCAGACGAATTCGTGTGAACACGCGCGGCGCCTCACTGGCCTGTTCGGCCTTCGCCGTCACCCCCAGCCCGGTGAGCTCCTGCCGCTTCTTCTTGAGAATCGACACCACGCCCACGCTGGTGCATCCGCACAGCGCCATCAGCACCGCTTCCATCGGGCTGGGCCCGTGCTTGTGCGCGGCATCGCCGTCAAACGGAATCGTGTTGCCGTTTTCTGAAATGCCCTGAAATGTATTGCCCTGTTGCCATTCGCTGTGCGCAATCATGTTTCTAGGATAATCTGTCTCAGGAGTGTTTATCCCGCGAGGCGGATCAAGAAGAGGGATCCTGAGGCATGAAGACCGTCGACGAGATTGAGCGCGCAATCAGGGAACTCGCGCCAGAAGAACTGCAAGAGCTCTACCATTGGCTCGATGAGAATTATCCTCAGCCGATCGACGCTCGCTTGCAATCCGACATCGCCTCAGGCCGACTGGACAACGTCATTCAGCGCGCGCTTGACGATGAAGCTGCCGGCCGAATTCGCTCGATGTGAGCAGGATGGAACATCGCGCCACGACCGGATTCTGGGAGGCATACTTTTCCCTTCGGCAAGAGATCCGGAGCCGCGCTGACAAGCAATTTTTGTTGCTGAAAGCTAACCCCCAGCACCCCTCATTACAATTCAAGAAAATCGGCGACCGCCAAGGGAACGAGATTTGGTCGGCCCGCATCAGCTTGAGCTATCGTGCACTTCCCTTCGTCGGCCCAATGGCTATCTGTGGTTCTGGATTGGTGATCATGCTGCCTACGACTTGCTGATCTCCTAGGTGGATCGCGGAGGTGTCCCGCTGAAGGAGAGTTTGCTATCGCCTGTTATCCGTCGCCGGCTCGGGATGAATGGTGACGCGATGCACTTCCGGGCACTCCAGTTTGAATCGATCCTCCAGCGAAGTGATCGCCTCATGCACGCGCTGCATGGGCAAATCGTCGGGCAGCGTGCAATGGCAGGAAAGATAAATGTGCTCGCCGGAGCGGCTCACCGTAATGTCGTGCACGTCCTTAATATCTTCGAATTCCGCGGCCACTCTGCGCAGCGCCCGCCCGATTTTGCGTTCCGCCTCCGCCATATCTTCCGGCTGTTCGATGGTGGCCGGCTCGCTTTCGATGTGCGTCAGCACCGAACCGATCTCCGGCGCCTCGCGCAGAATCTCGGCCTCCATGGCGGTCACAAAACTGTGCGCCTGTTTCAACGGCAGCGTCTCGTCCAGCTCAACATGCAGCTCCACGCGCAGCCGGCCATGGTGCGACTGCACGCTTAGATCGTGGATGTTCACGTTGTTGCGTGCCGCCACTGCGCGGACGCGGTCGAAGATGCTTTCGCGAAAATCCTGCCGTGGCACGGTGTGCACCACAACATCGGCTTGCGGCAGCACGCGCTGCACGGCGTCTGTTACCTCGCGCACCAGCTCGCCGGTGTGCTCGAAGGTATCGCTGCGCGGCAGGGCCAGCGTCAGGTCGGCAAAATATGCGGCGCCCGCGCGGCGCACGCGCGCCTGCTCCACATCGAGCACACCCTTTACCCGCTGCACTTCGCGCAGGACTCGGCGTCGAATCTCGGCCGGGACCTCGTCGACCAGCACCGCGACGGTTTCGCGGCCCAGCCGCAGCGTGAGCCGCAGAATCATGAGCGAAACCACGATCGCCGCACAAGGGTCGGAATAGCGCAGCCAGCCGATTCCAAAATGCTGGCCTATCCAAGCGCCTGCGAGCCCGGCCAGCACCGCCAGCGAGGCCCAGATGTCGGAGGCGAAGTGGAACGCGTCCGTCGCCAGCGCCGGCGAGCCCGTGCGC
>JBAUBR010000137.1:0-2914 GCA_049676965.1 Occallatibacter sp.
GTGCTTGGCCACGCGCGCGCCCGCCGCCGCGGCCACCAGCGCCGCTCCCGTCGAGATATTGAACGTCGCCGGTCCTCCGCCGCCAGTCCCGCACGTGTCGACAAGCGCCTCGCGCTCCACGTGCGTGAGGGGAATGGGCAAGGCGTGCTCGCGCATTTTCTGGACAAACCCGGCCAGCTCCGGCGCCTGTTCGCCGCGCGTGGCCATCACCGTCAGCAGGGCCGCGCTCTCCACCTCCGGCACCTCACCCGAAAAAATCTCGCGCAGCGCCTCCGCGGCCTGCTCGCGCGTAAGCGCCGTGCCGTCCTCGGCCATAGGCCTCAAAAGCTCTTTGAGAGAAGCCATGTCTTACTTTATGGTAATGGCGCGCCACGGCTGCACGCGCGGTTTGCCCCACCTTCGCCGCGCACGATAAGATTCCATTAACCGCTGGCGCGGTCTCGCTGGCCCGGCATTCACGCGGTCCGGCCCCCACTGCCAACCTCAGCGGACGCGGCGGTCCCAACCACAATGAAGATTCACGAGTATCAGGCAAAAGAAATCCTGGCAAAATATGGCGTGGCCGTGCCCCGCGGCGAAGTGGCCAACACACTCGAAGAGGCCAACGACGTGGCCCGCAAACTCTTTGCCGAGGGCGCGAGCGGCGTCGTGGTCAAGGCGCAGATTCACGCCGGAGGCCGCGGCAAAGGCGGCGGCGTAAAAGTCGCCAAGACCCGCGAAGAGGCCGAGCAGTACGCCAAAAACATTCTCGGCATGACCCTGGTCACCCACCAGACCGGCCCGCAGGGCCAGAAGGTCCAGCGCCTGCTCATCGAAGAGACCGCCGCAATCGATCGCGAGCTCTATCTCGGCATCGTGCTCGACCGCGCTGTCGGCAAGCTGGTCTTCATGGCCTCGCAGGCCGGCGGCATGGAGATCGAAGAGGTCGCGGCAAAGGATCCCGGCGCCATCTTCAAAGAGGTTATCGATCCCGCCGTGGGATTCGGCGCATGGCAGGCGCGCAAGCTGGCCTTCGCGCTCGGTCTCAAGCCCACGCAGATCAACGCGGCCGTCCATTTCCTGCAGAGCCTCTACAAGGCCTACATCGACACCGACGCGTCGCTGGTCGAGATCAATCCCTTCATCACCACCAAGGACGACAAGCTCTTCGCCCTCGACGCCAAGATCACCTTCGACGACAACGCCCTCTTCCGCCACGCCGATATCAAGGCCCTGCGCGACGTCGCCGAAGAAGCCCCGCTCGAAGTCGAAGCCAGCAAGTACGCGCTCAACTACATCAAGCTCGACGGCACCATCGCCTGCATGGTCAACGGCGCCGGCCTGGCCATGGCCACAATGGACATCATCCAGTACGCCGGCGGCAGCCCCGCAAACTTTCTCGACGTAGGCGGGGGAGCAACTCAAGAGCAGATCGAGCACGCCTTCGAAATCCTGCTCTCCGACGCGCACGTCAGGGCGATCTTCATCAACATCTTCGGCGGCATCTTGCGCGTGGACAAGCTCGCCAACGGCGTAGTAGCCGCGGCGCGCAAACTCGACGTCAAAGTGCCTATCGTCCTGCGCCTAGAAGGCACCAACGTAGAAGAAGGCCGCCAAATCCTCAAAGAATCCGGTCTCAACTTCCAGGTAGGCGCAACCATGAAAGAAGCAGCGGAGTTAGTCGTAAAGGCAGCAGCTAGCTTCTAGCCTCTAGCTGCTAGCTCAAACCTCCGGGGCGGAGATGCGAATTGGCTCAGGCATTTCAAGATTTGACGGTGTGGCAGCGGGCCATGGAACTGACCGTCGCAATCTACAGCCTGACCAAGACGTTTCCTAAAGATGAGATCTATGGATTGACTTCACAATTGCGACGAGCGAGCGTTTCTATCGCGAGCAACATCGCAGAAGGTCGCGGCCGAGGGACGGATGGCGAGTTCAGGCAGTTCTTGAATATCGCTCAGGGTTCAACTTATGAAGTTCAAACGCAGCTTCTAGTAGCCAGGCAATTGAAGATCGGTGATGAAGCCATGCTCCGTAAAGCTGAAGCACTTTGCATCGAAACATCGAAGATGCTGGGAGCGTTCATCCGGTCTTTGGAGAGCTAGAGGCTAGAAGCTAGCAGCTAGGAGCTGTTTTTCATGGCAGTCTTGGTGGACAAAAATACGCGCCTGATTGTGCAAGGCATTACCGGCAAAGAAGGCACATTCCATGCCAAAGGTGCCGCCGAATACGGCACGAAAGTAGTCGGCGGAGTAACACCCGGCAAAGGCGGAACGACCCACGAAGGCTGGCCGGTCTTCAACACTGTCGCCGACGCCGTCGAAAAAACCGGCGCCAACGCCACCGTCATCTTCGTCCCTCCGCCCTTCGCCGCCGATGCAATTCTCGAAGCCGAGGAAGCGGGCATTCCCCTCATCATTTGCATCACCGAAGGCATTCCCACTCTCGACATGGTCAAGGTGTGGGCCAAACTCAAGCACTCCACGTCGCGCCTCATAGGCCCCAACTGCCCCGGCGTCATCTCGCCCGGCAAAGCCAAGATCGGCATCATGCCCGCGCGTATTCACAAAGAGGGCTCCGTCGGCATCGTCTCGCGCTCCGGCACGTTGACCTACGAAGCCGTGCACCAGCTCACGCAGCGCGGCATCGGCCAGTCAACCGCGATTGGCATCGGCGGCGATCCCATCGTCGGCACCACGCACATCGACGCCCTCAAGCTGCTCAACGACGACCCCGAAACCGACGCCATCATCATGATCGGCGAGATCGGAGGCTCGGCCGAAGAAGCCGCAGCCGAATTCGTAAAGCAAAGCGTGAAGAAGCCGGTCGTCGGCTTCATCGCTGGCCAGACCGCGCCGCCCGGCCGCCGCATGGGCCACGCCGGCGCCATCATCAGCGGCGGCCAGGGCACCGCGGCGGACAAGATGAAGGCCAT
>JBAUBR010000138.1:0-60422 GCA_049676965.1 Occallatibacter sp.
AGGTCGCAGAAGTGGGTGCTGGGGCTGGGCGAGGTGCGCCCTGGCGCATCGGCCCCCACCGGCTGCAACTGCACCAGCGCATCTCCGGTGTTCACGCGCGGCCCCTGCGAGGGATCGAAAAGCTCCAGATCGTCGGCCCACATCAACTCCACGTTGCGGATGGGGCTGGAGTGGTTGATGAGCACCAGGAAATACTCGAACAGCTCCAGGTCCTTCTTGAACTCCTGCTTGAGCGTTTCGCTCAGGTCGAGCTTCTGCTTTTTCACGCCGAATGGCCTCCGCAGGGGGAATGCCGGCAATCATAAGCTTCGGAATTCAGACTTGAATACCGAAAAATCGGCACGAAGTATCGTTTAATTGCGAATTCGATGGAAATTTTGCGGATACGCAATCTCAAGTTGCCCCTTTTGCAAGTGGATTTCCCGCAGCCGACAAATTATCTACTTGACTATAACTAATCACTTATATAAGATAATATTTATGCAAGAGGTCGCGAATCTCGACGCCGCATTCTCCGCACTGGCCGATCCCACGAGGCGCGCCATTCTTGCCCGCCTCGCCTGCGGCGAAGCGAGTGTGTTGGAGTTGGCCAGGCCGTTCGAGATGACGCAGCCGGCGATCTCCCAGCATTTGAAGGTGCTTGAAGAAGCAGGGCTGGTGACCAGCCGCATCGACGGCACGAAGCGCCCGCGCAGCCTCGCGAAGCCGGGAATTGAGGCCATGGATCGGTGGCTGGAGATGTTGCGCAAGGCGCTGGAGACCAATTACGAGCGGCTGGATGCCGTTCTGGCCGGCATGAAGGAAACGAAGAAACGAGGAGGGAATACAACATGAGCAAGATGACGCTTCAAACCGAGGGCGATACTCACATCGTTGTAACCAGGCGATTCGCAGCGCCTCCCGAGGCCGTGTACCGCGCCCATACCGATCCCCAACTGCTCCAGAAATGGCTGCTCGGCCCGGAGGGCTGGACGATGCCTGTTTGCGTGAGCGATGCGAGGCCGGGTGGCAACTTCCGCTACGAGTGGATCAACGGCAAAGGCGAGGGATTTTACGTGACGGGCGAATATCTCGAATTGAAGCCGCCTGGCCGCATCGTGCATGTGGAGCGCATGCATCTGCCGGACCCCACCCCGGATAACCGCGTCGAGACCACGTTAGCTGCGGATGGCGAAGGCACGCTGATGACGATCCGGATGACGCTACCCGATGCTCAGACGCGCGCGGCGATGCTGTCGACAGGCATGGAACGCGGCATGGAAGCAAGTTACGTGCGGCTGGAAGGAATGATCGGGGCTGCGGACGCAGCCCGGCGTTGATGAGAAAGCGCTGGCGCAGCTTGTCAGGTTATGCCCGCTTGACCCCATATATTGGAATCGCGTATATATGGGACAAGCACATATGGAACCCGCGGCTAATCCCGATCGTGAATGGAAGAAAGGCGGCGCCGAGCTGCTGATCCTGTCGCTGCTGGAACAGCAGGCGCGCCACGGGTACGACATCTGCAAGCTGATCGAAGCGCGATCGGGCGGAGCCCTGCATTTCCACGTCACCACGCTGTATCCGCTGCTCTACCGGCTCGAGGAGCGCGGCCTGGTGCGGGGGCGCTGGGTCGAAAAGCCAAATCAGCGGCGCAGGCGCTATTACAGCCTCACAGCGGAAGGACGCAGAGTCCTGGCGCGGCAGCTCCAGAGCTGGCAGGGCTTCGTCGAGGCGATGAGCCGGGTCATGGGGGTGGAAAATGCCTGATTGGAAACACGAGATAAGCGGGCGGCTCAAGAATCTGCGGATCGACCCCGCCCGCCAGGCAAGCATCGTCGAAGAACTGAGCCAGCATCTCGAAGACCGCTATACGGAGTTGATTTCCGCGGGCAGCAGCGACGCCGAAGCACGCCGTAGGGTCCTCGAAGAGCTCGAGGACAGCGAGCTTTTCGCCGCAGGTTTACCTCCCTCCATGCGCCGACCCGGCCATAGCACGCCGCCGCCCGCCGCAATGCCCTCGAGAGGCCTCTTTTCGGATCTGCTGCGCGATGTCCGCTATGGAGTACGCAGCATGGGCAAAGTGCCGGCATTTACCTTTTTTGCCATTCTAACGCTGGCGTTGGGCGTCGGCGCCAGCACCACCGTTTTCACGGTGGTCAACACCCTGCTTCTGCATCCGCTCCCGGCGCGCGATCCTTCAGGCTTGGTCTGCCTGTATACCACGGACCTCAAGGCCAACCAGCAGTCCGGCAGCCTGCTGCCCATCTCGTACCCCAATCTCAAGGACTATCAAACCAGGAACACCGTTTTCAGCGATCTCGGCGGCTTCTCCCCGGCGATGGTCATGACGCTGACCGAAAAAGCCGGCTCCGAGCGTCTCTTCGGGCAGCTTGTCACCGACGGCTATTTCAATGCCCTCGGCATCACGCCGGCGGCTGGCAGGTTCTTTCTTCCTCAGGAGATCATCGCGCCAGGCTCCGCGCCCGTTGCCGTCCTCAGCTACAACGCCTGGAAAATCCGCTTCGATGGCGCCGCCGGCGTTATCGGCAAAACTCTCGACATCAATGGAACTACCTTTACTGTTGTCGGAGTCGCGCCCCAGGGCTTCCTCGGCGTAAGCGCCGTCTTCGGTCCCGATGTGTGGCTTCCAGCCACCATGGCGCCGCAGGTGCTGCCCGCACCCATGCAGGATGTTCTGCGTGAGCGCGCCAAACCGCTCTTTCAGGCCGTCGCCAGGCTGAAACCCGGAATCCGCCGCAGCCAGGCCGAAGCCAGTTTGCAGCCGCTGGCCGCTGCTTTGCGCCAGCAGTACCCGGATGCCAATGCGGGTCACACCATCGCCGTGCAGCCAATCACCACCGCTCTCTACTCCAGTACCGGTGGCGAGCGCGGACTCGCCTTCGCCAGCACGGTGCTGCTGGTCATCGGGGGATTGGTGCTGCTTATCGCCTGCTCCAACGTGGCCAACCTGCTCATGGCGCGCGCGGTCAGCCGCCGCCAGGAGATCGCCGTCCGTCTGGCCATCGGCGCCAGCCGCGGACGCCTGCTGCGCCAGCTTCTCACCGAAAGCATGCTTCTCGGCCTATTCGGCGGCATCGCCGGAATCGGCGTCGGCTACGAAGGCTGCCGCTTCCTCTGGTCCTTCCGCCCGCCCGAAGTCGCGCGCAATCTCGTCGATCCCAAACTCGATGGCGCCGTGCTCTTGTTTGCCCTGCTCCTCTCGCTGGCCACAGGACTCATCTTTGGCGTGCTGCCCGCGCTGCGCGCCTCAAAGACCGGCCTGGTCGACAGCCTGAAGGAAGAAACCCACGTCGCCGGTCTCGCCGGCCCCAGCGCGCGTTTCCAGAAGACCCTCCTCGCCGGGCAGGTGGCGCTCTCCCTGGTCTCGCTGATTGCGGCCTCGCTCTTCCTGCGCGCCGTACAGCGCGCGTACTCCATCGATCCCGGATTCGACGACCAGCACCTCGCCTTGTTCATGATGAATCCCGAGCAGGTTGGCTACGACGCTTCCCGGCTCAAAAACTTCCATCGCGACGTCGCCGAGCGCGTGGCGAGGCTTCCCGGAGTTGAAGCGGTCAGTTGGGCTTCGAACATGCCGTTCTGGTCCAGCGCTTCGCGTGGCGTCCTGATCCAGGGACAGGCGCAGGAACGGAAATCCGAGACGCTCAGCACCGTTACCAACACAGTCGACGTCGACTACTTCGAAGCCATGCGCATTCCGCTTCTCAAGGGCCGGACCTTTAGCGAAGCGGATCGGGACGGATCGCTACCCGTGGTCATCGTCAACGAGAATCTCGCGCAGCGTTACTGGCCGAACGGCAACGCGATTGGGCAGCAGCTTCGTCTCACCGGCGATAGCGCCATTCGCGTGATCGCCGGCGTGGTGAAGAACAGCAACTACACCACGCTGGGCGAAGCCGCGCAGCCCTGCCTCTATCTGCCCATGCGCCAGAATCCTGGAAGCGATGCCATTCTCTACGTGCGCACCGCGGGCGATCCGTCGCTGGTTCTCGAGCCGGTGCAGCGCGAGATCCGGGAGATCGATCCCAAAATCGAAGTCACCGACATCCGCACCGGAGCCAAGCTCATGGACCAGGTGTTGTTTAGTGCGCGCATGGTCCTGGGCATGCTGGGCATTTTTGGCCTCATGGCTCTGGCGCTCGCCAGCGTGGGACTGTACGGCGTCCTCGCCTATTCGGTAAGCGGCCGCCAGCGCGAGATCGGCGTGCGCATGGCTTTGGGCGCATCGCGAGCCGCCATTCTGCGCCTCGTCCTCCGCGAGGGCATGATGCTGGTGTGCATCGGTGCGGGCATCGGCCTGGTGCTCGCGCTGTTGATCGGCCGCGCGTTTTCGAGAATGCTGTTCGGGCTTAATCCGGCCGATCCGCTTAGCCTGGCCGGCGCTGCTGCCGCGCTGATTCTGGTGGCGCTGCTGGCCTGTTACGTGCCTGCGCTCGCTGCGAGCCGCATGGATCCCATGCGAGCTTTACGGGAAGGTTGAGCGGAACCCTCTGGCCTGCCATTTCAGGGATGCGCGCGAATCGTAAGCCCTCCATCGACGACAAGCACCGTGCCTGTAATCCACGCTGCCGACGGGCCGGCCAAAAAGGCGACCGCCGCAGCCACATCGCACGGCGTTCCCACTCTTCCCAACGGATGAAGATCCTGAACCTGGCTCAAAAGCGCTTGCGGGTCGGGCGACAGCTTCAGCCATTCATCGAGCATGGGCGACTCGATGTATCCGGGGCAGATCGCATTCACGCGAATGTGGCGCGGCGCCAGCTCCAACGCCAGGTTGCGCGTCAATGCCACCAGCGCAGCCTTCGAGCACGCGTAAGGGATGGCGTTGGGAAAGGCATGGTCGGCATGGATAGAGCTGATGTTGACGATGGCGCCGCCGGAGGCTGGAAACAGCGGCGCCAAAGCCCGTGTGAGCAGAAAGGGCGCGCGCTGGTTGACGGCAATCACGCGGTCGAACAATTCAGGAGTGACCTCCGCCAACGGCAAGTCGTATTCGATGCCCGCGTTGTTGACCAGAACATCGACCTTCGATTCGAGCACCGCGACTTGCTCGGTCAGCGCCGCGATCGCCGCGTGGTCGGCAAGGTCTACAACGATGGAATTCACGCTCGAACCGCCGCGCTGGCGCAGCGATTCCGCCGTGGCAGTGAGCCCGGCTGCGTTGCAGTCCAACATGAGCAGACGCGCGCCGCGCGCGTGCAACGTAGTGGCGATGCCGCGGCCAATTCCCTGCGCTGCTCCGGTAACAACGACAACCAGACCGTCGAACTCAGCGCTCACCGTCTCCGCGTTCCTGGAGTGGGCGCTCATGGGGCTCTCCCTGCATCTTCGAGGAATACCAGCTCTGAACTGAGGGGAATGGCCAAGTGTACTTCAAGCCCGGGGTTCATCAACTCGCTGCCAGTAGCCACTCGATCGGGAGCGCTTCCATCCTGGAAGTGCAGTCGGTAGCGTGTCGCGGCGTCGATCCCGGCCAATGCGAACCGGTGTTCGGCCTCGTCCGGCACGGTTCCGCGAAAGGCAAAAACCACGCCCTTGCCGCGCGCCGGGTCCCAATACTCCAGTCCGTCCCAATGCACGCCATCCGGCCGGTCTGAGATATGAAAGAGCCGGGCGTCGCGGATCAAAGGCCGCAGCTTTTCCTTATAGAGAGCAAAGGCGCTGCGCGCGGCGTCGTGCTGCTCGGTGGTCCAGGCGTTGGTGTCCTGCATGATGGTTTCCCAGCCCATCATGCCGCTGCGAAGCATGTAGAGAAAATTCTCCGGGCGAGGAGTCGGCCACTTCTCCACATAGCCCTCGAGCATCGCTGCGGGCAGTAGATGACTGGCGTCGTAAAAAGCGCGGCGATTCGAGAGTGGATCGTAGGTGTCGGTGATGGAGAAGTAATCGCCGTGCGCCGCCGAACCGAAATCGACCATGCGTCCGCCATCGTTGCATATCTCGAAGATCAGGCCGGGGTGTTCGCGGCGCGTTTCTGCATAGATGCTGTAGTAGGCGCGCACGGCGTGATAGCTGACGTCGGTTTCATTCGACGAGTACACAAAGTCCGAGCCCCACTCGTGCGAGACCTTCATGCTTTGGCCGGGCGGCGCGTGCGGGTGATCGCTGCGCGTGCATCCCTGCGCCACCAGGTAGCCATCGTGCTCCAGCATGTCCAGGTGATAGCTCTCGACAATACGCTTCACCTCTTTGGCAAAGTAGTCGCGCGCGGCGGGAACGCCCACATCTGCGGTCTGCCCTTTGAACTCTTCCGGCTTCCAATCCGGGCCCACGTCTGCCACCAGCCAGTCGCGCACTTTGGGGTCGTGCACGTTGAGTGCGCCGGGCTCGGTATCGAGCGCCGCCTGCGTCCAATCGACCCACAGGCCGAAGCGCAGGCCCTGCTTGTGCGCCGCATCGGCGATCGGCGCCAGACCGTGGGGGAACTTTGCCGGGTTCGGATACCAGTCCCCAACTCCGCGAAACCAGCCGGCATCCATGTGAAACATCTCCAGGCCCAGTTCCTTCGAGTCCGCGATCATGCGCAACGCCAGCGCCTCATCCACCTTCATTCCGTTGCCCCAACTGTTGTTGACCAGCAGCGGGTATTTGGGATCCTTCCACGTGAGCGGATTGCCCAGCACCGCGCGCACCCAGGGACGAAGTTGATTGCCCGCGCCGTCCGGACCTCCGGTAAACGCGCCGAGAAAGACTGTGGGCGTCGTGAAGCTTTCGCCCGGCTCGACGCGCGAGCGAAACGGTCCGGGATCGGGATCGAGGCCGAGCACGGTATTCAACCGGCCTGCAGTGCGCCCCAGAGAGATACGCGTGCGGCCGCTAAATTCGATGCCGGCGTACCAGCCGTCCTGGAAATTCCCCGTGAAGACGATTTCGGCCGGAATGATCTCGCGGTTCTCATCATGGACGGGATGCCAATAGGTAGTGGATCTGCCCGTCCAGTTGTAGCCTTCGGAAATCGCGTCAAGATGCGTGCCGATGGCCGAAGGAGTACTGGCGCCCTTTTCGACGTACATGTTCCGCAAGGACACACGGGAACTGAACTCCCAGTCGAGGCGCAGCGAATCGATCATCGGCACCCAGATCTCCTGTTTGCCGAGATTCTCGACCGTGATGGTGTGCTCGAGCGGGCCGAATGCGGCTCGCGCTTCCCATTGCCAGCGCAGGCGCAGATGCGGCTGCGCCGACTCGTAGACAAATTCGACGCGCTTGCGGCTCACGCTCCCCAACTCCGGCTTCAGATTCCATGCGACCGGAACTTGAACCCCGTTCACCTCCACTTCGTCCGGAAGCGTCTCCGCCTGCGCATTGCGCCATGCGGCGCCTGCCGGATTGGAAAGCTCGGCGAGCTTCGGCGCGTTCTGGCCGGCGCTCAATTCCACGCGCACATCGCTGGTAGCGAGCATCACAGAGGATTGCGACGCATTCGCCTGCGCGCGCAACGGTGGAGCGGCGCAGGCGGCCAGGACCGCTCCGAGCAAGCACAGGGACTGAAATGTATCGATCGAACGCGGCATCGTTTTGCAACTCGTGGCGATTCGAATCAAGCGAATCCCGGCTTCAGCAACATACCACCTGTTCCGACTTCGCGGATTCCCTAGAAGAAGAACCGCACGCCGGCCTGCATCACGCGCTGGCCGGTCTTGCCGTTGATGCCTCCAAATACGTTCGAATCCGGATCGTCGATGATCTGACCGAATACAGGATGATTGAGGATGTTGAGCGCTTCGATGCGCGCTTCGAAGTAGCGCGACCGGTTCTCGGATATATAAAACTTCTTCAGGATGCTGGCGTCGGTGAAGAAGCTGCCCGGATTGCGCAGATTGGGGAACATCACCGGGGCATTGCTGAAGCTGTAGTCGGGAGTGCGCAGGAAAGAACTCGCATTGAGCAAGCCCTGCGAGGAGCTGCCGGCGAAGTTGCCGTTGATGACCAGCGCATCCTGGTAGCTGACACCGGAGCGCTTCACGTTGTGGTTGGCCAGCGACCAGCGCAGCGCGGCGCCGGGCGCGGTGTTGCCGCCGTCGACGGTGGGCAAGTTCACCGGAGTACCTTTGGGATTCCACGTGGAGATGCCCGCCAGCGCCCATCCCCCTGCGACGGCATCGGCCAGGTGGCCGCCGATGCCCGTCGGGTGGTTCATCCACTGCCTGCCTTCACCGAAGGGCAGATCGTAGGAGTAGTTGAGCTTCAAGGTTTGGGGCATTTCATACAGCGCCACTCCATAACCCTCCATCAGGTTATGAGGATTCTGGAGTAGTCCGGCAGTCGCCCCGTAGACGTGAATGTCGGTGCTGGAGTTGTTGGAGAGTGTCTTGCGAATGGCGTAGGAAGCCAGCAACTCCAGCCCGTGATACCCGCGCGACTGAATCTGGAAGTTGGCGTAGTTCGAGAACGACTTACCCCAGGTAGCCTGGCCGGGCGTGGTGGACGTGGTGCCCGCGTATTGCGGAGACAAGGCCAGCAACTGGACCAGGGGGACAGTTGGCTGGCTGGCGAAGGTCTCCGACTGCCCGTAAAAGGGATTCGGAACCTGGTCGTTCAGGTGGGCGCCCAGACTGTAGAAATTAGTCGGCGTATTGTTCAGGCTCCAGTTGAAGACGTTGGTGATCAGGTGCACGCCCTTGATCCCCTGGTATTCGGTAGTCACCGCCCAGTTCTTGCCTAATTGGCGTTGAATGCTCAATCCCCACATGTAGTCGGTGGGCGTGTCGTAGTGGTTGATGGTGGTGCCCGCCTGGTCGAAGTTGCCTGAGGCGCCGTAGCTTGCATACCAGTACTGTTTGTTGGTAGTCAAAGGCGGCACAAAGCCGAGATGGGATCCGCTGGGCTGGAGCGGGAAGGTGCTCAACCCGTGGTCGCCTCCAAACTCGCTCACCCAATGCTGGCCGTCGAGCGTGGGAATCTGGCTGAAAGTGTTCGAGTTGTAGTAGAAGCTGAGCCAGTCGGTCGAGAGCCCGTTGAGCCCCTGGTCCACGGTGCCGCCGCTCAGATGGACCACAGTTTTATCGTTGACGGCCCAGTTGATGCCCAGGCGCGGCGACAGGTTCACGATATTGGTTGTGTAGAGATTCTTTTGCGGATACTCGGGCGTGCCTAGCAGCGCCACGCGGCCCGTGGCTCCCTGGCTGAGCCACGCGGGCTGGGGCATGCCGGCAAGCTCGGGCTCGGCGGCCAGAACCTGGCCCCAACCCCATCCGCTGTCGGGCGTGAGCACATTCTTGGCGTTCAGGTCGTAGATCAGGCTGCCCGGCACGTGCCGCCCCTGGCGCGCTCCATCATGATCCCAGCGCAGGCCGATCTGCACCGTCAGCTTGGTGTTCACCTTCCAGTCATCCATCACATAGGCGGCCTGATTCCATCCATAGGGAGTAATGTCCCAGTTGCCCCACTGGAAAAAGCTGGAAGAACCCATCATCAGTTCGGCCAATGGACTGCCGGTCAGGCCGTTGTTCTGGTTCCAATACTGGTTTGAGCCGCCGCCCGGATTCACCCAGGCAACGCCGGTGTGGTCCCCGCCCTGCTCGGTAAAGCGCACGAAGTACTGTTCGTATCCTGCCTTGAGGGTGTGCCGCCCCAGCAGGTGCGACACGGAGACGGTTCCGTTGTCGGTCTGGGTGATGAAAGAGTCGAACTCGGAGCCGCCCACGGGGTTATAGCCGCTGATAGTCAGGGCCGGGGGAATCTCGGTAGTCGACTTTTCAGGGTTGTTCTTAATCAGCGGATCGAACGGCCAGGTCGAAGTATTGACGTTGGGATCGGGAGCAGAGCCCAGTCCCGAAACGCCGTTGCTGATCAGCTTGGTCGTGCCGAACCCCAGGCGCAGGTTGACCACGGTTCGAGGTGTGGGCGTCCAGGTATAGAGGAAGCTGCCGCTCCAGTCATCGTCGGTGGTGATCGATTCCGCAGCATGGAGCCAGGGCGCGGGAATGTCATCGGTCAACATCGACCGGCTCAAGCTTCCCTGCAGGTGATGATTCGCCCGGAGAGCCTCGTCGACGCGGAAGAACAGCTTGTCCGTGGGCCTCGTCGTGGTGATCGGGTCATAGCGATTGTTTTGGTGGTCGCTCACGCCCGCCGGGGAGTGGTTGGGCGCCGGCCATAGGCCCAGATAATCGGTAAAAAGCTTGCTTTGGCCTGAGATGGAGCAGGTCATGCTGCCGCAGGGCGCGGTTGCGCCGTAGTTGGCCGGAATCTTGGCGCCGGGAAACTGCGGCCGGATCCAGCATGGGCTCTGGCCTGCCAGCGGGCCGGTGCAATCGGCGGCGTTCGAATCGTATTTTCCGTAGAAGGGATCGTAGATAGTGGCGTAGACCGGCTGACCGTTGTTGAAGTTGATCACAGTCTGCGAAAAGTCGCCCTGGTGATTCAACAGGGTGGGAACGCTGGTGATGACCTCCTGCCCCTGCGAGAATCGCTCTCCTTCCCAGGCCGCGTAGAAAAAAGTGTGGTTGGTGCCGTTGTAGAGATGAGGAATGCGCACCGGGCCACCGGCCGCCGCGCCGTAATTCTTTTGGCTGAAGTCTTGCCGCGGATTACCCAGGGAGTTGTCCGTCCAGTCGTTGCTGTTGAGATCCTGGTTGCGGAAGTAAAGGAATACGCGGCCGTGGTAGGTGTCGGTTCCGCTTTGCGTCTCCATGGAGATGATGCCGCCCGCGTAGCGGCCCTTGTCTGCGGTGAGGACGCCGCTCTCCACGCGGAATTCGCCGATCGAATCCGGCGTGGGAATCGACCGATTGGTGGCGTTGAACTCGGCCTCCTGCACCGGGTTGCCATCCACGCTGATATTGGTGGCGTTCACCTGTCCGCCGGAGACCGAATAGCTGTTGCCGGTGTTGGCGATGAGATACGCGGAGTTGCCCAGCGTTCCGATCTGATCCACCAGCGGGCCCGTTCCCTGGATCGACGGAGTGGTTTCCGTCAGGTCCAGCGCGTTACGGTTCAACTGCGGAAGCTCGGTGATCATGTTGTTGTCGAGCACCGCCGCAGTGCTTGCCTCGTCCGACGAGATGAGCGTTTGCGCACTTGTCACGGTGACGGATTCTTCCACCGCTCCCGGTTTCAGCACAAAGTTTTGCGTGAGGTGATCGCCGGTATTCAGCACCAGCCCGGAGCGATTGACGGCGCCAAATCCGGGCGCTGTGACAGAGATCGTGTAGGGCCCGGGAAGCAGCTCCGGCAGCACGTAGATTCCCGCGCCGTCCGAAATGGTGGAATAGGGCACATTCGTGGCCGTGTTGATGGCTTTGATCTGCGCCCCTGCCAGGACTGCGCCGGAGCTATCGGTGATCAGGCCGCTCAGTTGTGCATTCGATGTCTGTGCATCGATCCGCGGGCAGAGGGTCCCCAGCGTCACCGGCAATATGATTCCCACGATGATCCCGAGGAGAGAACCAAGGCTGTGTGTGAATCGTCCCCACTTTGATTCCATAGGTCGCCGTAACCTCCAAAACCGCCGGCTGGGCGGCAATCCGTCCGAGGAAGGCCGGGCACTCATGGCAACCATTCATATTCCTTGCATGAAATGGCAGTCTATGCAGAATGGCGATATTTCTTGTGTTTAATGGTTTTCGGATCGAAGTATCCACTTATGGGATTTCGTGCCGGAGTGCGTTTCGTCACTGGATCGCGGCGCATGGTACTGAATCGAATCGATTAACTCGAAGGCTCCTCAATGTTCAGGCGCTGATCCGCCGCCACGTCCCCAGTGGCTTGCAGAATGCCGGTCGGCCAGCGAATCTCGACGGACGCGCGCGTTGCCTCGCCCAGGCCGAAATGAACCGTCAGGTCGCTCGACGACGCATAGCCAACGCTGCTTGAAACCGTGCGCACTTGTGCTCTTCCACCGGAATGGCAGCGGATTTCCGCGCCGATCGCCGAGCGGTTGCTGCGCCGCCCGGTCAGGCGAAGCTGCAGCCAGTGGCGTGCCGGGTTTTCCCGCGGGCTGCGGTTCCACCACAGCTCGATGGGTGCATTGAGCGCTGTGACCGCCGCATCGATGCGGCCGTCGCGGTCGAAATCGGCGAACACCACGCCGCGATGCAGTGCCGGCTGGGCAAACTCCGGTCCCACCTGGTCCGAGACATCCGCGAATCTACCGCCCTGATTGCGAAAGATGCGATTTGGCTGCACATCCTGCGTGTCCAGTCCGCCCCCGGTCACAAACAGGTCGAGCCAGCCGTCGTTGTCCAGATCGATCAGGCCGCACCCCCACCCGCTCCACTTGCGGCTCAGGCTCAGCAGCCCGGTCTGCGCGCTTCCATCGTCGAACGCCCCCCGTCCGCGATTGAGAAAAACCTCAAACGTCTCGTTCTTCAGGCCGGTCATCACAATGTCGGGCCGCCCATCGCCATCGATGTCGCCAAAGTCCGCGCCCATGCCGGAGATGTTGCGCCCGTCGCCGTTGTAGGCCACTCCGGCCTCCACGCCAACCTCCTCAAAACCCTTGCCGCGATTGCGCAGCAGCAGATTGCGGGCATTGTCGTTGGCCACAAAGATTCCGGGGCGGCCGTCGCCGGCAAAATCGGCCATCGACACACCCATGCCCTTGCCCAGCAGATCGGGAAGGCCCTGCTTGCGCGTGATTTCGGTGAAAGTGCCGTCGCCGTTGTTGTGGAAGAGTTGCATCGGCTCGGCGTGATACCTGTCCGGATGGCAATAGCCACGCGCCTGGTCGGTAATGCCGCCGCAGATTGGGTCGGTTCCCGCCGCCCAATCGCAATAGTTGGAAACAAACAGGTCGAGACGGCCATCGTTGTCGTAGTCGATCCAGCAGGCAGCCACAGACCACACGGGCCTGCCCGCCGAGCCGGGACCGGCCAGTCCGGCCTCCTGGGTCACCTCGGTGAAAATTCCGTTTCCGTTGTTGCGATAGAGGTGATTGCCATGCACCTCGGCGACGAACAGGTCTTCATGCCCGTCGTTGTTGTAGTCGCCTACGGCCACGCCCATGCAGTAGCCCGTGCCCTCTAAACCCGCCTTCTCCGTCACATCGCTGAAGGTGCCGTCGTGGTTGTTCCTGTAGAGGCGATTCCAGTATTCAGGGCCTGTCTTGTTCATCGCCGGCAGCGACGCCCCGTTGGTGCAGAACAAATCCGGCCAGCCGTCGCCGTCGAAGTCGATGACTCCCAACCCGCCGGGTAACGTCTCCACCTGGTATTTGCGGCCACTGGCGCTGTTACGCAGCACAAAGTCCAATCCGGCCGCTGCGGCGCCGTTCGCCATGCGAATCGGCGCCGGGGACGGCAAAGCCTGAGCCGGTACTGACTGGGCCAGCGCTCTGCGCACCCATCCATCTGTCAATATCCCTGCTGCCATTACAGGCAGGCCGCGCAACACGCTGCGTCTACTGGTCCTCATCCGGACTCCCGTGTGCGCCGTTGGTTGCGCGAGCCTGATAGGCGTCAGACAAGCGCCGCGCTTCAGCCTCGGCCTTCGCCGCTTCCGCATCGCGGCCCAGCGTCCGCAATTCACGGCCCTCGAGCGCGTGCAGCGCGCCCTTCTCATCGGGATAGCCCGCGGCCAGCGCCGCATTCAGCCAGTGCAGCGATTCCTGAGCCTCGCCCGTCCCGGCCAGCGCCTTACCCAGCTCCACCTGCACTGTGCGGTCACCGGGAGCTTCGCCGGCAAGCTGCCGTAACCAGGGCAGCGCCTTGTCGTATTCGCGATTGTTCATCGCCAGCGACGCCAGCGTGCGCACAGCCTCGCGCCGGTGAGGATCGATGGCCAGCGCAGCCAGCGCCGACTGCCGTGCGCCCTCAGTGTCTCCAGCCGACAGTTGTGCCTCCGCCAGCCGTTCCAGCAGCGCGGGGTCGCCGGGACGAATCGCGATAGCCTGCCGGTATTCGGCCTCGGCCGCGCCCGCGTCCTCCTTCAAACGCAGCAGTACATCGCCGCGTACGCGGTGCACAGCGGCCACGTCGTCATCGTTGGCCTGCAACCCTTCGGCTGCCCTACCGGCCTCCACCGCGTAGCAGATCGAAAGCTTGTAGGCAGTGTCTACATCCGGGGCGGCACGCTTGACGGCCAATCTTCGTTCGAGCAGAGGAATGGGGTCTTCGCAATTTTGCGCCGCGAGCGGTTTGGCTGCGGCATCCTGCAAACGGCGAGCCGTGGCAATGCCTTGCTGCGAGGCACGCAAGTCCGCACCGATGGCGCGAAACCGCTCCACCGCGAAACCGGCCCATGCCTCCAGAGCCTGTTCCGAACCGTGCCCGCGCGCCACAGCTCGCTGATAGGCCTCGGCCGCCAGCGCGTACTCGCCCAGCCCCGCTTCGGCTTCGCCCAGGTAATCCTCGGGAAACTCCTCCCCTGGCCTTGCGCGTGCGGCCAACTGCAGGCGGGGAACGGCCTCGGCCGGCTTGCCGGTGCGCAGCAGGTCGATTCCCAGTAACAGGTTGGCGAAATAATCTCCGGGCTCGAGCCGGCGTGCGCGCTCGAGCACCGGGATCGCCTCGGCAAAGCGCGCCTGCTGATGGAGTTGGAATCCTTGCTTTAACAGGTCGGAGAACTCGCCATCTCCACTCGATTGCGCCCAACCGGCAACGCCCAAACACCCGGCGAGCATCGTCAAAACGCACCATCGACCCGCGGCCTGGCCCCTTTGACACGTCACCGAGTCACCATAGAACTTGACGGCTGCGGCCTGCAACTGGCGTGCGGTTCGGACTTGGAACGGATCCACTATTGCCGCGGCCGCAGTTGACGCTGACCGACGAGCCCGACCCTCCGTCAATGAGCCGCACGCTCGAGAGGCGCAGATGGTCGAGCCAGGCCTGCGTGGGAACGAAGTTGTATTTCTCTTTGAGAAGCTTCAGCGGGGGGTTGTCGAAGGTCCACATTCCTTCTTCGGAGAGAACGGCGGGCGCGGTGAAAGCGAGCAGTGCGGCGGGCAGGAGCAGAGTGGAGATTGCGTGCGAACATAGGGGCCCTCTTGGGTCGGTGAATCAGCGGGAGTGGCTGAATATTGTGCAGATTCTCCCGGACTAACAGGGTACTTCAGGAGGGCGATGAGCTGTCATGTGAGAGTTTTCCGTTCTTTAAGGGTTGTGGCAAGGCCGCAGGTATCGAGGGGGACTGGTCTAGTTAGCCTTTTCTTTGGCTTCGATCCGGCTGATACGTTCTCTAAGCTCGTAAATATCTGCAAGCCTGGCGATCGCTTGCAAGGTCTGGCCGTGCCGCTCGGACGCCAGATGCTCCGCAGCGTCCATTCTCTTTTCGATCGAGTCAAACCGATCGTTCATTCGCACTTCAAGTGCGTCGACGCGGGCAGAGAGCTCACGCAGCTCAGGCGCCAGGAAGTCCTGGAGCAGCTTGCGGGTATCTTCGATGACGCTCATCGTGCCTCCGTAAATCCCAGTGTAGCGCACATTGATTTGTTGGCCAGCACTAGCCATCTCAGTCCGCTAGAGCGCGAAACAGCAATAGCGGATGACTCGCAACAGCCTGGACATATTCAGCGGATTCTCAAGAGGCCCTCAGGCTGCCGCACGTAGGCGGAGCGGCTGCGCGGAGTATTTCCTCATGCAATCCTTATGCGCGACCCGGCTCGGCGCGGTAACCTGAATGTACCAACTGTGACCAGCCGCGGGCGCACCCTACGCCGGGGCTTTACTCTTCCGCAAAAAGGAGAATCATGTCCACCGAGTATCGCAATTTTCTTGCCCTGCCGTATGAGGAGCTCGAAGAGAAGAACCTTGAAGCCAAGGCCGACCGCGTAAACCGCGTGAAGATCGACGAGATCCAGGAAAAGCGGCTGAAGTATCTGATCGACGAGAAGCGCATCAAGGCTGTTTCGGTGCTGTTCAGCGATCTCGAAGGCCGCCTGCACCTGCTCGACTACGACAAGAAGTTCCTGACCAGCTCTTATGAAAACCTGACTTTCGATGGCTCGTCGATCCGCGGCTTCACCGCACAGAAAGAGAGCGACCTGCGTCTCGGCGTGGACTGGAGCGCATTTTACTGGGTACCGGCCGATGTCTTCGGCAACGGCAAGGTGCTGGTGTTCGGCAACGTCATCGACAAGGACGGAACGCAATACTCCGGTGACCTGCGCGGCGTGCTCAAGAAATTCTCCGAGCAGCAGCACGCGAAGCACGGCTACACGCTGAATGCGGCGACCGAGATCGAAGGATTTCTTTTTGCGGGAAAGGACGCGGAGCGCAAGTTCCACGAGACGGGCAAGTTCGAGTTCATTAATACGGGCGGCTATTATCACGTGCTGCCGCTCGACCCGCTGCGCCAGTTTATCGACACGGCGGCCGAAGTCGAGCGCGCCATGGGCTTCCAAAACGAGAAAGACCACCCCGAAGTCGCGCCCAGCCAGTTCGAGATCAACTTCGGCTACTCGGAAGTAGTGGCCGCCGCCGACCAGATCCAGCTCTACAAACTGCTGTGCCGGCAGATCGCCAACAACTTCGGCTTCACGGCCTGCTTTTTGCCCAAGCCGGTGGTGGGCGTCAACGGCAGCGGCATGCACACCAACGTTTCGGTGTCGAAGGGCAAGACGAATCTCTTCTGGGACGAGAAGGGCGAGGAGCAGCTTTCGAAGTTCGGCTGGGATTTTCTCGACCGCATCCTCAGCCAGGCGCTCGATCTGTGCCTGGTGTTCAACTCGAGCGTCAATGCCTATCGCCGGCTCGATCCGCACTTCGAAGCGCCCAACCAGATTCGCGCATCGGCGACGGATCGCGGCGCCATGATCCGCGTGCCCATCGGCAATCATCGCTCCATGCGCACCGAAGTGCGCGCCGTGGCGCCGGACGCCAACCCCTATCTCTCGCTCTACTCCATCTTCAAGACCGGACTCGACGGAACCATTTCGAAGGCGGAAAACCTGCGCGCCGGCGGGCGCTATCTGCCCGACAACATCTACAAGGCGATCGCGGACTTCAGGGAATCGAAGTGGATCGCGGAGATTCTCGGCTCCGACGTGCAGGGACGTTACGTCGACCTGAAACAGGGCGCTGCCGACCGCTCGCCGCGCGAGCTGGGAACCTTCGTGAAGGGCTCCGAGGTGCAGTACCACCACGAGGTCTACAACCAGTCGCTGTGGAACCTGTTCTAGATTCAGCCGTCTGAGTCTCATCAAAAGAAAAGGCGGCGGGGCCGTTCAGGCTTCGCCGCCTTTTTTGCGTCTGGCCGGGACTACGATAAGAAGGTGGGCACTCACCCTTGGCAGCGATCGAGCTGTCGGGAGCTGTCGTCCTCGATTTCCTGGAGGTCTCGATGAAGCTCCGGCTCCTGCTTACGGTCCTTTGCTTCGCACTGGCCGAGGCCGTAGTGGCACATGGAGCACAATCTCCGGCGGCTGCAGATCAGGCCGCGGTGGTTGAAGGCAACAATGCCTTCGCCACCGCGCTCTATGCGCGGCTGCGCGGCCAGAGCGGGGATCTCTTTTTTTCGCCGGAAAGCGTCTCCATCGCGCTGTCCATGACCTATGCCGGGGCGCGCGGAGAAACCGCAACGCAAATGGCGCAGACACTGCACTTCACGCTTCCTTCCGACAGACTGCATCCAGCCATGGGCGCGCTGCTCAGCGATCTCAACGCCGCGCACACCGGATACCAGCTTCGCGTGGCCAACGCGCTTTGGGCACAGCAGGGCTACACGTTTCTTGAGCCATTTCTCGCGCTGATGGAGAGCGATTATGGCGCGAACTTCAATCAGGTGGATTTCAAAGGTGCGACGGAGGCCGCGCGGTCGGCGATCAACGAGTGGGTCGAGCAGAAGACCGAGGACAAGATCAAGGACCTGATCCCGCCCGGAGCGCTCGACCGCGAAACGCGGCTGGTGCTGGCCAACGCCATCTACTTCAAAGGCGATTGGGAGACGCAGTTCGACAAGGCGCAAACAAAGGATGAGGATTTTCATCTCTCCGCATCGCAGGCGGTCAAGGCGCCGCTGATGCATCGCGAGGGCGGATTCAATTATTTCAACGGCTCGACATTTCAGGTGCTGGAGATTCCTTATAAGAGCCGCGATCTGTCGATGATCGTTCTGCTCCCGAACGAGGCCGACGGCCTGTCCGCGTTGGAAGAATCAATGACGCCGGCCGGCGTGAAGCAGTGGCTGGGACAGTTGCGCCCGGTTCCCAAGGTCGTCCTCACGCTGCCTCGCTTCAAGATGACGAGGCAGTTCTCCCTTGCGAGTACGTTAGCGGCCATGGGAATGCCCAAGGCCTTCGATCGCCACCCGCAGGATTTTACCGGGATGACGGCCAGGCCGGAGCTCTACATTTCGGATGTCGTCCACAAGGCGTTCGTCGATGTCAACGAGGAAGGGACCGAAGCCGCGGCAGCAACCGGCGTGATTGTCTCCCGCGCATTGGCCATTCAACGGCCGCGGCCGCCAATCGTCTTCCGCGCCGACCATCCATTCCTCTTCCTGATCCGCGAAAATCTCTCGGGAGCGATCCTGTTCATGGGCCGCGTGGCCGATCCGACGAGGTAAGGGCCTGGTAACAAGAGCTAATCTTCGACAAGAATACTGGTTGTACCCATTTTGGGAACATGGTAATGTCTCTTTGTGCGCATCATTGCCCGGAAGACCCTGACGCGCTTCATCGACAGTTTGGATGGACACAAGGATCAGCGGGCAGTCAAGGCAGCACTTGACTCCTGGTATCACGAAGTAGTGCGGGCACTCTGGAAGAATTCATCCGACGTGAAGGCAAGCTATGCCCAGGCCAGCATTGTCGCAGCAGACAGAGTGGTCTTCAATATCAAAGGGAATGCTTATCGCCTTGTAGTCGTGGTCGATTATTTGCGAGCTACTGTGTTCATAAAGTGGCTGGGAACGCACAAGAAATACGATGCAATCGATGTGAGGACCGTCAAATATGCGCCTGAAGCCGATTAAGACCGATGCAGACCACGACGCCGCGCTGCGTGAGATTGAACTCTTATGGGGCGCGAAAGAAGGCACTCCCGATGGGGATCGCCTCGAAATTCTTATAACGCTGGTCGAGGCTTTTGAGGAGAAGCGTTTTCCCATCGATATTCCGGATCCCATTGAGGCGATCAAGTTCAGGCTGGAGCAGCAAGGCGCGGACCAAAAGTCTCTCATCGGCATTATTGGCAATCGAACTCGCGTCTTCGAAGTTCTGCGAGGGGACCGTGCCCTGTCGCTGGCCATGATTCGGCAGTTAAACGAGCTCCTGGGGATACCGGCAGAAGTGCTCATACAGCCCGTACGTCTGAGGAAACCGAAAAGGGCTTCATGAGGATTCGTTTTGTCTGGCTCCTTGTTCCTTTATCTCCCGCGTGTTAAAAGCAAGGAACAGGGTAACGGCAAAAGAGAGCTTCGGGAACGCTCGACCCATTCGAAGCGCCAACGATCAAAGCCTCAAGCCTGAGTCCGCCGCAAAGGAAACCTCGTCTTCGCATGAGCGCCGGCTTTCCAATAGAGATGGAGTCTCTCTTCGGGGACTATCCGCTCGACCACGCCTTCGACGAGATGCGCGAGGCCGGCGGCGATCTGCGCGCGCACTACCGCGCGCTGGCCGAGACACTGGCGCGCCTGCCGCACGATGAGCTGCAGCGGCGCAAGCAATCGGCGGACCTCGCGTTTCTGACGCAGGGAATCACGTTTACCGTCTACGGCCGCGATGAGGGTACCGAGCGTATTTTCCCTTACGACCTGCTGCCGCGCCTGATCACCGCGCAGGAGTGGGATCGTATCGAGCGCGGCCTCACGCAGCGTATCACGGCGCTCAATCTTTTTCTGCGTGATGTCTACTCCGACACCAAGATCCTCAACGAGCGCGTAGTCCCGCGCGAACTGGTCTACAGTTGCAAGCACTACCGGCGGCAGATGCGCGGCCTGCAGGTTCCGCGCAACGTGTACATCGCCGTGGTCGGCACGGACCTGCTGCGGCTGAATACGGGCGAGTTCGTCGTGCTCGAAGACAATTTGCGCGTGCCTTCCGGCGTCAGCTACATGCTCACCAACCGCCGGGTGATGAAGCGGACCTTTCCGCAGCTCTTTCACAGCTACGGCGTGCGGCCCATCGAGCATTATCCGCAACTGCTGCTGGCCACGCTGCGGTCGCTTGCGCCGGAGGGCCGTCCCGAACCGAACATTGTCCTGCTTACGCCGGGCGTCTTCAATTCGGCCTATTTCGAGCACACCTATCTGGCGCGGCAGATGGGGATCGACCTCGTGGAGGGCCAAGACCTGGTCACGCACGACAATATCGTCTACATGCGCACCACAAACGGCCTCAAGCGCGTCGATGTGATCTATCGCCGCGTGGACGACGACTTCAGCGATCCGCTCACCTTTCGCGCCGATTCCGCGCTGGGATCTGCTGGGCTCTTCAATGCCTATCGCAGCGGCAATGTCACTGTATCGAATGCGTTCGGCACCGGCTTGGCCGACGACAAGGCGCTTTATGCCTACGTGCCGGACATCATCCGCTATTACCTCGCCGAAGACCCGATCCTGCCCAACGTGAAAACTTATTTATTGAACGACAAGAATGAGCGCAAGCACGTGCTGGCCAACCTCGACAAGCTGGTGGTCAAGGCTGTAGGCGAGAGCGGCGGTTACGGCATGTTGATCGGGCCCCATTCCACGGCCAGCCAGCGCCAGGAGTTCGCTGCTCAGATCGAGGCCAATCCACGCAACTACATTGCGCAGCCCACGCTCGATTTCTCCCGCGCTCCGTGCCTGATCGGCAACCGACTGGAGCCGCGCCACGTGGATCTGAGACCTTATATTCTCTTCGGCGACAAGGTGAACATCGTTCCCGGCGGACTGACGCGCGTGGCCCTCGAAAAAGGATCGTTGGTGGTGAACTCATCGCAAGGCGGGGGAAGCAAAGACACTTGGGTGCTGGAATAGGAATTGGAATAAGAACTGGATTAAGAGCCGGAATCTCGGAGACAGCGACGATGCTTTCGCGGGTTGCCGACAGCCTTTACTGGATGAGCCGCTACCTGGAACGGGCGGAGAACACGGCGCGCCAGTTGGATGTCACCATGACGCTGATGCTGGACACCGGCGGCGCCAGCGCGGAGACGCGTTGGCAGCGGCTGATGGCGTCGCTGGGGAAACCGCCGGGAATGGAGTGGGACGGAGATTTCGACTCCATGGCTTCCCAGCTCATCTTCGATGGCACCAATCGGGCTTCGGTGACCTACTGCGTGAACGGCGCGCGGGAGAACGCTCGCCAGGTGCGCGAAGAGATTTCAACCGAGCAGTGGCAGCGGCTCAACCGGCTGTTTCACCAGATCCGCTCGCCCAACGCACAGGCCGAGTTCGGCAGCAGCATCGGCGACATGCTGGCCTCGGTGATCGACGGCATTCACCTCTTCAAGGGTGTCAGCGACACGACCATGCTTCACGCCCAGGGCTGGCAGTTCATTCGCCTCGGCCGGTATCTTGAACGCGCGTATGCCACCACCACCTTGCTGGAGGTGTTCCAGCCGGAGCTCTTCCAATCGCCGGAACGGGAGCACACCGGTTATCACTACCTCGAGATGGTGGGTCTGCTGCGCTGCTGCACGTCGTTTGAGGCCTACTGCCAGGTTTATACGGCCGATGTTTCTTCCGACCGCATCCTTGAATTCCTGCTGTTGAACCGCGACTTTCCCCACGCCATTCGCTACACGGTGGATGGCATTCGCCACGCTATCGAATCGATCCAGCGCACCGGAGGCCGCCGCCCACCCGACGAGCTCACCGCGGTGGTTGGCCGGCTGCACGCCATGCTCGGCTTCACCACCATCGCGGAGATCCTGGCCGGCAATACGGCGGCATTTCTGCACTCCATTCGCGAACAGTGCATGCGCATCCATGAACTGATCTATCGCCACTACGTGCACTACTCCATCCAGTCGGCGCTGGCTGTCTGATCTTCACCGGGAGCGAGCATGAACTTCTATTCCATCCGCCATCTCACGCGCTTCCGCTACTCGCAGCCCATCACCGAGAGCATCATGGAAACGCGCATGCACCCGCGTTCGGACACCCATCAGCATTGCCTCTCGTTCACCTTGTCGGTGAGCCCGCGCTGCCGCGTGTTCACCTACCGCGATCACCAGGGCAACAACGTGCAGCACTTCGACATTCCCGGCGAGCACAATCAACTGGTGATCGTGGCCGAATCGGTGGTCGAGCAGCAGATATTGCCTGAGGTACCGCATTTTCTTTCGCCCGATGCATGGGGCGCGCTCGACGAACTGGTCAACGCCAGCGACTACTGGGAGATGCTGCTGCCCAGCCAGTTTGCCGTGGACACACCGGCGCTGGTCCTGCTGGCCGCGCAGATGGATGTGAAGCGGCGCGACGACCCGCTGATGCTGGTGCTCGAGCTGAATCAGCGCCTCTTCGATTACTTCGAGTATGTCCCCCGCTCCACCCGCGTCGACTCGCCTATCGATGAGGCCATCGTCAGCGGTCGCGGCGTCTGCCAGGATTTTGCCCACACCATGATCGCCCTCCTGCGCCATGTGCGCATTCCGGCGCGCTATGTTTCCGGCTACCTGTATCGCAGCCGCGAAGATCATGACCGCTCCATCCCCGACGCTACCCACGCCTGGGTGGAGGCGCTGATGCCGCACCTGGGGTGGGTCGGCTTCGATCCCACCAACAACCTGGTCGCGCACCACCGTCACATTCGCACCGCACTTGGCCGCGATTATGCCGATGTCCCGCCCACGCACGGCGTCTTTCGGGGCAAGACCGACAGCGAGTTGTACGTCGCGGTGCAGGTTGAGGCCAACGACCGGCCGCCCGCCCTGGATCGCAAGCTGCCCATCCCGGAGGACTGGTCGGTGCTCGTGGAGCGAGCCCAGCAGACACCCGATATCCCCATGCCGCTCATTGATTTGCAGCAGGTGCAGCAGCAGCAGTAACCCGCCCCTGGCCAATTTGCCCACGAAATGCACTGGAGTGGGGATCAATTGTCGATTTCGCAGGATAAATTGAGATTTTTATTGAATCTTATGTCAATATCGGACAACATAGTGATCACCCCATGACCGGCAGGTCCCCCCTGTCGCCATCGTGCACCCGATTCGCCGCAAGATGGTTCTCTCGACTCCGCGGGATGGAACCCACCACCTCGGACGCGAGATCGACCAGGCAAACTTTCATTCGATAAGCGGCCTCGAAATCGAGGACCGTCATTGGTAAACGTTCTCAACCGATAGCGGGCAAGTTCGCCAACGGGTAAGAAGCAAAATTTGGAGGAACAGACGTGAAACGATCCCTTTCGGGATGGATACTTTCTTGTATCCTTTCCACTGCCACCCTCGCATCCGCCCAGATCGCCACCACCTCGCTCCGCGGCACAATCAAGGATCCCACCGGCGCCGTCGTTCCAGGAGCCAGGGTTACGCTCCTCGATAAGGCTACGGGAAAAATGCTGTCTGCCGTGGCCGGCAACACCGGATTCTACGATCTGGAGCAGATTCCTCCGGCCACCTACACCATCACGGTTTCCGCAGGCGGATTCGGCGATCAAAGCAAGATTGCCGAGCTGCTGGTCGACCAGCCGGCCACCATCGATTTCACGCTGAGGGTGCAGTCGAGCACAGTCACGGTGGACGTCTCCGCGGAAGCGCAGACGCTGAACACCACCGACGCTTCGCTGGGCGGCTCGGCCGACACTGCGCTCATTCAGGCCCTGCCCAGCGAGACCCGGAACGTCCCCGACCTGCTCAGCTTGCAGCCTGGCGTGCTCTATTACACACCGCCGGGAGGCGTGGCCAACAACGACAGCCGCCAAGGCGCGGTGAACGGCGGTCGCTCCGACCAGGGCAACGTCACCATCGACGGCATCGACGACAATGACCAGGTGAACGGATATGCCTTCCAGGGGGTTCTGCGCGAGACCCAGGACTCGATCGAGGAGTTCCGTGTTACCACGGGCCAGGCTGACTCCGACGCCGGCCGTTCGTCGGGCGCGCAGGTGAGCATGCTCACCAAGTCGGGGACCAACAAATTCCACGGCGCCGCTTACTGGTATTACCGTCCGCCTCTGACGGCCGCCAATAACTGGTTCCAGAAGCAAGCGGAACTGGAAGAGGGGCTGCCGAACATCCCCACCAAGGTGCTGCGCAACATTTTCGGCGCCGACACTGGCGGGCCGATCAAAAAGGACAAGCTCTTCTTCTTCGCCAATTACGAGGGCCAAAGGCTGGCGGAAAATGCCGAAGTGATCCAGACAGTTCCCACGGCATCGTACGATGCAGGCATCATCACCTATCCCGGCGGCTCGGTGAGCGCGGCCCAGGTGACCGCGCTCGACGCCGCCTGCCAGGTATGTAAGACGAGCCAGTATCCGCTCCCTCCCGGTCCGAACCCCAACGCGCTGGCCTATTTGAAGTCGATGCCCGTGGCCAACGGAACCCTTCAAGGTGACGGATTGAATGAAGGCTCGTTTGCGTTTTCGTCGCCCAATCCGCAAAACGAGAACACTTCGATCGTGCGGCTCGACTACACGCCGAACGATCGGCATCGCATCTTTGCCAGGGGTAACCTGCAAAAGGACGACACAGCTTACCCTGAGCAGTTCCCGGGCCAGGGCCCGTACCAGGTTTACGAAGACAACAGCAAAGGCATGACCTTCGGCGATACGTGGAGCATCAAGCCGAACCTGATCAACGATCTCCGCTACGGATACATCCGGCAGGGAAACTCGACCCGGGGCGTCGGTCAGGGCGACTATGTGGACTTCCGCTTCCTTTCGACCCCGACTGCGGAGACGCGCTCCTCGATCAACAACGTGCCGGTGAACAACATCATCGACAACCTGAGCTGGACGAAGGGCAAGCACACCCTTGAATTTGGGGCGAACTGGCGGCTGATCCACCAGAATAACGATCAGGACAACACAACCTGGCAGAACGCCAGCACCAACCCCTATTGGATGACCGGCCTTTCGCCAGGATCGAGCGCTGCAGGGAGCGGATTCACCAACTCCTACGATATCGCCTACGACAATCTGCTGGGGGCTGTTCCATCGCTCACCAACTCGTACAACTACAAGGTCACCAGCGCCACCACCGGCTCGCTGCTTCCCGATGGCGCCTTCCTCAAGCGCTCGTTCAGCGCCAACGAATACGAGTGGTTTGTGCAGGATCAGTGGCACGCGACGCAGAAGCTCGTAATCACCCTTGGCCTGCGCCACAGCATCCTGCAAACGCCATGGGAAACATCGGGCCAGGAGGTGGCGCCAACCTTCAACACCAATGCCTTTGCCTTGCAGCGCGAGTCCGAAGCACAAGGCGGGCAGATCTACGAGCCCAACATGCTCTTTGCGCCCACCGGCAAGTATTACGGCAAGCCGGGCTTCTGGCCGAAGACAAAAGACAACTTTGCACCGCGAGTTGCGATAGCGTACTCGCCCGATTCCAAGACTTCGCTGCGCGTTGGCGCCGGACTCTACTACGACCATTTCGGAGAGGCTCTTGTAAGCACCTTCGACCAGCACGGGGAATTCGGCACCAGTTCGTCGATCACCAACGCGCCGGACGTTTATTCAATCGAAGGCAGCTCGGCCCATCCGGGCTCGCCGCGGTTCCTGGGCAGAAGCATTCTTCCGCCCATCAACAACGGCGGCTCGCCGGCCATTCAGAAATACCCGTTCGCGCCGCCGATCGACGGCTTTGAGATTTCGTGGGGCCTCGATAACAACCTGAAGACCCCATATTCCGAAACCTTCGATGCCTCGGTTCAGCGGACCATCCCCGGAGGATTCACGGTTGAGGCGGCGTATGTAGGGCGCCTGGGCCGCCACCTGCTGCAGAGCTGGGATGTGGCCGAGCCGGTCGACTACGTAGATCCGAGCGGCGGAGGCGACTATTATGCCGCCGGCACCAAGCTCTCGCGCGACGTCGATTCGAACAACGGCAAGTATGGGTACACTCCTTCGAGTCCCCATGTTACGGCGATCCCCTACTTCGAAGATGTCTTTTCGTTCATGAAGGGCTTCGACTACGCCGGGGAAAGCGCGACCCAGGCCGTCTACAACAACGAGTGGGCCCCGAACCGCTCGCAGAATGGCGCTACCACCGGGCTGTCTGACCTGGACTTCTACGGTCCGCTCTACGGCTTCTATCCGGCGCCGGCTAACTGGCAGCCGCACTTCTGGCAGAACCAGTTCTCGTCGCTCTATGCGCTGGCGAGCATCGGCATGAGCTACTACAACGCCGGAGAGCTCACGCTGCGCCATCCCACCAGCCACGGCCTGGTACTGGAGGTGAGCTACACATATTCAAGCTCGATCGACATGGGCTCGGATGCGGAGCGGGCCGGGGGCTGGCAGAGCAGTTCGTTCAGCGACATCCTGAATACCTGGAAGCCTTATTTGAACCGTGGCCACTCCGACTTCAACACCACGCACCTGCTGACCACCGACTGGGTCTACGCGTTGCCATTCGGGCGCGGGAAGGCGGTCGCAGGCAGCGCTAATCCGATTGTGGATGCCTTCATTGGCGGCTGGCAGTTCTCGGGAATTAACCGTCTCTCGAGCGGCCTGCCGATGACGCAGGCCTTTTATGAACCGGGTTGGACGACGAACTGGCAGATTGAGAGCAATGCCGTCAAGGTTGGGCCTGTCCCGCTGCACCGTCACTTCGACTCGGAGGGCAACCCACAGTTCTTCGCTAATGCCGATGCGATCAACAACAGCATCTCCTGCGGCGGACAGGTGTGCCCCGGCTATACGGGCCCGGCGGGCGGCATACGGCTCCCATACCCCGGCGAAGCGGGCGAGCGGAACAGCTTCAACGGTGACGGATACTTCGACATCGACAGCGGCCTCTCCAAGACCTGGAAGTTCGGCGAGTGGGGCGGCCTGAAGTTCAGTTGGGAGGTCTACAACGTAACCAATACCGTGCGTTTCGATCCTGCATCGATCGGCGGCGGCCTGACTGGGGGCAACCTGGGCATTGCCAGCGGCCTGTTGACCTCTCCGCGGCGCATGCAGTTCGCCCTGCGCTACGACTTCTGAGCCGGTTCGATCCAGAAACCGCGCCGGAGAGGCTCGAAGATCGAGGACCGTCATTGGTAAACGTTCTCAACCGATAACGGGCAAGTTCGCCAACGGGTAAGAAGCAAAATTTGGAGGAACAGACGTGAAACGATCCCTTTCGGGATGGATACTTTCTTGTATCCTTTCCACTGCCACCGTCGTATCCGGCCAGATCGCCACCACCTCACTCCGCGGCACAATCAAGGATCCCACCGGCGCCGTCGTTCCAGGAGTCCGGGTCACGCTCCTCAACAAGGCAACGGGGAAAATGCTGTCCTCCGTGTCCAGCAACACCGGATTCTACGAACTGGAGCAGATCCCTCCGGCCACCTACACCATTTCGGTTTCGGCAGAAGGATTCGGCAATCAAAGCAAGATCGCCGAGTTGCTGGTCGACCAGCCGGCCACCGTCGATTTCACGCTCAGGGTGCAGTCGAGCACGGTTACGGTGGACGTCTCCGCGGAAGCGCAAACGCTGAACACCACTGACGCTTCACTGGGCAACTCCGCCGACAATGCCGAGATCCAGGCGCTGCCCAGCGAAACCCGCAACGTTCCCGACCTGCTCTCACTGCAGCCGGGGGTCTTGTTCCTCGGCCAAATGAATACCAACACCGACAGCCGCCAGGGCGTGGTGAACGGCGGGCGCTCCGACCAGGGCAACATCACCCTCGACGGCGTGGACGACAACGACGAGGTCAACGGATACGCATTCACAGGCGTGCTGCGCGAGACCCAGGATTCGGTCGAGGAGTTCCGCGTCATCACTGGCGATGCCAATGCCGATCAAGGCCGCTCCTCGGGAGCGCAGGTCAGCATGGTGACCAAGTCGGGAACCAACAAATTTCACGGCGCGGCATACGAATATAACCGCCCCACATTTACGGTTGCCAACGATTGGTTCAACAAACAGGCCGAACTCGGCAGCGGACTTCCCAACATTCCCGGCAAACTGATTCGCAATATCTTCGGCGCCGATGTGGGCGGCCCCATCAAGAAAGACAAGCTGTTTTTCTTCGGCAACTATGAGGGCAGCCGGCTGGCGGAGAACGCCGAAGTTGTCCAGACGGACCCGACTGCGTCCTACCAGAAGGGAATCCTGATGTATCAGGATGCCAGCGGCAATAACCAAGCGCTCAACCCGGCGCAGGTTGCGGTGCTGGATGCGGCCTGCAAGGTGTGCAACACGGCCGCTTACCCGCATCCGCCGGGCCCCAATCCAAACGCACTGTCGTACTTCAACTCCATGCCCGCGGCCAATGGCACTGAGCAGGGCGATACCATCAACGAAGGCTCATACGCCTTTTCGTCTCCGAATCCTATCCGCCTGAACACGACGATCGGAAGGATCGATTATGTACCTTCGGACAAGCACCGCATCTTCGCCCGGGGCAACCTGCAAAAAGACGTGACCGACAACACCGAGCAGTTCCCCGGCCAGGGTCCGTCGTCTACCGTCGAAGACAATACGAAGGGGGTCACCGGCGGAGAAACCTGGACGATCACTCCGCATATCATCAATGACATTCGCTACGGGTACATCCGGCAGGGATTCAGCAACCGCGGCGTGGGAGCGGGCGATTACGTCGACTTCCGGTTCCTCACCTCGCCTACAGCCGAAACCCGTACCACCATCACCACCGTGCCGGTTAACAACATCGTTGATAACCTGAGCTGGAACAAAGGGAAGCACACATTCCAGTTCGGCGGCAACTGGCGCCTGATCCATCAGAACTTCAACACCGACCAAGACTCCTTCAATAATGGAAGCACCAATCCCTACTGGCTGGGGGGCTTGGCGCCCTCGCCGAGCAATCTGGGCGGCGGTTTCGGAAACTCCTATCTGATCGCATACGCCAACCTCGTCGGCGCCGTGCCCTCGGTGACGGATGTTTATGACTACCATGTGAGCAGCGCCAGTTCCGCCACCCTGCTGGCCGACGGAGTGCCGCTGGTCAAGCAATTCAAGGCAAATGAGTACGAGTGGTATGCGCAGGATGCCTGGCACGCTCTGCCCAATCTAACCGTGACCCTCGGCGTCCGGCATTCGATCTTGCAGACTCCGTGGGAGACCAACGGCCAGGAGATTACGCCGACGATCGACACTCACACATGGTACTTGCAGCGCGAAAGCGCCGCGCTCGGCGGCCAGATCTACGAACCCAACCTGGCCTTCACTCCCAGCGGACCGTTCTACAACAAGCCGGGCTACTACCCGAAATCGAAGGACAACTTCGCGCCGCGCCTCGCGATCGCCTACTCACCTGACAGCAAAACGTCGATCCGCGCCGGCGCAGGGCTTTATTACGATCATTTCGGCGAATCGCTGGTGAACAATTTCGCGCAGAACGGCCAGTTCGGCATCAGCAGCCAGATCACCAACCCGGCCTCGATCTACCAGACCGAGACCGCGCCGCGATTCGTCTCCCGCAACACCCTTCCGTTCAACAACGGAGTTGGAGCTTCGACCGAATCCTACCCATACACGCCGGGAGAGTACAACGCGCTGATCACGACCGGCCTCGACAGCAGAATGAAGACGCCCTACTCGGAGACTCTCGACCTCTCGATCCAACGCGAGATCCCCGGAGGATTCACCGTCGAGGCAGCGTATGTGGGCCGGATGGGCCGGCACTTGCTGCAGAGCATCGACCTGGCCGAGCCGACGGACTTCGTCGATCCGGGCGGCGGCAGTGATTACTATTCCGCCGGCACGGCACTTTCCAAGCTTGTGGATGCTCATGGTGGCTTCGTTACGCCGACATCGGCGGGTGGCCCGCCCAATGTGGGGCCTGGGTGCAATTGCTATGAGTTCGCTCAAGTGCCGTCGATGAAGTACTTCGAAAATATGTTCTACTGGCTGAAAAACTTCGACTATCCAGGCGAGAGTGCCACGCAGGCCATCTACTCTGACGAATGGAGCCCCTCTCGCGCTAACCTTGGAGCCACGACTGCACTGATCGATCTCGATCTCTATTGCGGTACCGCGTACCAGAATCCCTACAGTAACGCCTACAATCCGTATCCCTGCCCGTCGACTTTCGTCTCGCGTTTCTGGCAGTATCAGTTCGCTTCGCTGTTTTCGCTGTCCTCGATCGGCATGAGCTACTACAACTCGGGGCAGATCACGCTGCGGCATCCCATGAGCCATGGGCTCTCGGCCGACGTGAGCTACACGTTCTCGAATTCCATCGACGAAGGCTCGGACGCGGAACGGAGCCCCGCGCTGAGCTTTTTCAACTTCAGCATCATCTACAACACGTGGAAGCCGCAGCTCAACCGGGCACACTCCGACTTCGATACTCGTCACCTGATCACCGGAGACTACGTCTATCAGCTCCCCTTTGGACAGGGAAAAGCGGTGCTGGGCAACGTCAATCGATGGGGAGACGCCGCGGTCGGCGGATGGCAGTTGTCTGGAATTGTACGCAACGCAAGCGCGCTGCCCTGGACGATGTTCGAACCGGGCTACACCACCAACTGGACTTACGGAAGCGATGCCGTGGTGACTGCGCCATTCAAGTTGCACAGGCAATTCAACTCGGCAGGTGACCCGGCGTGGTTTAGTACCGCGGTGCAAAACCAAATCAACCAGGGCGTGTACTCCGGCTCTCCGATTCGCCTGCCCTACCCCGGCGAAGCGGGCGAGCGCAACTTCTTCAGGGGAGACGGCTACTTCGACCTCGACTCGGGGCTGGCCAAGGTGTGGAAGTTCGGCGAGTTCGGCGCGCTCAAATTTGCGTGGGAAGTATACAACGTGACCAACACCGTACGCTTCGATCCGGCATCGATCGGAGGCGATCTTACGGGCGGGAACCTCGGTGTGGCCGACAAGTTGCTCTCGTCGCCGCGGCGCATGCAGTTCAGCCTGCGCTACGACTTCTGAGCCGGTTCGATCCAAAATCCGCGCCGGAGAGGCTCACGCTTCTCCGGCGTTTTCATTGAAGTGACATCGAAACCAGCCGCGCGTCGTTCCAGTTTCCATTCCCCGTCGTTCGTCCAAGTTATCCTGTTACCTACATCAACATCTCTGCATTTAGTCACAATCCTTTGTAAAAGGCGATAACCTGCATTTAGTTTCAAAGTCGTACAGTGAAGGATTTTGCGGCTGAAATTTCCGCGAAAGAAGCGGATTTCAGTTGAATCTTCACTCAATATCGGCAATTATGAAGTTCGTTTCATGAGTGACGAGCCCCCGCGTCACCGATGACAAACAGCCGCATTGTAAGTTAGCTTCCTCGCACTCGCAAGGTAGAGCCCACTAACCGCGGGACGAGCTTTTAGGGAAGCACGCATATCCAAGACGCAGGCCAACGAAGTCTGCGCTGGATCGAATTACCTAATTGCACAAGGGCGTTTTCAGCAAGGCAGGGCAAAAGCATTTTGGAGGAACTGACGTGAAATGATCCCATCTGGGATGGATACTGTCTTGTATCCTTTCCACTGCCACACTCGCATCCGGCCAGATCGCCACCACCTCGCTTCGCGGCATAATCAAGGATCCCAGCGGCGCGCTTGTACCGGGCGCCAGTGTCACGCTGGTCGATAAAGCCACCAGCCAGGCGCTTCGCGCCGTATCCGGCAGCACCGGGTATTACGAGTTCGTGCAGATTCCGCCGGCCACGTACACCATCACGGTTGCAGCAAGCGGGTTCGGGGACCAGAGCAAGATTGCCGAACTTCTGGTCAACCAGCCTGCGACCGTCGACTTCACGTTGAAGGTGCAATCGAGCGCCGAGACGGTCGATGTTTCCGGCGAGGCGCAGACGCTGAACACCACCGATGCGACTATGGGCGACTCGGTCGACAACGCGACCATCCAGGCGCTGCCGATGGACGGGCGCGATCCCATTTCATTGCTGAGCCTGCAGCCGGGTGTGCTCTTTCTCGGCGAGACCGTCCAATTGTCCGACAAGACGCAGGCCTCGGATCTCGACAGCCGGCAGGGCGCGGTCTCCGGCGCGCGATCGGACCAGGGCAACGTGACGCTGGATGGCGTGGACGACAACGACCAGGTGAACGGCTACGCGTTCAATGGCGTGCTGCGCTCCACGCTGGATTCGACCGAGGAGTTTCGCGTAACCACGTCCAACAGCAATGCCGATGCGGGCCGCTCGTCGGGCGCGCAGATCTCGCTCATCACCAAGAGCGGCACCAACACATTTCACGGTTCGCTCTACGAGTACAATCGCCCCTCCGACACCGTAGCCAACGACTGGTTCATCAAGGAGCAACAGCTTTCATCGGGCGAGCCGAATGTTCCCACGAAATATATCGTGAACACGTTCGGCGGCAGCGTGGGCGGCCCGATTTTCAAAGACAAGCTTTTCTTCTTCTACAACTATGAGGGCCAGCGCCTGGCCACCAACCAGACCGTCTCCGCCACTACACCTTCGGCAACGTTCCTCAATGGGCAACTTGGCTACTTCGACGCGAACGGAAACCAGCACTTACTCACCTCGCAGCAGATCGCGACATTGGACCAACAATGCACGCCGAAGCATGGAGGCCAATGCTCGGCGCCCGGCGTGGATGCGGCAATGATCCAGTATCTTTCAACAGAGCCGCCGGCGACCGTGCTGGCGGGCGGGGACGGCGTCAACAACGGTTCGTATAACTTCAGCTCTCCCGCACCCAGCAGGCTCAACACCAACATCGGCAAGATCGATTACACGCCGAACTCCAAGAACCACATCTTTGTCCGCGGGAATCTTCAAAAGGACGTTTCCGACGGCGTGGAAAATCTTCCCGGCCAGGCGCCCTCTACTTTCCTTGAAGACAACACCAAGGGCCTGGCCGCGGGGCATACGTTCGTAGTCACTCCAAATCTGGTGAACGACTTGCGCTACGCCTACATACGCCAGGGTTATGCGAGTGCGGGAATCGGGCAGGGAGATTACGTGAGTGTTCGTTTTCTCACCCAGCCGACGGCGCAAACGCGCAGTTCGCTGGTCAACGTTCCTTTGAATACGATCGACGACAACCTGAGCTGGACCAAGGGCACACACACGCTGACCGGCGGCGGCAACTGGCGGCTGATCGACAACAACACCAGCAACGATACCGGCTCCTTCAACGGCGCCAACACCAATCCTTCCTACCTGAGCCAAAAGGAAGTGCCAGATCCGACCACGATTGGCCTGCCCGCGGTCAGCTCCGGCTTCTCCACGCAGTTCAATCAGGCCTACGCGACAATTGTCGGCGATATTGGGGAACGCGACGAATCGAACAATTACAACGTCACCAGTGCGACTGCCGCGTCGCTGCTTCCCGACGGCGCGTTCATCTCGCGGCACTTCAGAGCGAACGAGTTCGAGTATTTCCTCCAGGACTCGTGGCGTATTCGCCCCAATTTGACGTTGACCTACGGCCTGCGCCACACCATCCTGCAAACTCCGTATGAGACCACGGGGCAGGAGATCGCTCCTACCATCGACATGCACGAGTGGTACCTGAAGCGCGGGCAGGCTGCCGCGCAGGGGCAGGTATACGAGCCGACGCTGTTCTTCGCTCCGGCCGGAAAGGCCAACAACCAGCCCGCATTCTGGCCGAAGCAGAAAACAAACTTCGCGCCGCGGGTGGCGATCGTCTATGCGCCGGATGCGAAAACCTCGATTCGTACCGGCTTTGGCTTCTATTACGATCACTACGGCGAAGCTTTGACGCATCGCTTCAGCACCCTGGGCTCTTTCGGCCTTTCATCGCAGTTTGAGAGCCCCGCAAATACGGTCAACTTTGAAACCGCGCCAAGATTCACCGGACCGCACAACCTGCCCGACCTGCCGGTGCCGCCGGCATCCAAGACGCAGGCCTATCCCTATGCGGTTCCGGCAGGAACGTTCGGGATCAACTGGGGCATCGATAACCACGTACACACTCCGTACGTTGAAGCGTTCAACCTTTCGGTGCAGCGCGAGCTGCCCGGCGGCTTCCTGCTCGACACAGCCTATGTCGGCCGCCTGGGCCGGCATCTTTTCCAGCAGCTCGACCTGGCTGAGCCAGTGGACTACAACGATCCCAAGGGCGCGGGCGACTACTTCACCGCCGGAAGCAGGTTATCCAAGATCGCCGATGAGCACCACGGCGCGTACGGCGGCATTTACACCGGAACTCCACCGGTCTCGGTTCCAACCATCCAGTACTTCGAGGACGTGTTCCCGCAATTGAAAGGCCTGGACTTCCCCGGAGAAAGCGCGACGGAAGCAATCTACAACGACGAATGGACGCCGCAGCGCTACGTTTACGGCGAAACCGGGGCCCTCTACGACATCGATTTCGCGTGCGATTACGGGTGCCCGAACGGTACGTTGTTCTGGAACTCGCAGTTTTCTTCGTTGATCTCGCTGGCATCCATCGGCATGAGCTATTACAACGCCGGCCAGGTGACATTGCGCCATCCGGCGAAATACGGGCTGACCATGGACCTCAGCTACACACTCTCGCGGTCGATCGATATGGGCTCGGACGCGGAGAGATCAGCTACTTCGTACGGCGCCATTCAGAATGTCTGGGATCCCTCGTTGAGCCGCGGCGTCTCCGACTTCGACACCACTCACCTTGTGACCGCAGACTGGGCTTATGCCATGCCTTTCGGAACCGGCAAAACACTGCTCGGCAACTCCGGCAGAGTCGGCAATGCCATTTGGGGAGGTTGGCAATGGGCGGGATTGGGCCGCTGGACGACCGGGCTGCCCTTTGCGCTCATCGAGCCCGGATGGACGACCAACTGGGAACTGCAGGCGTTTGCCGTGCCCACCGTTCCGGTCAAGCTGCACAAGCACATTGAAGGCGGGCTGCCGCAGGTCTTCGCCGACGATCAGGCTATCCAGAACGGCGTGACCAGCGGTTCGCCAATCCGTCTGCCGTATCCGGGAGAGGCCGGTGAACGCAACAATTTCCGCGGTGACGGCGTGTTCGATATCGATTCGTCTCTGGCCAAGAGCTGGGACGTTACCGAGCGAGCCAAGCTGAAGTTTGCGTGGGAGGTTTACAACGTGACGAACTCCACGCGCTTCGACGACGGCTCCTACGGCAACGGTACATTCGGCAATGCCCTGACCTATCCGGCGCTCGGCATCTACGCGAGCCGCCTTGGTGACCTCACCTTCCGGCGCATGCAATTTGGACTGCGGCTGGATTTCTAGCATCGCTCGACTGAACCAACGGCAATTTGCGCCGGAGGGGCGGCTCACGCTCCTCCGGCGTTCTGTTGTGCGTGCGGCGCCGGCGCTCGGGATACGTTACGCCAACTGGATCTCGATCTTCACCACCGACGCCGGCGGGAACGTGAAGCTCAGCGAATCGGGCCGCACTGTCACATCCGCGGTGCGGCTCTTCACCTGGTCGGGCTGATCGAGGGTGCTGTGCGCGTGGACATCGTCTTCATGCACCATCCAGGCTTTGGCGCTCGCGGGCCTGGCTCCGCGCAGCACGATCTCGGCTTCACGCGGCTGGCTCACGTCGGGATTCACGGCGGTTAGCGTGAGCGTTTTGTCCTTCAGCGAGGCCGAACCCTTCAATCCCCAAAACGTTGCCGGCTTGCCGTCGCGGTCGTAGCGCACTTGGGGTGCGGAGAACTCCGTGCGAACAGCCGTTCCGCCCTGGTGCGCGGCATACATCTCGAAGACGTAGAAGTTGGGCGTAGTGGTGAACTTGTCTCCGAGTGTAAAGAACAGCGCATTGAGATTGTTGACGAGCTGCGCGCAGGCTGCCATGCCGACTTTCTCGGCATTGCGGTTGAAAGTGTCGAGCGTGAGCGCGGTCACCACGGCGTCGCGCACGGTGATCTGCTGGCCCAGCAACTGCTCGGGAGAAGACTCGGTGCCGGGCTTGTACCACGGACCGTACTCATCGACGACCAGCTTGATGTGACGGGCGAGATCGAATTCGCCCAGCGCTGTCCAGTGATCGTTGACAATGCCCTCCATACGGTCGGCTTCTCTTAACATTTCGTACCAGTCGACCGGAGCGAAGTTCAGGGCGTCGCCTTTGCCCGCATCCCAATCTTCGGTGCGGCCGCGCGAAAGATTCCACGCATAGTGGTGGACGCTCAGGCCCCACACGCCGTGCGCATCGTGGCTCGGCTCGCCGTGGTAGAGCTTGTTGCAGAAGCCGCGCGTCCACGCCTGCTCGTCGCTGTTCGGCCCCGACGCCACGAAGCGCAGATCGACGCCGTAGCTCGGAACCCACGTGGTCCAGCGTTTGTACTCGACTGCATAGTCCTCGGGATCGAAGCTTCCTCCGCAGCCCCAGCTCTCGTTGCCCACGCCCCAATAGCGCACGTTGAACGGGTCTGGCGATCCGTCGGCGGCGCGCGTCTCGGCCAGCGTGGTAGTGCCGCGCGGCGAGTTGCAGTATTCCACCCAGTGATCGAACTCGAGCGCGGGCAGGCTGCGCACGTTGGCGGCAATGTAAGGCTCGGCGCCGCAAAGCTTGCAGAAGCGTGCAAAGTCTGCGGTGCCGAAGGTGTTCGGCTCATAAATCTGCGGAATGTTTTTGTCGATCAGGTCTTTGGGATAGACGTCGGTCCAGAAGTTCGTGCGGCGCGGGCGCTTTTCGCGCGGGCCAATGCCGTCGCGCCAGTCATAGCTATCGGCGAAGCAGCCGCCGGGCCAGCGCACCACCGGCGCGTGGATCTGGCGCATCTTTTCGATGAGCGCGGAGCGAAGGCCGTACTGATTGGGAATCTTCGAATCTTCGCCGACGTAGATGCCGTCATAAATCACCGTGCCCAGGTGCTCGGTAAAGTGCCCATAGATCTCCGGTGCGATCGTGCCGATGGGTTCGTCGAGCAGGACTTCGACATGGCTGTCGGCTTCGGCCGCCAGCGCCCTGCGCCTGCCGAAAACGATTCCCGCCGCCGCGGCTCCAGCAGCCGTCTTCAAGAAATTCCGTCGCTCCATCGTTCGCTCCTTACTCGCTTTTGCGCGAAGATCAATGCTCTCCGTGCCCCATACTTTCCTCGTTTTTTGAGGAAAGGGGTGGGAAACGACAAAAGCTCGATACAGCCGTCACGCGGGGACTTACGGCATCTTCCGCGCCTCGGCCGCAATCCTCCTCAACTCCGGCAAAATGCGCCCCAGCGCTGCCGGCTCTGCGTCCCGCCGTCCCAGCGCAAAGTAAACATCGCGATAGTGCTGATAGAGCTGCTGGTATACGGCAGCGGCGCGCGGGTCCGGCTCGACCGTACGCAGGGGCAAACAGACGGCGGCCTGCGCTTCTTCAATCGTCTTGTAGGCGCCAGCGGCAAGCAGTGCGAAGATTCCCGATCCCAGGCTCGTCGGTAAGCCCGCCGGAACCAGCACCGGCTTGTTGAGCACGTTGGCATATACCCGATTGAGCACTTCGCTCCGTTGCGGAACGCCTCCGGCATTGATGACGCGATCGATGCGGACGCCATGCGCGGCCATGCGCTCGAGAATGATGCGGGTATGAAACGCCGTGCCTTCGATAGCCGCAAACAGCTCGTCCTGCGCGGTGTGCACCAGGTTCCAGCCCAGCGTCACACCGCCCAGTTCGGGATTCACCAGCACCGTGCGGTCGCCGTTATCCCAGCTCAGCCGCAGCAGGCCGGTCTGGCCGGCCCGGTAAGCGTCCAGCCCTTCGGAGAGCTCGGCAACCGTGGATTGCGCGCGGCGCGCGATGCCGTCGAAGATGTCTCCCACGGCTGAGAGTCCGGCCTCAATACCCGTGTAGCCGGGATGCACGCTGCCCGGCACCACGCCGCACACGCCGGGCACCAGTTGAGTCTCGCGAGCCATGGCGATGATGCAGGTTGACGTGCCGACGACGTTGACCGCGTCGCCCTCGCGGATGTTCGAGCCGATCGCATCCCAGTGCGCGTCGAAAGCTCCCACGGGAATCGGAATTCCGGCGCGCAGGCCCAGCTTTTCCGCCCACTCCGGCGAGAGATGCCCGGCAAGATGATCGCTGGTTAGATACTCGCCCCCGATTTTCTCCCGCACGCCGGCGAGGAGCGGGTCCACGGCGACGAGAAACTCTTCCGGCGGCAGCCCGCCCCAGCGTGGGTTCCACATCCACTTGTGGCCCATGGCGCACACGCTGCGCTTCAGTTCGTGCGCATCCCGGATGCCACTGAGGGTGGCCGCGGCCATGTCGCAGTGCTCGAGAGCGGTCGCCAATCGCGCGCGCTTCTCCGGGTTGTGGCGCAGCCAATGCAGCAGCTTGGCCCATCCCCACTCGTGGGAGTAAACGCCTCCGCACCAGTCGATGCCCTCGAAGCCGAGCGCGTGAGCTTTTTTCGTGATCTCTTCGGCTTCGGCCCAGGCGCGATGATCGCACCAAAGGTAATACTCATCCAGCGGCTCCAATCCTTCGCCGACCGGGATCACGCTCGATCCCGTCGTGTCCGCGGCGATGGCTGCCACGGTCGCACCGTCCACGCCCGTGCTCTCGAGGGCGACGCGCGTTGCCTCTACCAGCGCCCCCATCTGGTCGGCGTGGGATTGCGTGGCAAAGTTGGGATCATCGCGGCGCCGGTGCAGCGCGTAGGAAGCCGACGCCGTGCCGATCGGTCCCTTATCGCTGTCGACCAGACTCACGCGAACACTGAGAGTGCCGAAGTCGACTCCGGCGACGACGGTCATGACGACAACACCTCTGGTAAACGCTTTCTGGTTCGCAGTTCAGGGTACACCATCTCCTCCCGGACTGTCCTGAATTCCGGCACAAAGCCCCGACCAAGCCGCCTTCAATTACCTTCGAATCTCCGCCGGCGTGCTGGCCCAGCGAAATGCGCCGAATTACTAGTTAGCGGAAGCCAATTTATACAGATTCCGTAGCAAGAAGGCTTGGTACGGCTGCCGCAAGGCTGGGACGGCTACGCCGAATAAGAGAATTCGGAGATTGACAATGCAATTGGGGCGCTCATTGCGTCGATGGCCGAGCGCGGTATTCGTTGTGTGCCTGGCCACTGCGACCGCTTTACCTCGCCCGTCCGCGGCCCAGGCGATCCGATATGGGCTGAGGCGGCAGCCGCTCCGGCGTTTTCTCCAGCCGGGGGGACGTATGTCGCGGCGCAGTCGGTAAAGCTTACTGCGGTCATCGCGAACGCGGTCATTTACTACACGACCGATGGGACCACGCCGACAACCTCTTCACAGAAATATGCAGATCCAATCCCCGTTGAAACTACAGAAACCGTCAAAGCGCTGGCCGTAGCCAAAGGCGGCACGAAGGGGACGGAGGCGAGCGCAACTTATACGATTACTCCGCCGGCCGGAGCACCGCTCTTTACGATACCGGCAGGCACCTACCTCTCACCGCAGACGCTCGTTATTCTCGCCAACACACCGGGCGCAACTATCTACTACACCACCGACGGATTGGCGCCGACCGCGCATTCCGCGCGCTACACCAGCGCAATTACACTAGCGGCCTCTGAAGCCGTTCGCGCCATCGCCATGGCGCCGGGATATTCGCCGTCCCCGACAACTCAGGCAACTTACACAATCATGTTGCAGACGGCCTTGCCGGTGTTCACCGTTCCCGGTGGAAGTTATAGCAGCTCGCAGACGATAGGAATCGCAGACGCTACACAAGCCGCGGCGATTTATTACTCGACGGACGGGTCCATGCCGACCGACTCCTCCCCCAGATACACTAGGCCAATTGTCGTGACGTCCACGGCAACCATCAATGCAATTGCCGTTGCGCCGGGTGAGTCTCAGTCTCCGGAGGCCACGGCAACTTATACCATTTTGCCATCGGCTGCATCGCCGGTATTCAGCCCTGGACCCGGAACCTACACTTCGAATCAAAGAGTAACCATCACCAGCGCCACGCCGGGCGCGGCCGTATACTACACCACCAACGGAACCGCGGCCACGCAGTCTTCGCCGCAATACAGCGGGCCGATCACGGTCTCATCCACGCAGACAATCAGCGCCATCGCAGCCTCCAGCGGTTACTCGGCATCGGCTCCGGTTAATGCCACTTATACGATCACTCCTCCGGCCGCGACTCCGGTATTCACTCCAGCGCCAGGAACATTTGTTTCCAGTCAGCTTGTCGCCGTCAGCGATGCGACGCCGGGAGCAATCGTCTATTACACCACCAACGGGACGGCGCCGACCACCGCTTCGACACAATACACAAGTCCGATCACGGTATCGGCAACCGAAACCATCATCGCGATGGCCGCCGCTCCAGGTTATTCAGCGTCTCCCGCAGCATCCGCGACCTATACGATCACGCCGCCGGCGGCGACGCCAACTATTTCGGTACCTTCCGGAACCTACACCTCGACCCAGAAGATAACCTTGAAAGATGCGATTGTCAGCGCAACTATCTATTACACAACCGATGGATCGACGCCCACGGCTTCTTCGTCCGAATATTCGACTACCATTTCGGCGACCTCGATGGAGACGATCAAGGCGATGGCGACGGCGCCGGGTTATTCGCAATCCGCGGTCGCCGCGGCGACTTATATCATCGTTCCACCGGCGGCGAAGCCGGTTTTTAGTCCCCCTGCCGGGACCTACAATTCAAATCAGGCCGTGAGTATCTCCGATTCCGCTCCGGACGCGACGATCTACTATACGACGGACGGAAGCGCGCCGACGACGGCTTCAGCGCCGTACAGCGGCCCAATCGGGATTTCATCGACCATGACCGTCAATGCTATCGCCATCGCTCCGGGGTTCTCGCAATCGGTGACGGCTAAAGCCGCTTACACCATAACTCCTCCGGCGGCAACACCGGTGATCTCTCCCAGCAATGGAAGCTATAGCTCGCCGCAGTCGATCGGCATTACCGATGCTACGCCCGGCGCTACGATTTACTTCACGACCAACGGAAAGGCGCCGACAACCTCTTCGACTCAATATAGCGGGGCGATTGCAATAGCGGCAACCGAAGTAATCAATGCCATGGCCATCGCGCCGGGTTACTCACAGTCCGCTGTGGGGACGGCGACCTTCAACTTTCCGGCAGCTCTGAGCATCGCGACTCCCTCCAATTTGCCCGCCGCGTACGTGGGAGCTCTTTACAGCGCATCGATCAAGGCATCCGGCGCCGGTCCCGCATACGAATGGACCGTGAACGGCACAAACGTCCCGACGAACGGCGCGGCCATTCTGCTGCCCGGAGGATTTACCGTCTCCAGCAATGGCAGTTACGCATTGACGATTGGCGGAACACCTGCCTCGACCGGTACGGTGACATTCATTGTCGCCGTGTCGGACGCATACTCGGGTGAGTCAGCGGGTCCAGCCACGTTCTCTATCGCGGTGAATGCGCCGTCGGCGCTGTCGTTGCCCGCCCCCACCCCCACCACGCTGGGACCCGCAACCGCGCACGAGAGCTATACGGGATATGTGGGAGTAACAGGCGGCGCGCCTCCCTATATCTGGACGGTCACGGGATTGCCCGGCACGTTGTCCGCGCCGACGAGCACCACGATTACGACCGTGGCCGGCAACGGGTCACCGGGATATGCCGGCGACGGCAACGCGGCGGTCAATGCGCAGATCAACGACAGCGGCGGCATCGCGATCGACGGCGCCGGCAATCTCTACATTGCCGACAGCGTGACTTCCGTCGTGCGCATGGCAACGCCCGCGGGAATCATCTCCACGGTGGCCGGGACGGGAACCGCCGGGTATAACGGCGATGACATTCCGGCATCCCAGGCGCAACTGAATGCCCCTGCCGGATTGGCGGTGGATCGAGCCGGAAATCTCTACATCGCCGATACGGGGAATGCGCGCATTCGCGTTGTAAACGCGGCAACTGGCGAGGTCGCGACGGTCGCCGGCACCGGCACCGCAGGATACAACGGCGACAACTTCGCGGCCACTATCGCCGAATTGAATCGGCCGGAGGGAGTCGCGGTGGATAGCCAAGGCGATCTTTTCATTGCCGATGCCGGCAATGCGCGGGTGCGCGAGGTTTCCGCATGGAGTGGGGAGATCAGCACCGTAGCGGGCATCGGGAGGGCCGCATACAGCGGCGACGGCGGCCCGGCCACACAGGCTGGCCTCCAAAACCCTTATGCGGTGGCTGTGGATAGCTCGGGCAACGTCTACATCTCCGATTTGACCGGCGCGGCTGGGGCGGCAGGAACCGGCGGGCGCATACGCGAAGTACTCGCGGCGACCGGCATCATCGGCACAGTCGCCGGTAAGGGAACGGCCGGCTACAACGGCGACGGCATCGCGGCTGTCGATGCGGAACTCAGCAGTCCGGCCGGCATCGCGCTGGATGGAAGCGGCAATCTCTACATCGCCGACGCCGGAAACAATCGGATTCGCGCCATGGCAACCGCAAGCGGCGAAATCGCGACTGTGGCGGGCACCGGAATCGCCACGTACAACGGAGACAATATTGCGGCCGTGACGGCAAATATTGCGAACCCGCAAGGCGTGGCGGCCGACGGCGCCGGCAACATCTATATCGCCGACGGTAACAGCCGGATTCGCATGGTTCAGGCGCCAAGTCAGGATTCCGACCTGGTCATCGAAGGCACTCCCGCGACGCCGGGCACGATCGCGTTTCAGGCTTCGGTTCAGGACTCGACGGGCGCCAAGGCGGGCCCGGTGACTTATTCGATCAACGTCACCGCTCCGCTAACCTTGGCGTTTCCGTGCCCAATCCCGATTCATTGCCGTCCGCGGTCGTCGGCCAGGTTTATTCGGGAACGATTGTTGCGTCCGGCGGGGTGCCGAACTACACGTGGACCGTCAATGGCGCCAAATTGTCCGCCAACGGAACATCCGTTGCAATGGGCGTCGGCCTCACTGTCTCCAGCTCCGGCGGCAATACGCTCACCATCGGGGGAATGCCGACCGCTGTTGGCGTGGTGTCGTTCAAGGTTTCAGTCAAGGACGGCATGGGGAACACGGCCGGCACCATCATCTATTCGATCGACGTTATGAGCGGGCCAGGATACGAAGTGAGCGGCCAGGTCAACTTCGTCAACTGCGGATCGCCTGCAATTGGGATTCCGGTGACGATCAATACGAATCCCGCACAGACCGCTTCGACGGACAGCAACGGGCAGTATTCATTTGCCAACGTTCCCAACGGGAGTTATACAATTACACCTTCGAGCGCGGCGCCGAGTTCCATCTTCTACCCCGCGAGCCAGGCTGTCGCGGTCGATGACGATGCGGTCGGCGGCGTCAACTTCCTGGCGGCAATTGGCTATACCCTTTCGGGCTCGGTGAGCCTGCCTACCGGAATAGGCGGCCGAATCTACCTGAACCTGTCGAACAACAATTGTCCGCAGGTGATACTGGGAACCAGCGTAAGCACCCCGACGAAGTTCCAGATTCGCGGTGTGCAACCGGGCACATACACGTTGAGCGCCTGGGTGGACGAGCTCGGCTATGGAGCCCAGAACGCATCCGACGCCACCGCAATCGTTTCGAACCTGGCCGTAGGCTACGCGAATCCGGCAAATGTCTTCGTAACTCCCTCCGCGCCGGAGCAACCTACGCTCACCTCGGCTCCGGGCATAACTTCCGGCGGCGGATTCAACGGAGGCGCATATCTCGGATACGCACCGATCATAGGCAGCAATGGCATGGAGCAGGCCACGAGTTATACCGTTGAATGGAGCACGAGCTCCACCTTCAGCACGATTGTCGGGACCCGCACTTTCAATGCGATCGGCGGCCGCGGCGCCACAGCGTGGTTCATCAATGGTCTGCAATATAGCAGCGTCTACTATTTCCGCGCGCAAGGCGTGATGGGTACTGCGGCCGGCCCGTGGTCTGCTCCCTACGGGCCCGTGACGATCGCCGTTCCCTCCACCGGCAACACCGTTTCCGGTGCGGTGACCTTCGCCGGAACGGAAACGGGCCCGCTCTACGTGGGCTTCCGCGACCTTAATACGGGCAAGGCTTACGTCGGAATTTTCGCCAAGCCCGTCAGTCCGCAGACATACTCCGTGCTGGTTCCAACAGGTTCGAATTACGCGATATTCGCGCTGATCGATCAGAACAAAGACGGCATGCCCGACAGCGGGGATATCAACGATATGAACGGGAATGCCGTTATGGCGATCAACGGGAACACGACGGTCAATTTGACCATGCCCGCCGCCAATACGGCGACGGTTACAACCGAACACTTGAGGCTGCCCGATCAAAACGGATGGGCCGATAGCTTTGCGCTCAACTTCGACGTTGGAGTCGCGGACTTCCTGCCGTGGCAAGTTTCCCTCGTATCCGGCCCCAATGTGCTGGTTCCCATCGACATAGGCGAGTGCGGCAATTGCGGCAGCCAGGTGTTCAACTTCTCGCTCGATATCGGCCCCGCCGTTCCCAATGCAGGCGACACTTACTCCTTGCAGCTTAGCGACTCGATCGGGTTGAATAGCGGAGTCTTGACCGCTGACGCTACGGTGAGCGGAGTGGTGAACTCGTTTCCCGCGAATCTGTCGCCCACCACCGGAGTGAGCTCGAGCACGACCCCGACGTTTGCCTGGGCCGACGCGCCGGATGGCGCCAGTTACACCTATCAATTCACGCTTTGGGATTCCACCGGAAACCCGATCTGGCAAATTCCCGCGGCCAATTCTCAATCGAGTGGGTTTTCGAGCGCGATCACGTCCATCGCCTGGGGCGCCGATCCAACGGGAGCTACGAACCCGCCAGCCGTTCCCAGCTTGACAGCCGGCGAGACCTACACATGGTCGATCCAGGTCGAGGACGGCAACGGCAACACGGCAGAGATGCCGGTGAGCTACCAACCGTAGCGGAGGACGCTGTTTTCCGCTGCCGCGTCGTCTGCCTTACCCTTGATAGAATTCGTGAGGACGCGCGAGCGTCTTTCAATGAGGGGTTCAGGATGCGGTTTTCAGCAGTCGCCTTTCTATGCCTCTGCGCGGCCACACCGGCCTGCGCGCAGGCCGGCGCGCCGTGGGATTACGCGGGCAAGCGTGGTCCACTCGTCTGGGGAAAGCTCGATCCGGCGTACCGGGTTTGCGCGCAGGGCCACGAACAGTCGCCCATCGACATTCGCGGCGCCCACCTGGACAAGGCGCTCAAGCCCCTCGAGTTTCATTACATCGCCGGGCCGGTCACGCTCGAAAACACCGGCAACATGATCGTGGTTCACGTGGATCCGGGAAGTTACATGGTTGCCGATGGCGTGCGCTATCAGCTGGAACGGCTCGAATTCCACCACCCGACCGAGGAAGCGGTGAGGGGCAAGCTCACCGACCTGGGCGTCGAATTCGTCCACCAGAGCGCCGATGGCAAGATGGCCATCATCGCGCTGCGCCTGACCATGGACCGCGGCGACCCGAACGCGGTGCTGGCCGAGCTATGGCCGCATCTGCCCAAGGCGGCCGGCACCAGCCAGAAAGTTACCGATGACGTGGACCCGGCTGGCCTGTTTCCCGCCGACCGCGGCTATTGGACTTACATGGGATCGCTGACCACGCCACCGTGCACCGAAGGCGTGCGCTGGTTTGTATTCGAGAACGAGCTGACCCTCAGCCTCGAGCAGTTGCGCGCCTATACGGCGATCTTCAGAATGAACTCGCGGCCGCTCCAGGACACGCATGGGCGGCGCATCGAGGCCAGCGAGTAGCCCTCAGACGGACAACGGCGTGAAACGTAGGACCAAGCCTTCGCCACCATCAAGGGTGGCGACGTTGATTGCGGTCAGGTCCGGAACGAGATAGTGGGCGGCGGCGAGCGATTCGACCGAATGTGAGAAAGTGGTGCCGACCACGACGCAACCGGCGGCCCGGCCTGCCTTGACACCGGACTCCGAATCTTCGAAGACCACGCACACCTCGGGCGCAAATCCAAGCAAGGCCGCTCCGGCCAGGAAAGGCGCCGGATCCGGCTTTCCCTGACTGACGCTTTCAGCGGTCACCAGGCGCTCGGGGACGGGAATTCCGGCAGCCGCCAGCCTCATGCGAGCCAGCCGTTCGGTCGCACTGGTTACCACGGTCCAGCGGTCTTTCGGCAGCCCTGCCAGCAGCTTCAGCACACCGGGCAGCACGTTGATTCCATCGCCATCGGAAAGTTCAATGTCTTCAATTACCTTCAGCTCGGCGTCGGCGTCGAGGTCCGGGCGCACGGCGGCAATGGTTTCAACGGCGCGCCGGCCGTGCGCGAGGCTGATGGCCAGTTCCGGATCGACGCCGCGCAGGCTGGCGTATTTGGTCCAACTGCGCTCCACGGAACCCAGGGAAGAGATGAGAATGCCGTCCATGTCGAACAGAAGGCCCTTGCAGCGAATCATCACAGGGGAAGATGCAACAGATGATGCCATAGATCTATTGTATCGAGGCTTCCACGAGAAGGCAGGGCAGTGTCAAGCATCTCGGTCAGCTCGTCGCCGATCGTCAAGGTGGATATTCGATTGACAAACCAGCCTTTCGCGGGACAATCTGAGATTGCGGGTAGGGCGCATCGGTGCAGGTCGAAAGGGCAAGGCCCACCTACGGAACGTGACTTTTATTGCGCCGATGTCGAGTCTCGAAAACCTCAAGAAACAGGCCAAGCAATATCTGCGCTGGCACCGTGACCGGTATTATCCGGTCGCTGCCACCATCCGGGAACACTTGCCCCGGTTCCGTCTGCTTTCCGACGAGGAAATCCTGACGGCAGCATTTCGGTTGGCCGACGCGCAGGAACTCGTCGCGCGCAAAGAGGGATTTGAGGGATGGCAGGCGCTGAGAACAGGAGTTTCCACTGCCATGTCCCCGACGCACTCACACCCTCAGCCAATTCTCACCTCGGTGGCCGCACACCTGTACGTTCGCGACCTCAAAGTATCCACCGAATTCTTCACCAAGAAGCTTGGCTTCACCATCGACTTTATCTATGGCGACCCGCCGTTCTACGGACAGGTGAGCCGTGACAACGCCCGGCTTGCGCTGCGCTTGATCGAAGAACCTGTCTTTGCCTCAGACATCCGCGAACGGGAGGATCTTCTCTCCGCCTCCATCACGCTGGGCAGCGCGGACGAGATCAAAGAGCTTTTCCTCGCTTGCCAAGCCGCGGACGTGCCGTTCCACCAGTCCCTGAGGAACGAACCATGGCAAGCCAAATCCTTCATCGTCAAGGACCCGGACGGCAACCTTATTCTCTTTGCCGCGCCTGCAAATTAACCCAGAAAACATCCCGAATGCCCGGTGATAGATTTCACCGGGTATCGACCCGCTTCCACATCGTTCGCTCTTTGCCGAGTCTCTGTCGCCACCCTTCCATCCGCACTGTTCCTATCGCCGCGCTGTCTGCACTGCCTTTATCGATCCGAAGGCGATCTTGGGCGGAACGCCGAGGGTCACCGTTGCCGTGATGGTCGACCGCCGGCTGCCACGCTGCACTTCGTTCTGTTTCAATGTGATAGCACCGTTGTCGACCTCGGCATCGACAGTCCAGCCGTCGAAATGCGCCAGCATAGCCGGTATCGGTTGCGCAGGAGGGTCGGGAGCGGCGCCGGCGAGATTATTGTCCGCATTGACCGAACCGTGGCGCCATTCGAAGTGCAGGTTGCCCTTGGCGGAAGAGGTGAGGTCCTCGGCGGCGTAACCGGAAAGATCGATCTTTCCAGTGCCGTCGATTTCGCCGCCCGACCAGCGCTGTCCGAGCAACCGGCCGACATCCGCCGGGTTCAGATGCTGGAACTGGCTGTCGAGGGAATATTCCGGCGTATTTCCCGAGTTTTGCTTGGCCCCCGCCGCATGGAGCGTGCCGGTTCCGTGCAAGCTGCCGCCAAGCAGGCTGGCGTCGAGGCTGGTAATCTCCGCGCCGTCTTCAACAATGCGCAGGGTGGCTGTGGGGTGCTCGAGCGTTACCGGACCCAGAAGAAGGGAATCGGCCTGCACAGTGCCTTCGAGCTGCGGCCAGGCCGGCGGGCGCGATGGGCTCAGGCGCGCGACCAGCTCGGACAGTAATGTGCCGCGCTCGCGCGCTCCCAAAACGGCAGCCTCCGCAGCGGTCGCATCGAGCGCGCCGAACTGCACCTGAAACGCCGGATGGCAATCCTCCGGCGCTGTGCACCGGAGAGGCACGCTGACGGTTGCCGTTCCTTTGACCGGACCGTAGGAAAAATCAATCGGGTCCCAGCGGGCTTCGTTGTCGTCCACGTGCAGCGTGGCATCGGCGATTTCGACTGGATTGGCGAGGAAGTCCGCCTTCCAATTGACGTTTTGGAAGGTTACGGTCCCGCTCAGCCGATCGGGACCGGGCACTGAGGGACTGGACACCGAGGAACCGGGCACCGAAATGAGACTGGAAGCTCGAGTTGCGGTCTGGATGGGGATGGTTTCCGGCGCAAGCCAAGGACCCTGTGCACTCGCATCGATGGTTACGGGCCCTCCCGTTAATGCGTCCAGAGGCGCCCGATCTTCCAGGCCGGCAATCTTGGCCAGTTCGCGGAGGCGCGCAATCGATGCCTGCCCGCGCACCGTGACCTGGTAACCCGAAATCGTAAGATGGGAAGTGATGGTAAGCGCCGCGGCCGTTCCAGCAGGAATGGAAGCTGTTGCAGAAAGTCCCGGGAGCTGGGCCCAGGGCGCTTCGGCTTTTCCCATGGTCGATTCCGGCTTCGGGTCAGGGTTTGGATTAAGGGTCGGATCAACGACCGGATCAAGGACTGGCTCGAGGGTCGGAACAAGATTCATTTTGGTCAGCCGGACGGGCTGATTGAGCCCTTCGCCGCTGAGTTGAAAGCCCTGCACAGTGAAGCTGCCGGTGAGCGGACCCTGTGGAGTTGGGCGGGATTTAGCGCCGCGGGTCCTCGCGACATGCGCCGAAGCATGCGGATCTGCCGGCTGGTTTGCTTCGTAAGTGACTTTGCCGCTGATCGTTCCGCTGGCCTCGAGACCGGCTCCAAAGTCGCTGCGGATGGTACGCAAGGCGTTCAGTGCGAAGTCTACCGGGAATCGATCGAGTTCGACCGAGAGCCGCGGCTTGCCGCTGTTGCCGGGCAAATCGCCGGTGACGTGCACGCGTCCCTCGCCGAGAGGCGAATTGCATTCCACATTCTCAAGGGAGCGGCTCGAAGAGTGATAGACGAAGCTGCAGTTGGCGTCGAAGTCCATGGGTTCGGCGGGTGCAAATTCGGCGCGATGGACGTTGGCGGCGCTCAACCGGGCCTTGATCCGCGCGGCGTCCGGAGTGCCGTCGAGTTCGAGCTCACCCGTCAAGTCGCCGCGCCAGCCGGCATCGGAACCGACGAGCAGGCGCGTAAGCTGGCCCAGTTGGGCCTCACGCCATTCGGCATCAACATGGAGCGGCATTTGGCGGAGGTCAGGGGCGGAGTGAAGATCGGCTTCGAGACGGACAAGCCCGGTATCCGCGAGGTCCAGGTTCAGGTCAGTTCGTGCGGGTTGGCCGCGCAAACGGAAGCGCCATTCGCCGGGCTGCTCCTGCCAGAAAGAGAGGTCGGCGTCGATGAGAGAAAACGGCAGCTTCTCCACTCCGTTCTTGATATTGATGCGCGAGTTGGTCGCTTCAAGGTACGGCAGAGGGATCTGGCGGCGCCCGCGGTGGGCCGCGATGAGTTGGCCAGGGTGGGTAGCGGAGCTGAACAACGACTCGACATTCCAGCGCCCGGCCGGGTTGCGCACCAGGTTAAGGCTGGCCTCGTCCACGCTGATGCTGCCGATCTCAAGGCCCCTCCAGAGAGAAAGCAGGCGGATGGACGCGGTGACGGTGTTGGCATGTAGCACCGGCTCTGCGCCGAAGGCCGGGTCTTCTTCGACGTTGAGATCGGTGAGCACGAACCCCGGTTGCGGCAGCAGGCGCAGCTTTACAGCCGAGAGGCTCACCGGCCGGCCCAGCGAGGCCGAGACGAGCCGCGTGATCCGGTTCTTATAGCGGCCGACGCCGATGAACGGAGGAACAACCACCACGGCCAGCAGCGCCGCGAGCACGGCCACCACCAGCGCGAACCATCTTCGCTTGCGCCGCGGGTTCTGCGCGCTCTCCGTCATGGATTTATGTTACTGCCGGAAGGCGGGCAACGCCGCCGTTTAGCGGACTACGTGCAGGGTCCGCTTCCAGCGAGTGTCGGTGACAAAGTGCAACGCGACGTGAACCATCCAGGCCATGGCATTGGCGATTCCGGCCGGCTGGTTTTCCGGCGTCTCGAACGACCAGTAGTTGAACAGCGGACGGCCGATGATGTTTTCCCGGGGCACGAATCCCCAATAGCGCGAATCGAGACTGTTGTGCCGGTTGTCGCCCATCATGAAGTACTTGCCGGGCGGGACGACCAAATCGCCGTTGACGACATGGCTGGGAAAATCGACAGCCCAGGCTTCGGGAGTGGCGCCGGGCTGCGGGTAAGGCGGCACAGAGGGAAATTCGTCGAGGAAGTCGGAGTGGTTTTCGAGCGTCGTCGGCTGGGCATGTGGCTGATTCTGCGCAACGCCGTCCAGGATCACGACTCCATCGCGCAGGTGAATGCGGTCGCCGGGCACGCCGATCAGACGCTTGTCCAGCGTCTCATAGACAGGCTTTCCGTCGGCATCGTAGGAATCAGGCACCGGCTTGATGAAGACGACAATGTCGCCGCGCTGCGGCTCGCGGTAGCGCACCAGCGGCATCCATCGGCTGGGCGGGGAAAAAGTGATCCGATCCACCATGAGATGATCGCCCACCAGCAGCGTGTTCTCCATCGAACCGGATGGAATGACGTAGTTTTGGGCGATCAGCGTCAGCGCGAAGAGGCCGGCCACGAGCACGGAGCAAATGCTCGAGATCGCTTCGAATGGGGTCTCTTCGTCGCGCTTCTGGACTGGAGCGGATTTCTCCATTGGAGATGGCCCGGTCCCGCTCGCCATTTGTCAATGCACCACGTGGAAGGTTCTCTTCCAGCGCGTCTCGGTGAAGAAGTGCACCACCACGTGGCCCATCCAAGCGATGGAGTTCCCGACGCCGGTCTGTTCGTATTCGGAGTCCGGGGTCACAAAGGACCAGTAGTTGAACAGCGGCCGCCCGATAATATTTTCCCGGGGCACAAAACCCCAATAGCGCGAGTCGAGGCTGTTATGCCGGTTGTCGCCCATCATGAAGTAATGGCCCGGCGGCACAACCAGGTCGCCGTTGACCACGTGGTTGGGAAAATCGATGGTCCAGCTTTCGGTGGCGGCGGGAGGCGAAGGCGGAGTGGACGGGAAGCTGTCCAGAAAATCCCAATCCGGGCTGGGCAGCATCTTGCCGTCCGGCGGCAGCGGCTGGGCCACGCCATCGTTGATGACGATGCCGTCGCGCAAATGGATGCGATCTCCGGGCACGCCAATCAGCCGCTTCACCAGGGTGAGGTACTGCGGCTTGCCATCCGCGTCCACGCCATCCGGCACCGGCTTGATGAAGACGACGATATCGCCGCGGCGAGGCTCGCGGTAGTGAACCAGCGGCATCCATTTGGTGGGCGGCGAGAAGGTGATCCGGTCCACAACCAGGTGGTCGCCGACGAGCAGCGTGTTTTCCATCGAGCCCGAAGGAATGACGTAGTTCTGGGCGAGAAAGGTGAGGATGAAGAGACCGACCACCAGCACCGAGCAGATGCTGGCTACAGCCTCATATGGAGTCTCTTCCACTCTCTCTTGAACGCTTGCGGGCGGCTCCGCGGCCGTCATCGTCTTCTTGGTCATCCTGTCGCTCTTTGAATCACGCCAACGCCGAAATGAGCTGGCCGAGGTCCGGCTCCGACCACCGGCCTTATGTCAATGCACAATGTGGAAGATGCGCTTCCAGCGCGCAAATCCGGTCAGCCGGGCCGAAAGTTCCCTGTCGTGTCCGAGTCTATCATCCGCGGCCTGCTGCACATCGGTCGACGACGGCCGGCGGAGCGAGAAGTAAATCACCAGCGGTCGGGCAATGATCGCCTGCCGCGGTACGAATCCCCAGAAGCGCGAGTCTTTGCTGTGATTGCGGTTGTCGCCGAGCACGAAGTACTCGCCCGCCGGCACCACCAGTTCTCCGTTGTGGGTGAGGGTCTGCATCTGCTTCCACCAGCCGATGTCCACCTCCGGATCGGTGTAGATCTTGGCTGGAAACTCATCGGGGAACGGACTGGGGTCTGTCGGCTCGAAGGCCGCGTAGGGCTCGTCCTGCGCAACTCCGTCCACGGTCACCCGGCCATCCTCCATGCGGACGCGGTCGCCCGGAACGGCGACGACCCGCTTGACCAGGAATGGAGGGTTGGGGTGGTGAAAGACTACGATGTCGCCCCGGCAGACATCGCGGTGAGGCATGAGCCAATGGCCCAGGCCCGTCGCGGAGCCGCCGGGTGCGAAGATCTGCTTGTCGACAAGGACAAAATCGCCCACCAGCAGGGTGTGCTCCATGCTTTCAGAGGGAATCAAGTAGGGCTGGAGCAGAAACGTAAGCAGAAAGAGCGCCACCACGATAGTGCGCAGCAGCGAGGCCAATGCCTCCGGCACAGTGGGCAGATGGAGCCGCAGCATGGCGAACCGCTTCGTTGGCCCCGGGATTAGCACGGGAGACGTCATTGCTCCGGAAAGCCCTCAGTTTCCGCACCTTGCGGCGAAGCTGCCGGGACTGCGGTTTTGCCGTCCGCCGCGTGCAGACGAGTCAAGGCGCGGCGCGCCGCATCCTGTTCCGCGTGTTTCTTGGTGCTTCCCATTCCCCGCGCCAGTGGTTTGCCGGGTTCGCCTTCGGCAGGCTTGAGCCGGACCTCGACCAGAAAGCGCTTGCGATGATCGGGACCGCTTTCGCCTCTTACCTTGTAGACGAGCGTACCCAGGTGCGCGGCCTGTACATGCTCCTGCAGCGCCGATTTATAGTTGCCCAGCGCGGCCCCGGAACGCAATTCCACTTCCAGTTGTTCCACTGCCTGGCCCATCACATAGCGGCGCGCAAATTCCCTCACCGGCTCCAGGCCGCCATCTAAATAAAGCGCGCCCAGCACCGCTTCCATGGTATTCGAAAGCACGGTGCTCGCGCGCCGCAGGCCGCCCCGGTCCTCGCCTCGACTCAAACGCAGGTAACTTCCCAGGTCGATCGCCGCAGCAACCTTTGCCATATGCTGCCGGCTGACCAGCTGGGAGCGAACCACCGTCAGTTCGCCCTCCCGCCACTCCGGGTGCATTTCGAAGAGCGCCTCGCCCACCACCAACCCGAGAACCGCATCGCCAAGGAACTCCAGCCGCTCATTGTCGTCAGCGGCAGCCCTCGTTCCCTCGCAGTGCACTTGCGCCTGCTCGTGAGCAAGAGAGCGGTGCGTGAGCGCACGGATAAGGAGCTCGGGCCGCCGAAAGCTGTGCCGCAGCAACGCGGTCAAGCCACCCTGGTCCGCTTCCGAATTGACTTCGCTCGATTCTCGATTCATCTGGAGAGTTTCCAATTTGTCATAGGATCGGAAGAAAGCCCTCTTCTCTCCAGGTCGAAACGGCTCTGGGATCGGCAACCTGGGGAGTGCCCTCGCCTTTCAAACCTACAGTTTTCTTTGTGAACGAAGAATGATAAATCGAACCCGCCAGATACCAGGCCCTCCATAAATTTGGATGCAATTCGGCACGGGGCATCCAGTTCACTGAGGCTTTTGGGGCGCGCCTGCCGCCTGCGGTTTGGCCCCACCCGGTGGCGGGTTGGCATCATCGTCGTCGTCCGCGTCATCGCAGCTATGGCCCTGCACCGCATACGGGGCTTTCACGCCGCGTTCCGCCGCCAGGCGCGTATCCTGCGCTCCGTCGCGCACCGCCAGCGCCTCCTTGTACTCGGCCAGAGCCTCATCGCGCTTGCAGCTAAGGTCAAGCATACGCGCGAGATAGATGTGCGACCAGGCCAGCAGGCGCGGCTCCTTGCTGGTGCTCAGCGTCTTCTGGAAATCGTTGATGGCGTCGTCGGGATGGCCGGTGAGGGCGGCCGCCCGGGCCAGGATGAAATCGGCGCGCGCATCATTGGCCACCGCCTCCAGGCTGTCGGGTTTGACGCCGAGCGCCTGCTGTGCCAGCGTGCTGGCCGTGGCCACATCGCCGGCCGCCAGGCGCGCTTCAGCCAGGTCAAGCCCGGTGAGCTTGCGCGGCTTGCTGTGCTGCAACACGTCGCCATCCGCCTGCGCATCGAACTCGGTCTGCCGGGCGCGGTGAACCTGCTGGTCCACGTCCATGCCGTAGACCATCTCGCCAATCGTGTCCTTCAGGCTGGCGGGATCCTTCTCGAACCCGATCAGCTGCTCGTAAAAGTACTGCGTGAGAACGAATCCCTGCGTCATGTCGTGGCGAACCGCCGCCGTGCGAATGGCGTCCACCTTCTGCTGGTAGGCCTGCCGCTCGTGCTCGATGCGCGGCACATCTTCGCGGTCGATATTTGCCGGCACTTTAAACACGGGAATGCCGGTGTCCATGGTTCGCGCCTCGATGGCCTTGATCAGGCACTCGATGGTCAGCGCGACGGCGTCGGAGCGGTAAACGAACTCCAGCGGCGCGTCGCGGACCTCTTTAAGGATCGGCTGCGCCCGGTCGATGGCGTTGGCGCGCGCGTAGAGCAGCGGCTCAATAATGTAGTGCAGATAAGTGTGCCGGACGTCGCTCATGCGAATCTGGCCGTTCACCGGCGAAACCACCACCACGTAATCGGCGCCGTAAACGCGCGCATTCACCGTGCTGGGCGAGAGCATGGGCTCGATGACGACGATGAACCGCCGGCCTTCATAGGTGGAGGCCGGCAGTTTGAGATAGAGGTTGGTACTGACGATCATCTGCGAAAGCGGGTCGTGGAGCCGCTCCGCTTCCTGGTCGTAGATGGGATGCACCGTCAGCCAGATACCGTGCAAGTCCACGGCGGCCACGAAATCCTTGAGCAGAGGAACGATCTCGGCGACCTGCGTCGAGTCGGGCGGCATCTCCGGCAGTTCCACTGAAGTTTCGATCTCGGGAGGCGGGGTGAGATAGAGCGCCAGCGAAATGTACTGCGAAATGTCTTTCTCCGTGCCCGTCATGCGGTGCTGGGCGATGAACAGGCAAACCCGGTCGCGCTTGGCGCGGGCATCTTCGCTCCTGGCGAGCGCGTCGTTGATCTCCTGGCGCACCTTTTTGCGGATGGGAGCGCTTTCCTCGAGGCCTTCATCGTAGCCGCACTCATTCAGCGCCGCGGCCATGATGAAGACGGGCTCCAGGCTGACCAGCGAAATGGTGGGGCCGGCCGGATCGACCAGCGAAGGCGCCTTCTCCTGCTGAAAATCCTGATTTGACGAGCTTTGCCGGTCGCTCGAAGAGCTAGAAGAGGATTGGGCGCTTGCGGCGTTTGGAGCGACACATTGCGCGAAGCTGAACAAACCCGCAGCGGCGAGGACCGCAACCGAACGAAAGGCTTTGAACCGCATGAAATTGACCCTGTCTGCCAGTCTAGTTAGACGGAATCACAGGGTCAAACGAAAGAGAAGTCTCGGTTGGCCAGCCGCGGCGAGCCTCCAAACTTCCGTAAAGCCGGCAACACGCCCAGATCAGCTCTCCCGTCAGTCGATGTTCGTGCCGGGACGACGAGCTCTCACCTACTGCCTCAGGGGCCTGGCTTTTCCAATGCGAATGTTGAAACCGACCATCGATCCCCAGACGTTGATGCCGTAATCGTAATACTTGGGCAGTGACAGGTAGGCGTTGGAGACGTGCTGGTAGGTCGCGCCGGCCTCGACGCTGAATCGGGGATTGAAGTCATAGCGTATTCCGCCGCCATTCATCAACGTGAAGGTCAGATCCTGCCCCTGGGCGTAGCGCACCCCGTCCGGCCCCTTGGCGTTAACATTGCCCACTCCACCGTGAGCATCGAAGTATGGAACCATCCTCCAGTTCGGGCGAACGAAGTTACGGCGTATTCCAAAGAGGAACGCAAAATATCGCGTCTCCGGGCCACGAGGGATGTCCACATAGGACCCGCTGAATGTGTAGTCTGTCGAGCCGCGGAGGATGCTGGGCCAATCGATGTTATCGATCGTCCAGCGGACGGAAGCAATGTTGGGTTCCAGCGTGTAATGGAGCGGCCACATGGTATATGCGGCGGCTGTCACGAAGTCGTACGGGAAGGGAATATTGATGGGTTCCCAGCCGCTCTCGAGGGAGAACTCCAGCTTATTCCTGTAAAAGACGTTGCGGTTGAAGTCGCCAGGGCCGTCAAAGAAGAAGAAGTTGTGGAGAGGGTGACTCGCCGGCTCCTGGCCTGCCGCGAAGGAGGCGACGAGGAGGAGCAAAAGCGCGAAAAGCAGGTACCTTGCACGCATCCCAGAGACTCTCGTTCCCCAACCAGTTGCTCGAGAATGGCAGGATGATATACCGGCGCGCGGGAAGCCCGCGCCTGGCTGGTCTACATGGCCCTTATGGCGACAGCCTCGTCCGTTGCCATAAGACCGGCAAACCGGAAGTTTCGGCTGACCGGGAGCCCAAGCTGGCAATTCCCAGCCCCTTTGAATTCGGTCACTGCTGCACCGGATCTTCGGCAATCGAGGAGGGGGGTGCACTTTTCCCACCCCTGTCTTCTATTCCAGTTAAACGAAAGAAGTGTGGGAGAAGTCTCTGGCTCGGTTAACCGCGCACCGAGATGCCGGCGAAGGAAAGCACCGCCAGGCCGCGGACCGGCTGGCCGAAGAACCGGGCGGGCTCAAACTTGCTGCCCACCAGGAGGTCTTCCACCTGAGAGCGAGTGGCAGCATCCGTTGGGCCGGAAACGATACGGTAGTCATACACTTCGCCCTCACCGTTGACGTATGCCTCGACCACCACCGGGCCGGAGGCGTCGCCGATGGGGTTGATTTCCGCACCCGGAGAGAGGCAGATCAGCCGCGGCGCCGTGGCGTCGCCCAGCGGCTCGTCCATGGCGCTCACCTTTTGCGGATGGGTGAACATCGTCGCCAGCACCGTTACTGTTCCCAGCAGCAGCATTGCGCTGGCAAAACCGGCCGCCGCTTGCAGCAGGAACGGACCGACGGTGTTCTTCCAGAGAAGGTTCCACGGCTCAAGACGGCTTTGGCGGCTGCGCGCCCGCTCATGGCTTACGGTAATACGAATGCGCAACAGCAGATCCGCCGGCACCTTGACCGGCCCCAAAGCGGCCAGCGACGACTGCATCTGCCGGTGCGAAGTCCACTCCGCGGCACACGACCGGCACGTCTCCAGATGGGCGGCGATGGACTGCATCTCGTGGCCGGTCAGCCTGCCATCCAGATACTCGGTAAAGTGGTCCCTGATCGGTTCGCAGCCGTTCATTGCGCCTCCTCCCCAATGGGCATTTCGAAACCGGTGCGCGCCGGCTTGTGGCCGGCGGAGGCCGGCTCGCTGAGCAGCGCCTTCAAACAGGCCCTGCCGCGCACCAGCCGCGATTTCACCGTTCCCAGATTCACCCCTTGTATCTCCGCCACTTCTTCGTAAACAAATCCTTCGATGTCGCGCAGAATCAACGTGCTGCGAAACGGCTCCGGCACCTGCAGCAGCGCCGCCTCAACCCGCGCCCGATTCTCTTCGTGGAGCGCCATGTCGTACGGCGATTCCGCCGTGTCGACCAGCATCTCCTTCAGCAGCACCGGCGCCCCGGATTCGCCCGCTACCATTTCCTGCTCTATCGGCACTTCCTGCTGGCGGTGCCGCGTCCACCAGCGCCGTTGGTTGGAGGCCTCGCGCAACGCGATCCGGTAAATCCATGTGCGCAGCGACGATTCACCGTGGAAGTTGCCGATCCCCCTGAAGACCTTGACGAAAACCTCCTGGGTGAGGTCCGCCGCGATTGCCCGGTCCTGCACCGTGCGCGCCAGCAAAGAATAGATCGGCTGATGAAAGCGCGCGATCAGCCACGCAAACGCATCCTCCGAGCCGGCTTGAAGCTCCGCGATCAGAGCCGCTTCTTCGTGTTGGAGCGTCAACGCGCCGGCTACATTCCCCATGGTGAGGTCCACCTGCAAACCAGAGTGATCCCACCTTACCGCAAAACCCGCACACTTGGCATCTGCCGAATGTGCGATGGCGCTTCCACCCCTTACGGGGTGGTTAGTCGCATCCACCCGGGCAACGAGAGATACATGCCGCCCAAACCCTCAGGCTCTCGCCGGCGGCTGCTCGTTTGCGGGACGGAGCTGTGCCTTTCCTTTGCCATGCAGTGCGTGGGATCAGGGCGCCCGCTTCTTTTCGTGAAGCAGCCCATGCACTCTATTTTGTTAGACACCGGGACCCCCCTTAAGTGTTCCCTGTCACGGTGACTCAAAAGCTGAAAGTGCCCAAACCTCCCCACTCCTATATCGTAAAAACGATGCGCCGGCCTTTTACGACGCGATTCCAGGCCGCCTCAATGTCAGAAAGCGGAACCGGGTCGACAGCGACCTTCAGCTTGCCTGCGGCGGCCATTGAGAACAGGGTCGGGATCGCGGCCAGGATTTCGCCCAGAGGCACCGACCCGAAGCCGCTGCCTTTGAGTGTCAGATCGATGCCGCGCAGGATGGCTCCGGGAAGGCTGATCGTCTTGCCGGCACTCTCGCCCACTTCGACAAGCCGCGTTCGCCGGGTCGACTCGGCGCGAAAACCCCTGGCCAGCGCTTCGAGCAGGAGCTCGGTCGGCCGGCCCCAGAGATAGTCGATCACGACGTCGATTCCGGCGGCTGCCTCGCTGGCAAAGGCGTCGCGGACCGCATCCTCCGGCTGGGCGAGCCCGATCACTGCATCGACCGGCAGGGTAGCCAGCACATCCACGTTTCGGCCGGCCGCAACGATGCGCTTCGCGCCAAGCTGCCGCGCTGCCTGGATCGCGAGTTGCCCAGCCACTCCGGTCGCTCCTAGCACCAGTACCGTTTCGCCGGGCGCCAGCCCGGCGCGCTCCTTGAGCGAGAGCCACGCCGACATTCCAGGGTTCGTGATCGCCGCCGCTTGCAGATCATCCAGATCGTCGGGGATAGGAACGCACATGGAGAGCGCAGCCACGGACCGCTCGGCCATGGTGCCCCACTTGGGCCGCAAAGCAGCGAAGAAGACGCGGGTTCCATCGTCCAAAACCCCGACTCCGTCCACGCCGGGGACGGCTGGAATCTCTCCGCTGCTTGTGTAATGTGAGCCGCTGGCGCGCGCTTTCACGACGGGGTGCAGTCCGGCTGCGCGGACCCTGACGACGGCCTCGTTCTCGCGCGCGATTGGCTCCGGAAAGTCCTGATATCGCGGAGGTTGCTTCAAGTCATTGACCACTGCTGCTTTCACGAAAAATCTCTCCTTAACTTAGTAAAGTTCGAATTTTTCCGTCCATTCCTTAACTTAGTTAAATGGAACTTAACACTGTTAAATGAAAAATGCTACACTTTTTTATGCCTCTCGACCGATACGTCATTCTCAACCAGGCATTCTCGGTTCTGAACGAGCGAGGACTGGAAGGACTGACTCTCCGCCGGCTCGCCAAACGGTTAGGCGTACAGGCTCCGGCCATCTACTGGCACTTCAAAAACAAGCAGGAGCTGCTGGACGAGATGGCCACGCACGTTCTGCGCGAGGCGCTCGAGGAGGCCCCTGCATTCGATGCCACGCAAACCTGGCAGGACTGGGCCTTGAACTATTGCCTGGGCCTCAGAAGGACGCTGCTCCGCTACCGGGAGGGCGCGAAGATGTTCAGCTACACCTATCTTACCGATCCATCCCTGTACGCGCCGATGGAAGCCAGCCTGCGCAAGCTGACCAACTCCGGATTCACCGTGCGCCAGGCGGCGGTCGCTCTTGGCGCTCTCTATTATTATGTGGTCGGCTTCGTGATCGAAGAGCAAGCCATCGATCTCGCCCCCGGGGTGCCCGATCCAAAATACGACCCGGCCAAGCGCGAGGCGCGCGTCGACAAGGAAAAGCATCCGCTGGCGTTTGAAGCCGGTGCGCAGCTCTTTGCGGATCACGACACCCGCTTCCTCGAAGGCGTGAGCCTCATCATCGTGGGGATGGCGGCGTCGCTTCCATCGCACAGTAGGCGGGTTTGACGAATTGCCGTCCTGCGGAGAGAATAGGAGAGTCGTATCCCTCCGCGTGGGCCTGTGGCGCAGTTTGGGAGCGCGCTTCCATGGCATGGAAGAGGTCATCGGTTCGATCCCGATCAGGTCCACCAATTCTTTCAAGCATTTAGCGCCACCTCCCTTCCGCGACTTTGTCGCATCTTTGTCGCAAATTCCAAAACCACACCGCGAGCCGGCTTCGCAGGCACTGCCGAAACCTGAGTGGTAGTGTTCTCTGGAGTCGCCGTAGGTATCCCGAGAACTTCGTTCCTGGATGAGCTATTCGTCGCCGTTCCCGGGCGTGGTGTCATCGGTGGCTCTGGTGCAGGTGATGCCCCCGCCTTCTTCGACAACTCCGCATGGATTGCATCAAGCGTCGTGCGTACTCCCGGAAGGAGAACCTGCATATAGACGTTCTCCGTGGTGTCCGTCGTCTCATGCCGCATGAAGCCCTGCACGTCCTTGCTTGATCCCAGTTTCTGAGCCAAGGTCGCGATCGTGCGCCGGATGACCTGGAATGTCAACTTCGGCAATTCCA
>JBAUBR010000139.1:0-13907 GCA_049676965.1 Occallatibacter sp.
GGCGAAGTGGCGCTTTCGACCCTGCTGCTGGTGGGAACCGGGCTGCTGTTTCACACCCTCTGGAATCTCGAGCAGGCGCGGCTCGGCTTTGACGTGGAGCGCCTGACCACGTTTTCTGCGATGCCGGCGGACGCCGCAGGTTTCTCGGAAATGCAGGTCTCGCAGGATACGGCCAATGCGCCCGTGTCGGTTGCGGTGCTCACTTACGAGCCGATGCTCCAGATCATGCGCCACGTGCCGGGTGTGCAGGACGCCGCGCTGGTGACTTCGCCGCCGCTGTCGGGCCTTGGCGTCGGTTCGAGTTTCGATATCGTCGGCCAAGCCAGTGCGCGGGACAACAGCCCGGCGGCGAACGTCTCCGCCGTGAGCGGGGACTATGCGCGCACCATGGGAATTGCGGCGGTTCGCGGGCGGATGATTGAAGACAGCGACGGTGCCGGCGCGCCCCTGGTCGTCGTCATCAACCAGACGCTGGCCAAAAAGTACTTCGCCGGCAAGGACCCGATCGGCAAGCAGATCAACCTCGGCGGCGTGGATACGGGAATGATCAAGCCCTTTACCATTGTCGGCGTGCTCTCCGACACCGTGGATTCGAGCGTGGGCGCCGAGTCGCAGCCGCTGATTCTGATCCCGGACCAGCAGATTCCCACCACTTCGCTGTTCTACCAGGCGCTGCTGAAGACGGTTGTGAATTTCATGGTCAAGACGCGCGGCACCATTCCCGTGGAGCGGGAGATGCGCGCGGTCTTCCACAAGAACGCGCCGGGATTCGCCCTCGACGGCTTCCAGACCATGCAGGAGTCGGTGGAGAAAAACACGTTCAGCCAGCGGCTGGTCCTCTATCTTGTCAGCTCATTCGCGGGCCTGGCGATCGCCATGGTGATTGCGGGATTGTATGGCGTCTTGTCGCAACTGGTGAGCTACCGGCGGCGCGAGATCGGCGTGCGCATGGCGCTCGGCGCAACGCGGATGAGCGTGGCGAAGATGATCCTTCGCCAGGGATCGATTCTCATAGGCGCGGGATTGGGCGTGGGACTCGTGCTCGCCGTTGCTACCGGGCGCCTGATCAAAGGCTTCCTCTACCAGGTGCAGCCGCTGGACGCGTGGACCTACGTCGCCGTGGCCGTCGCACTCGCCGCCATTGGGTTGATCTCCGCATTTATTCCCGCGCGCAAAGCCGCTTCAATACAGCCGATGCAGGCTCTGCGGGAGGAATAGAGCTCGCGCGAACAACGCAGCCGTTGCCCGGTCCGGCGCCACGCATTCAATAATGGTCCGCCGTGTACTCCGAGGCCTTCACCGCAACCTCGAATCCATGGCGGATTGCCGATTCATCGAGCGCCTGGCGCAGAAGCCGAACGCAATTCCTTTCCGCTTCAGCGTAGCCGCTGTCAGGCAATTGACCCGCCCAGTCCGCTGCCTTATTCCACGCTTCTTCGGCCTCATCGAGTTGCTCCATGCTCAACAGCAGGGCGCTGCGCGAAGACCAATGCTCTTCCGGGCGGTAGGTTTTGCTCGCCTCCAACCGTTCCCACCAGCGGCTCGCGGCGGCCGCGTCGCGGCGTAGAAACGCGACGGCGAAGACAAACACCGAAAGCCATTCGGGAGCGGGCTCTATTCCCGGCTGCTCGCCGAGCGATTCGGCTTTTGCAATCGAGGCGGCTGCTTCGGTGAACAGGCCGTTGTCGAGATAGTAGCCATACGCGCAGAGATGCATGAAAAGCTCGTCTCTGCCTCTGGCAATGGTGCCCGCGGCCTTCTCGATGGTGGCAAGGTCATAGTCGCGCGGGCGAAGCGGAGTAACCTGGACGGAATAAGCGAGGGCAAGAGTGCGGTGGTAATCGGCCCACAGGCCCCCGGACCACAGCTGGTAGAGCTTGGCGCCGTCGGAGTAGCCGCGCCCGATGGCGAATGGAACGAGGTTGAGAAGCCCGACCAGGGCGGAGATGTTTGCGAAGGTGGCGATTACAGGCCACTCGCCTTCCAATGGCCGCCCCGGCGAGAGCCAAAGGGCGAGCAGCGCCATGCCGGCGGCGACGGCGCTTGCCGCTGGGCCAGCCGCGACCTGAAGAACCTTGCGCCGCCGGAAATCGTCAATTCGCGTGGGGACGACGAGTGTTTGACCGATGAGCAGGCGGCCGGGATGAAAGAGGAACTTCCATTTGCCGTTGCCTCGCCACCACTGAAAGGGCCCCACCGCAAAGGTGATCAATTTCATGCCCAGCGATATTCCCGCAAGGGTATGACCGGCCTCGTGAATGACCATCACGAGGACGATGACGAGCACGATTTGAAGAGCAAAATACGGAGGCAGGCCCCAGGGCAGGTCCATCGACGTTGCCAGCCGGGTCAGCAGGTTGCTGCCGCCGATCGCGGCGGCTACGCCGACGATCTGAATCGCGAAGTTGACAAGCTTGCTGGTCCCATCGCCCGGAAGAGGCGAAGATTTGCACTGATTCCTGGCCTGCCGGGCGCGACGGTCGCTGCGAAAGAACAGGACAAGGCCGGCAGCTCCAAGGACCACCGGGATCCAAAGGAGATTGGTGACGGGCCGGGGATGACGCGCAATCTCCAGCAGGCCCGTAACCACCGGGATGATGCACGCGACAATGGCCCATTTGTTGCCTGACGGCCTTTGCCGGAGCAGGGCCCACCAAGCCAGAGCGAATGGAGCGGCGAAGGTGAGAATCAAGGCGATCAATGCGCCCTTGAAGTGGACAACCGACATCAGGTCGGGATCGATGAAGGCGAATTTTGCCGTGAGAATCCATACCGCTCGCCAGAGGCAGAAGAGGGCGGCGAGGGCAAAAAGCCAGGCGTAGGCCAGCTTGATAGAACGCATGGGGAGGGCCAAGGTACAGAACGTACAGAAAGTTCGCTCAGGCTAACCGGAAGCGGAACGAGAGTCAATTACCCCTTTCGGGTATGGAAACGGGCCTCGGCTCCAGGGGGCCGAAATGGCCGGCCTCCCGAATTGGTCCTCCACAATTAGGCTGATGCAGAATAGGAAGGGCCGCGCACCGCGGCACCCTCCTCGTCGAACGAGTTCCGTACCTGGGAAACTGCGCAGAGACCTCAGGCAGCGCTTGCGTGCCCTCGGCGCGTGCGGCGTCGAGCGACTTGGGGTCGAGGCCAGGCGCTGAGCGATGGTGTGAAGCGTGCCATAGTCGGCATAAACAGGAGGCCTATGCGCACATTTATCTTCGGCCTGGTCGTAGGAGGGCTGGTGCTCCCTATCGTCGCAGCCGGCGTCTTCCTGCTCGGGTGGTCTTCGGTCGAAGCAACTTCGGATCCGCCCCGGTGGGAGACCGCGCTCGCTCGCAGAGCGTTCGCCGCTTCGGTTGCGCGGCAGGCGCCTGAAGTACAGAATCCGATTCCGGTGAACAGCGACACGCTCAGAGCAGGGATGAAGTTTTACCGCGATGGTTGCGCGGGCTGCCACGGCGATGCGGGCAAGCCCAGCCAATGGGGCACCAGGGATTTCTATCCCCGCGTGCCGCAGTTCGATTCCGAGCCCCCTGTCAAGCCCGACTGGCAGTTATTCTGGATCGCGAAACACGGAGTGCGTTACTCGGGGATGGGTGGTTGGGATAGCCTGACGTCGGACGAGAACCTCTGGAAAACCGTCGCATTTCTCAACCATCTGAAGAGCCTGCCGCCCGACGTCGAGGCGGAGTGGCGCGGACAGAAGAGCAAATAGATGCTCGGAGCGCCGGCGGGTCGATCGATCCGGCTCGTGTCTGAGGCCAAGAGGAGCCGTGGCGCGGCTCCTCCTTGTCGTTGGGTCGTTCCTATTGGGGCAGCTGCGAAACCACTTCGGGCAGCACCTGTGTGCCTTCCGCTCGCACCGCATCGAGCGCCTTGGGATCGAGGCCAAGCGCCTTCACAATCGTCGGCGCGACCTGCATGGTAGTGGTTGTGGCGGCGACGGTTTGCGGCGCGAAGCCCGGATTCGAAACCAGCAGCATCACGTTCGTATCGTCGTGCGCGAATCCGCCGTGGTCGGCAATCATGGTGGTGCTGCCCGAGTAGGTCATGCCCACGTTGGGTGTCACGATGATGTCCGGCGAGCGCGGATCGAGACCGGGCCCGAGCCCGCCCTGGTTGTAGTTGAGGGCGAGAGACGGTCCGTAGTAAAGCTGCCCAAGCCCGATCTGCGATTTGTTGGTTTCGAGAAGGTCGACGGCATCGTCCACGTTGGCCCCGGCCTTGAGCCAGAGCACGGAGACATCGTCTTCAGTAGCTCCGATGCCGCCGGAGGTCAGCGGCGACTCGGAGGAAGGAATGTAACCGGCAGTGGCAAGCAGCGTTGCCGGCGTATTGGTGCCGTTGGCCACGTAGAGGTTGGGGTCGATCGGCGAGGCGCCGTGTTTGGCCGCAACGATGAGCAGCGTGTCGTCGTAAATCCCGGCGTTCTTGAGTGCGGTGACAATGTCGCCGATGGAGGCGTCGACAAAGTCGATCTCCTTCAGCAGTTCGTCGCTGGGCGCTCCAGCCGAGTTCTTGTAGCCGCCTTTGCCGACGTTGGGTTCATAGACGCTTTCGCCCACGTAGACCGACTGAAAGTTCATGCCGAACAGCGCCGGAGTAGACGCAGCGGCGCCGGCATGAGTTTTGCCGGCGATCTCGCTGAGCAGCGCGTGGACCTTCAGTGCGTCGTAACACTGGATGTTTTCGAAGCCGTTGTTCCACGCCGACACGCCCGCCGCTGAGTTATCGCGGATCTTGGCGCAGGAGACGCCTTCCGCGGTCGTGATGCCGGGCAGCTTGATTACCGTCGAGTCGACCTCCGGCGAGTAGTAGTCGTCGAGGCCATAGCCGCCCGGCCCGGCCACGAACGAATACGACGCGTGCTTGTCGATCCAGGCCGTGTATCCGCCCGCTGAATGAACCACGCTGAAGATGGTGTTGGTGCGGACGAAGTCCCAGGGAAACACCGGCGAGCAGCCCGTCGCCGGATCGCGCTCCAGCTTTTGCGGATCGAGGGAAGCGATGCCGCCATCGATGGGCGAAGCGCCCGGTGCTCCGCCATTCAGCTTGGTGTCGTCGTACTCGCTGCCCTGGTCGTTGTCGGTGGTGGTTCCAGCGGGCGCGGCATAGGGCGTACATGTTCCGCCGGCCAGGCCGGTGCCCGTAGTGGTTGCCGGCGGATCGAGCGAGCGGTCATACGCCACGTCGTAGTAAAGGCCGGTAGTCTTGGGCGAGCCGCCGGTGACGATGGCCGCGAGGCCGGGGAAGGAATCGGAGGGCTTGGACGACGAAGTGGCGACGTAGTTCACGCCGATGTTGGCCAGAGCCGCGAGATGCGGACAATACGGCCTGCCATCGTTTACTCCGGCGATCCCATGCGCGCAGTTCAGGAAGTCGACGGCGTGCATCCCGTCGATGCTCAACAGCAGGACATGGTCGATCCTTCCCGAGCCCCCTGAGCCCGCGTGAACTACCTTTTCATGTGTCAACCAGGTCAGCGCTGCCGCTGCCGCCACCGCTGCCAGCATAAGTGCTTTTGTTTTCATGTCGAACCTCCACCTGCGTACCATGACATGCCGGTGTTAAGGTCCGGTGAAAAGGCAAAATGATCATTGAGGCCAATTCCGTATACGAAGACGCGCAAATTCCCCGTTTCGGCCGATGCCCAGGCTCATCCCATCCGGATTGATCGAGGTTACCTTCGAAGTTATTTCCGTCACGGCGATGCAATCGTCGCCGTGGTCTATAATTGCCGCCAACCCCCAATTCCTGAATCTGCGTGTTGCGCACTGCGTAATCCAGTGGATTCCGCCCAGATCTTCCGGTGAGATCGAGCCGAGCAGAGGGCGCAGTCCAGATTGCGGACTTGTGTGAACCTGCGGGTTGGGATGAGGGTTGCCGGAAGGGCGCTCGCCGCCGCGTCTTTGGCCGCTGCAAGCGCGGCTGCCTTCGCGCAATCGGCCGACTCTCATCGGACGGCGAAAGCACCGGCCAATGCGGCCACGGCACAGCAAGTGCCTCCTCGGGTTCGCCAGGCGCAGCGATTCCTCGCCGAACGTGGAATCGTGCCAGGCCGGACTCGCGGCCTTCAACTTCCCACGGTCCGGCCGCGTCCGCAATCCGCCGGAACCTCGGTGTGGCGGCCCATCGGCCCCACGGCGGTCACTTCGCAGGACTATGGGCTGGTTACCGGGCGCGTCTCCGCGCTGGCGCTTGATCCCTCCGACTCGACCGGAAACCGGCTCTATGTCGGCGCCACCGGCGGCGGAGTGTGGTTCTCGCAAAATGCCGGGTCGTCCGCCTCATCCGGCGTGGTCTTCGTTCCGCTGACCGACACCGCGGAAGAGAACCTGAGCGGCGTCCAGCAGGGCTCGATCAGCATCGGCGCGCTCACCGTGCAACCGGGCGCGACGGGCGTAATCCTGGCTGGCACCGGCGACCCCAACGATGCGCTCGACTCCTATTACGGAGCCGGAATTCTACGCTCCACTAATAATGGAACCAGCTGGAACCTGATCCCGGAGGCGGTGAACTCGACGGGGCCGAACAACCAGAGATTCAGCTTCTCCGGCGAGGGTTTCGCCGGATTCGCGTGGAGCACGGTCAACCCGGAGATTGTCGTGGCAGCGGTTTCGCAGGCACTGGAAGGCACGCTGGTGAATGCGGGGTTCCCGCAATCGAGTTATGAGGGTCTGTATTACTCGACCGACAGCGGCGCTACCTGGAGCCTGGCGACGATTACCGACGGCTCCGGCGAGGACATCCAAGGGCCGAACGATCCGTTTGTGGGCCCGGACGGGAACGCGGCCACATCAGTGGTGTGGAACCCGGTGCGGCGGTTGTTTATTGCAGCGGTGCGCTTCCACGGCTACTACCAATCCACGAACGGCGAAACCTGGACGCGGATGACTGCGCAACCAGGCTCGAACCTGACCACGCAGCTCTGTCCCGCCAATGCTGGAGGACTGGTAGGCTCCGTCGATTGCCCCATCTTTCGCGGAACGCTGGCGGTGAATCCGGAGAGCGGCGACACCTTTGCGTGGACGGTGGATGAGAACAACCAGGATCAGGGAATCTGGCAGGATAAATGCACGATCCAGAGCGGCGTGTGCAGCACGCAGGACGTCACATTCAGCGAGCAATGGAACACCACGGCCCTCGAGACCGATACGCTCCAAGGCTCCGTGACGATTGAAAATGGCGACTACAACCTGGCGCTGGCGGCGGTTCCGTCCGAGCAGGACACGCTGCTGCTGGCCGGCGCGAACGACCTGTGGAAGTGCAGCTTGGCCGCCGGCTGCACCTGGCGCAACACCACCAACGCGTTTACCTGCACCAGCGCCGAGGTGGGCGGTTATCAGCACGCGCTCGCCTGGAACACGGCCAATCCGCTGGAGATTTTTGTCGGCAACGACAGCGGAATCTGGCGCTCCATCGACGCCATCGGCGAGACCGGGGCGGTTTGCGACGCGACCGATTCGACACACTTCCAGAATCTCAACGGAGGCCTCGGATCGCTGGCCGAAGTGGTGAGCGCGGCGCAGTCGAGCGCTAATCCATTTGCCAATCTCACCGGCCTGGGCGTGAATGGAACCGCAGGAGTGAAGAGCGCCGTGGTGGTGACGGACTGGCCGGAGATACTGGGCGGCGAGGGTGGTCCGGTAGCCGTCGACTACAGCAACAACTCGATCTGGTACGCGAACAACGAGGCGGGAGTTTCCATTCACGTCTGCTCGCAGGCGGCCGCTTGTACGCCGGCTGCTTTCGGAGTCAATCCAGTGATCAACGATGCGGACGTGAGCAACGATGGGCTGACCATGACCACGCCGGCGCCCTTCCTCGTCGACCGGCTCGATCACACGCAACTGCTGATCGCGACCTGCCGTGTGTGGCGCGGGCCGGCCAACGGAACCGGATGGAGCGCGAGCAACGCCATCAGCCCCATTCTCGATGGAGACACGAGCAACTCGTCCTGCAGCGGCGATCCGCTCATCCGCACAATGGCCGCGGCTTCGACGACTGGCGGCGGCGAAACCATCTACGTCGGCATGTACGGATCGCTCGACGGCGGCGCAACGCTGGCCGGCCACGTCTTTGGAGCGAAGTTCACTTCGGGCAGCGCCACGAACCCGGTATGGCAGGACCTGACCCTGAATCCGGTCACCAACGACTCCGAGCCGATGAACTACTACGGGCTCGATATATCGAGCATCTTCATCGATCCTCACGATCCCACCGGAAATACGGTTTACGTGACCGTGGAGGGGTTCTATAACTCTCTGGATGATGTGCAGGTGCTGTATCAATCCACCGACGGCGGGGCGCATTGGGCGGCTCTTGCATCCAACCTGCTCGCGGTCCCCGTGAGCAGCGTGGTTGTCGATCCGCAGGACGCCAACACCGTCTATATCGGCACCGACGTCGGCGTATTCTCCACGCGCGCCGTAGCGGGCTGCTCGACCGCGGGCGTGGATTGCTGGACGGCCTTTGGAACCGGGCTGCCGGAGGCACCGGTGACCCAGTTGCTGGCCGCTCCGGCAACGGCATCGTCGCACGTGCTCACCGCGGCCACCTACGGGCGCGGGGTGTGGCAGAATCCGCTGTGGACCGCGAGCGCCCAACTGACCATGGCAACCGTCAAGCCCACTTCGCTGGCATTCGGCAAACAGCAATACGAAACCACCAGCAGCGCGCAGACAGTAACTCTGACTAACACGGGCACGGTCGCTCTGACGGCGGCGATCGGCATGAGCGGCGACTTCAGCGAGACCGACGACTGCCAGACCTCGACGATCGCCGGCGGAGCAAGCTGCACGATTCAGGTAAAATTCACACCCACGCAGACGGGCGCGCGCACCGGCCAGATGACGATCTCGGCCAATGTCACCGGCGGCCAACTCACGGTGGCGCTCAGTGGCACCGGCACCGCGTCGGGATCGCTCACCCTGATTCCCCCAGCGGTCAAATTCGGCCAGGTCACGGTGGGAACCAGATCTTCTCCGCTTGCGGTGAGCGCCAACAACACCGGGCAATCGACAGTCGCCATTACCAGCGTCAACATCACTGGTCCCTTTGAGATTTTTTCCAACACCTGCGGGAGCGCAATCGCGGCCGATTCCGAGTGCCAACTGGAAATCGAATTTTCGCCCACCAAGTCCGGATCGGCTACGGGGACTCTGACCATGATCGATGGCGCCGGGACGCAATCCGTGCTGCTGAGCGGCAGCGGCGCCGCGCTGCCCACTGACACGCTGTCGACTACCTCGCTCACTCTGCCGGCGACGGTGATCGGGGAAAAGTCGGCCCCAATGAACGTGGTGATGACCAACAGCGGAGACCTGCCGCTGACCTCGATCGGCGACTCAATCGGCGGCAATTTTCAGGTGACGCAGGACTGCGGCACGCTCCTTGCCGGCCACGCGAGCTGCGCCTTCAGCGTGGTATTCGCTCCAAAGCAGCTCGGCGTCCAGACCGGCACCTTGACCATCTCCGATGAATTGCGCATTCAAAAAGTGAAGCTATCCGGAATCGGCGTCCAGCCGCCGAAGTTCAGCATCTCGCCCTCCAAGCTGAGCTTTGCGCCGGAGACAGTGGGCGCGACCAGCGCCGCGATGAAGCTGACTGTGAGCAACAAGGGCGGCGCGCCGATGGCCAACGTGAGTTTCCAAACGGCGGGCCCGTCGGCCGCCGGTTTTGTGGTGAGTTCCACAACCTGCGGAAAGGCTCTCAAGAACGGAAGCAGGTGCACGGCGCAGGTGAAGTTCAAGCCGGCCGCAACGGGCGCCAACACGGCCACGCTGATTATTTCGTCCTCGACGATCGATGTGGTCGCGGCGATGGTGCCGCTGAGCGGGACCGGCCTTGCTCCTCCTGAAGCGTTGCTCGACCCGCCGGTGGTGCAGTTCAACACCGTGATCGTCGGCGCTTCGAGCGCGGCACAGGCGGTGACAATTACAAACGTCGGCGGAGCGGCTTACAAAGATATGCATCTCGCCATCGTCGGCGATTACAAGTTCGTGCCGGGTACGTGCACCGCGGTCCTCGCAGTGGGCGCGAAATGTACAGCCAGGATCACCTTCGCGCCGACCGCAACTGGCTCGCGCGAAGGAGTGTTCACGATATCGAGCGTGTCGCATCAGGCGATACCGGCGACGGCCACCCTCGAAGGTACGGGAATCGGTCCCGCGACCATCCAGACGAGCAGCAGTGCGTTGGATTTGGGCAGCGTGCAGCAGGGGCAGACGAGCAGCGCGCAGACCCTGACGGTCTTCGATGTTGGGACCGAATCTCTCAAGGGATTGAGCCTGACGGTTACCGGCGCCTTCCAGTTGCAGCAGAACCATTGCCACAGCTCGCTCAGTGCCAACGTGAACTGCTCCACGCAAGTGGTCTTCGCGCCCGTTGTTGCCGGCGCGCAGACGGGAACGCTGACCGTGGCGAGCACCACGCAATGGACTTCGCCGGTGGTGGTGGCCCTTACCGGAACCGGCGTGGGTGAGCCAATACTGCAGGTGAGCCCGCAGCAGCTTACTTTCGGCAGCGTGCAAATGGGCAACACCAGCACCGGGCTCGAAGTCTCGGTTAGTAATCCGGGAGGCGCGTCGATTGACGGGCTTTCCCTCAAAGTCGCTGGCGACTTTGCATTGAGCAACAACACCTGCGGCACGACGCTGTTCGCCGGAAACAACTGCGCAACCCTAGTGGTGTTTTCGCCCACGGCGAGCGGCACGCGCACAGGTGCACTGACCATCTCTGGCGCATCCCCGGGGCTCAAGCCGGTCAGTGTTCAACTCAGCGGAATGGGCGAGTCGCCGGGATCGCTGACCGTGTTGCCTTCGAACCTGCTCTTCGGCAATATCACCGAAGGCCAGGTCAGCCCGCCGCAAACCGCGACCATCGGCAACACCAGCCAATCCGGGGCAAGCGGGCTTCAATTCAAGGTGTCGAGCGGTTATCGCGTCCTCGGCAGCACCTGCGGCTCCACGCTGGCCGCCGGCGGCACTTGCACCCTGCAGCTCGAGTTTGCACCCAAAGGCCTGGGCAATCTCAGCGGAACGCTAACCGCCAGCAGCACTTCGGCGGGAGTGGGTTCGGCGGAGATCGTACTCAGCGGCGCCGGAGTGCCTCCCGCCTACCTGGTCGTCTCTCCCACCCAGGTCACCTTCCCCGGCACCGCTGTCGGATTGTCGAGCAGCCCCATGACGGTGACGCTGATCGATCCGGGAATTGCCGCAGCCGGAGGGATCCAGGCGCAGACCACGGGCGACTTCAGCGCCAGCGTATGCGCTTCCAGCCTGCCCGCCGGCGGCAGTTGCAAGATGAAGGTGATTTTCAACCCGACCGGCCAGGGCATCCGCGCCGGCCAGTTGACCGTAACCACAACGGCGCCAGGCGCGGCGCCTGCGGTAGTTTCGTTGCTGGGAACGGGAACGGCCCCGCCCGCGTTCAGCCTCAATCCCACCACCCTGAATTTTCCCGGCACCGCGTTCGGACAAACCAGCGCCCCGGAGACGATCGCGATCTCCAATTCCGGATCCATTCCGCTCAATGCGCCGTCGCTCAAGATTACGGGCGATTTCCACGTCACATCCAACACCTGCATCGGCTCGCTGGCCGTCGGTGGTTCCTGCAATGTGCAGATCGACTTTGCGCCCATCGCAACGGGAGGGAGAGCGGGCACGCTCACGGTGAGCAGCACCACCAAAGGAGTTCAGCCGGCAACAGCGAACCTGACGGGAATCGGCCTCACCACCGCCGCGATCAGCGTGGCGCCGCTCGAACTCACCTTCCCGGTAACGCTGGCGGGCAGGTCGAGCGCGCCGCAAACCGTAAAAATTACCAATGCCGGAGGCTCATCGATTGCGTCATTGGCGCTCGACGTGAGCCCGCAGTTCGCCATCACCGCGAACAAATGCAAAGGCCCGTTGGCGCCGGATGCAAGCTGCACGGCGGGGGTGGTCTTTGAGCCCCTCGCTGAAGGCGCCATTACCGGAGGACTGACTATCACATCGCCGTCCGTCCCGCTGCCGGCCAACGTGGCGCTCAGCGGCACCGGCGGCGCGCCGCCAGCCATCGTGATTACGCCGGCAGTGGTGAACTTCCCCACCACCGGCGTGGGCCACCCCAGCAGTTCTATTACGGTGACAATCTCCAATCCCGGAACCGTGACCGCCGTGACCGGCCTGACGCTCAAGATCGGCGCCGAATTCCGGCTGGTGGATAACAACTGCAAGTCCGTACTGGGGGCCAAGTCGAGTTGCACCACCGGCATCGAGTTTGTTCCTTCCAAAGCGGGGACGCAGCAAAGCGCGCTCGCCGTCAGCTCTACTTCGGTGAAAGGCGGGTCCGTCACGCTCATGGGAACGGGATTCGATTTCACGATCGCGCTCAAAGGCACGCAGAGCCAGAGCGTGGCCAGCGGGCAGACGGCGAGTTACACGCTGTCGATTGCGACTTTGGGCGGCTCAGAAGGCGTGTTTACCTTCCAGTGCGGCTCGCTTCCGCAGAATGCGCTGTGCATCTTCAATCCAACAACAGAGACGGTGACTGCCGACGCCACCGGGTTTGTGACCGCGGAGATCGCGACCGGCCACGTCAGCACCACGGGCTACCTGCAAACGCCGGATGGCTGGCGGATCGTATCAGTCGCTCTTGGGCTGGTCCTGCTTCCGTTGGCGTGGAGAAAACGCCGCAGGTCGCTTTTGCTGGTTGCCCTGCTGGCGTTGACGATTGGCGGCGTAACAAGTTGCCTGGGCGCCGGCGGCGGAGGGCCGACCAACCCACAGAACAATAACCCGGGTGCGACTCCGGCGGGAACCTATTCGGTTCCAATTACCGCGATCTCGAACGGGGTGCAGCACTCCGTCAAGGTGTCGCTGACGGTGGACTGAGGGCAAAAGCAAACCGCTATACTTGAATTTCGAGCGCATCGAAAGTTTTGGCGGCGCGAATGAGGTTGGCAACAGCGGATTCGAGGGCGACCGAAGCATGACAGCCAAAGTCACATTGGAGGACGTGGGGCGCGTGGCCGAACTGGCCAACCTGGAGCTGACGCCGGACGAAGCCGGACGCATGCTCAAGGACCTCAACGCGATCCTCGACTACATGGCTGAGCTCAACGAGCTCGATACGGCAGGCGTGGCGCCGCTGGCGCAGGTGAGCGAGCTCGAGGGCGTGGCCAGGGCGAACGTGCTGCGCCCCGACGTGCCGCTACCCTGCCTGGATCGCGCCGAGGTGATGAAACAGGCGCCGGAGACCGACGGGGTCTTCTTCAAAGTGCCCAAGGTGATTGAACGGTAACCCCGCCAAACCGAATTACCGACGCGATGCTTGTCGAGGCGGAACCAACCGCAGGCTCACCAGGCCGGGATAAGGACGAATCATTTGCCCAGCGAAACCACAATGGCCGCCAACTTCGTTGCCAAACCGAGGAGCTTGACCGAGCTGCGCGAGGAGATTGCGTCGGGCCACACCAGGGCAGCCGATCTGGCCGGCAGCTACTACGAACGCATCGCCGCGATCAATCCGCAGTTGAACATCTACCTGAGCCTGACCAAAGAGCGCGCGCTCGAACAGGCTGCGCGCATCGATGGGCTGGCGGCCAAAGGCGACCCGCTCCCGAAACTGGCCGGAATTCCCGTCGGCATCAAGGATGTACTGATGATGCGCGGCGCGCCGGCCACGGCGGGCTCGAAGATCCTGCAGGGTTATCGGCCACCATACGACGCCACCGTAGTTGCAAATCTCGAAGCGGCGGGCGCGGTGCTGCTGGGCAAGCTCAACTGCGATGAGTTTGCCATGGGCTCTTCCAATGAGAATTCAGCCTACGGGCCGGTGCGCAATCCTGTCGATCCCGAGCGCGTGCCCGGCGGGTCGAGCGGCGGTTCGGCGGCGGCGGTTGCGGCAAATCTGGCCGTGACCACGCTGGGCACCGACAC
>JBAUBR010000140.1:0-62037 GCA_049676965.1 Occallatibacter sp.
GACAGTCACCGCCGATGCGCAAGCGCTCGAAGTCCGCTGGGACCCGGACATGCCCGTGCGCCGCGCCGATCCCGCGGCTGCCCGTGCGCTGCGACGCCAGGACCGCATTGCGCCAGAGATCGACGAGTGGCGCGAACCGGCAGCGATTTACGGGGAGCCCGAGACCGTCGAGCCCGCCCAGCCCATCCAAGCCAACCTGATCGAGTTCCCGCGCGAGCTGGTTGCCACGCGCAAGGCGCGCCCGCGCATTGCCGAAGGGCCGCTGGTTCCGGAAGGCGGCCAGAGCGGGCAGTTGAGCATCTTCGAAGTCGATCTGGGCGCGATTTCCATCCAGCCCGAGCCTGCGGACAGTGCGATGGAGCGCGCATCCTCCGGCTGGTCGAGAATTCGCCTCGATCCTGAGCCCGAGCCCCAACCCGAGCCAATGTCCGCAACCGAGTCGGCGGCGGTTTGCGCAACCCCGCTGCGCCCCGCCCCATTCGGGCTGCGCGCCATGGCGGCCCTGGTGGATGGCGGGCTGATCGGGGCCTTGTTCGTGGCCGCCGCGCTGGTTGCCACGGAATACGTCAGCACGCCGCCATCGATGAAATCCATGGAGCTGACCGCGGTGTTGGCGCTGTTTGTCATCGGCGCGCTCTACCAGGCATTTTTCTTCACCCTGGCCCAGTCCACGCCGGGCATGCGCTACGCAGGCCTTCGACTTTCCACATTCGACGATGAGATGCCCACGCGCGCGCAGTTGCGCCGCCGGCTTTGCGCTCTCATTCTGTCCCTCTTGCCGGTGGGCTTAGGGCTCGTGTGGGCCATCTTCGACGAGGACCACCTGAGCTGGCACGACCGGATTTCGAAGACTTATCAGCGGTAGATGTAGAATCGTCCGAAGGTTCAAAGGAGATTCAATTCCAAAAACCTGATAAATTCGACCCCAAGAGAGACGAAGGTAGGGACTCCTCTCGGCCGAAGGACTGGTCTGCTTTCCTTGAATCGGGCGCGGTCGCGTCCGAAGAATACATGAAAAACGTTGAGAGTCTCCCCGCGGAAGAGCGCGCGATGTGGCAGGATACGCGCGATTCGATGTGAAAGGCGGTATTGTCGTGGGCGGCTGCCCTCACCACGTCAGCGCCCGCACCGCACTCACACCAGCCCCGAGCAGGGCGGTTTTGTCGTCCGGCGGAAGCACTTCCAGGGAGAAGCTCTGCAGCGGGCTCATCTTGACCATGGTTTCAAGGTGGGATCGCAGAAGCGGCAGCTCCAGAAATCCGACGTTGTGGCCGGTAAAGTAGAACTTTCCCGGTCCGGCCAGATGGATGAATGACGCTGTCGCCGCGGCCAGCGCGCGGTGCCACAGGTCGACGAACTCGCGGCAGCGCGCATCGCCTTCCTTGGCGTGGGCAAAGACCTCTTCCGGTTCCAGGTCGAGGAAACGCAGGCGCATGGCGCGATAACCCATGATGCCCTCGAGATGGCCCACGCCGCCGCATCCGCAGTAGCGTTCCTTGGGGTCGAGCGTGACCGTGACATGCCCGCCCTCCCACACGCCTTCAACGTAAGGCCAGCGGCCGTAGCCGATGCCGTTGCCGATGGTCCACACGCGCGTGAGCTTGTTGAGCTGGCCGTGCGTCGCGGCCACGCCGGCGGCGATGGCATCGGCGTCGTTGGCAATGTGCACCGGCGCCTTGATTCCATGGCTGCTCAGCACTAATCCCAACTCGTCGGCCAGCCGCATGCCCTTGATTTGGGTCAGATTCGGCGCGTCTTCGACGACACCATGGCGAACCACGCCGGGCACCGCGACTCCGATTGCGTCCAGCGGCTCCTGGCTGCTGCCGGCCAGCGTGGCGATCTGCTCGGCCAGGACCTCGACCAGCTCGCCGGCGGGAATTGCGGTGAGCGCGTCCAGCTCGGCGACGTCGCTGGGATAGCGCAGCAGATTTCCGGTCAACTTCTGATCTTCCAGCCTGCCGGCGACAATATGTTCGGTCATTACAACGCCGATTGCGGTGGTCATTCAAGCCCTCCCCGGGGCCGCTACATCCATGGTAATTCCGCGGCTGGGTAGCGCCGCAAGCCGCGGGCATCGGCGGGTTAACTCGTCTGATAACGATTCAGGCGGCCGATGCCATTGAACGCTGCCGCCTTGTAGCATTCGGCGAGGGTTGGATAGTTGAAGACCGTTTCGACGAAGTAGTCGACCGTGCCTTCCAGCGTCATCACCGCCTGGCCGATATGCACCAGTTCGCTGGCGCCTTCGCCGATGATGTGCACGCCCAGCACCTTGCGCGTGTCGCGATGAAACAGCAGCTTGAGCCGGCCGGTGGTGTCGCCGCGAATCTGGCCGCGCGCCGTCTCGCGGTAATATGCCATCCCCACCTCGTAAGGCACATCTTCATCGGTCAACTGCTCCTCGGTTTTGCCGATGAAGCTGATCTCGGGAATGGTGTAGATGCCGTAAGGATAAAAGCTGGGGTTCGACTGCGTCTTGTGGTCGTCGAAGGCGCGCGCGGCGGCAATGCGCCCCTGCTCCATTGAAACCGAAGCCAGCGACGGAAAGCCGACGATATCGCCCGCGGCGAAGATGTGCGGCACCTTGGTCCGGTACTCCTCGTCGACCGGAATGCGGCCGCGGCTGTCGGCCTCAAGGCCGGCGGCGGTGAGGTTCAGTTCGTCGATGGCGCCCTGGCGGCCGACGGCATAGAGCAGCGCATCACCCGAGACCTTCTTCTTGCTTTGCAGATTGGCAACAACGGTGCCGTCGGGCAACTCCTCCACACTTTCAACCTCTTCACCCAGGCGCATGGTGGTGCGGCTGTCGCGCAGGTGATAACTGAGCGTTTCCACAATCTCCTGGTCGGCGAACTCGAGCAGCTTGTTGCGCTTTTCGATCAGGGTGCAGCGCACACCGAGGATGGCGAACATGCAGGCGTATTCCACGCCGATGACGCCGCCGCCCACCACCATCAGGGTCCGCGGCAGGTTGGGCATTTCCATAATCTGGTCGCTGTTGATGATGGTGCGGCCGTTGATGGGCACCTTGGGCGAGCACGCCGGCCGCGTACCTACCGCGAGGATGATCTTGTCGGCCTCGATCGTGGTGTCGCCCAGCGGACCCTCGACGCGCAACTGGTGAGGATCGACGAAATGTGCGACCCCATGAATAATGTCGATGCCGTTGCGTGAGAGCTGCGCTTCCGTCACATCGTTTTCGGTCTTGATCACCGCCTGCACGCGGAACGCCAGGTCGGCCATGGTGATCTTTTCCTTGACCTTGTAATTCATGCCATAGACGTTGCGGTAGTTGTATCCGGAAAGGTGCAGAACCGCTTCGCGCATGGTCTTGGAGGGGATGGTGCCGGTGTTGATGCACACCCCACCCACCACGGAGCGGTTCTCGACCACCGCGACGCGTTTCTTCAGCCTGGTGGCGGCTACCGCGGCCCGCTGCCCCGAAGGCCCGGAGCCGATCACGGCCAGATCGTATTTTATGGCGCTCATGCGTGTGCCTCCACCCAAGTGCGTTTCTTAACAATGGCCGTGCGGCGTCCAGACGGGGGCGGAGATGGTCCCCCACCCGGAGGCTAACATAGCCGCCGGGCAGAAATGTAGTGAGGAGATGCGCGAAACCTGGTGCAGTATCGGCTCCATCCAGATTGGGAACGGTCGCAGCAGAGGGAATTTCCAGCTCGCGGATCGGAAGACGATCCACCGAGGACAGTTCGCGGGCTTCGCGGTGTCACTCTCACCGTCACAGCCCGTGAGGTTGATGGCTGCGGAGTTCTCCCGTCCGGAGTCGCGCTTGCTGAGGCCAACGTAAATCGCTATTCTTGGGCGGCTCCAACTCCGCCTTGCAAGCCGGGCCCGAATCGAGGTTCCCGATGTTTCAGCCGCGTTCGATTCTTCATCGCGTAATTGCGTCGATGGCGCTGTCTTCGATCGTCTTTTTAGGCGCGCTTCGGCTGGCAGCACAAGCCGCGCCTGCCGCAGCGCCGGCTCCGCCTCCGCCCACGCCGGAGCAGCTGGCAATCCAGGCCGCTTCTGAAAAAGAACACCAGCGCGAGATGGACCTGCTGGGCATCAAGGAACTTCGCCACGGCGCCAGCGGCGACCCGAAGTCGCCCTACGCCGCCAATTACGACGAGTCGAAGGCCGACGTGTATCCAAACCTGCCCGGTCCTCTCCAGCTGAACAACGGCAAATCGGTGACCTCGGCAAAGATGTGGTGGACCAGGCGCCGGCCAGAAATCGTCGAGCTCTTCAACCGCGACATCTACGGCTTTGTTCCGCCCAACACGCCCAAGGTGAACTGGGAGCTCGTGAGCACCACGCAGGAAAAGAATGGCGACGTGCCGGTGGTGACCAAAAAGCTGATCGGCCACGTCGATAACTCCATCGATCCGGCGATCAAAGTCGACATCGACCTCACACTGTCGACGCCGGCCAATGCCACCGGTCCAGTGCCGGTGATCATGGAGTTCGGCCTGAGCAAAGAATTCATCGCGATGCTGGCCAAGCGCTTTCCGCAGTTTGCCAACCTCATGAACGGTCATGGGCCCACCTGGCAGCAGCAGGTGTTGGCGAGGGGCTGGGGCTATGCGGAGTACATTCCAACCAGCGTGCAGGCCGACAATGGCGCCGGCCTCAACGAGGGCATCATCGGCCTGGTGAACAAGGGCCAGCCGCGCAGGCTCGACGACTGGGGCGTGCTGCGCGCCTGGGCGTGGGGCGCGAGCCGCTGCCTCGATTACTTCGAGACCGACAAGGCCGTCAACGCAAAGCAGGTCGGCATCGAAGGCCACTCGCGTTACGGCAAGACCGCGCTGGTGGCCATGGCTTACGACCAGCGCTTCGCCATCGCTTACATCAGCTCGTCCGGCGAGGCCGGCGCCAAGCTCTACCGGCACATCTTCGGCGAGCAGGTAGGCAACATCGCCGGCGACGAGTTCTATTGGATGGCCGGCAACTTCATGAGGTATGCCGGCCCGCTCAACCCCGGCGACATGCCAGTCGATAATCACGAGCTGATCGCCCTGTGCGCGCCCCGGCCGGTCTTCATCTCCGGTGGCGCCACCGAGGGCGACGGATGGGTCGACGCGAAGGGCATGTTCCTCGCAGCGGTGGGCGCGGGCCCGGTTTACAAGCTGCTGGGTAAAAAAGATCTCGGCACAACAGTTTTTCCGCCGATCGAAACACCTCTGATCGACGGCGACATCGCCTTCCGCCAGCATTCTGGCGGCCACACGCCAGGGCCCAATTGGCCAACGTTCATCACGTTCGCCGGGCGCTATCTGCATGCGCCTCCGGAAGTCGCGGATGGAGAGGCCTCGTCCGAAAAATTGGCCAGATCCAGCAGCGCATCGTCTCCGGTGCATATGACCGCCGAGCAGGATCGAAAGCGAATGCTCGGCCTGCTCGGGATCAGCGAGTCGCAGATGCGCCCGTTGGCCAGTTCGAACGCGAATGCTCCGAATGGCGCTAACTACGATGAGTCGAAGGCAAACCGGTATTCCAACCTGCCTGAGCCGCTCACTCTCAAGAACGGCGAGAAGGTGACGACAGCGCAGCAATGGTGGAGCGAGCGCCGTCCGGAAATCGTCGCTGATTTCAATCGCGCCATTCTCGGCGAAGCGCCGCCGAATCTGCCCAAAGTCACGTGGGAGATTACCAGCAACAAGCTGGAAGCGGGCGATATGCCGGAGGAGACGCGCAGACTCCACGGTCACGTCGACAATTCGGACGATCCGCAGATCTCCGTCACGGTCGATGCGCTGCTGACCACTCCCGCACACGCTCCAGGCCCGGTCCCAGTGATCGTCGAGCTCGCCTTCGCGAAGGATTACGCCGCCGCGCTCGCCGGCGAAACGCCAACCGCCTGGGGCGGCGCTACCGCCGACGGCAGCGCGTCCTGGCAGCAGCAGGTGCTGGCGCGCGGATGGGGCTACGCAATCTTGAGCCCAACCAGTTTCCAGGCCGACGACGGCGCAGGTCTCACCGAAGGTATCATCGGCCTGATGAACAAAGGCCAGCCGCGCAGCCTCGACGCCTGGGGCACGTTGCGCGCCTGGGCCTGGGGCACGAGCCGCTTCCTCGACTACCTCGAGACCGACCCGTCCGTCGACGCCAAGCAGGTTGGCCTGATGGGCCATTCGCGCTTCGGCAAGACTGCGCTCGTCACCATGGCCTACGATCCGCGCTTCGCCATCGTCTACTCCAGCTCATCCGGTGAAGGCGGCGCCAAGCTCTACCGGCACGACTTTGGCGAGCCGATTGAGAACGCTGCTTCCAGCACTGAGTATCACTGGTTCGCCGGCAACTTCCTGCGCTTTGCGGGCCCGCTCACGCCCGGCGACCTGCCCGTCGACAATCACGAGCTGATCGCCCTGTGCGCGCCGCGCCCAGTCTTCATCGGAGCCGGAGCCAGCATCGGCGACGGCTACGCCAATCCGCATGGCGACGCCTGGGCCGACGCGCGCGGAATGTTTCTCGCCGAAGTAGCTGCCGGCCCGGTCTATCGCCTGCTCGGAAAGAAAGATCTGGGAACCACCGAATTCCCGCCCGCCGAAACGGTGCTGATTAGCGGCGATCTAGGATTTCGCCAACATTCGGGCGGCCACACGCCCGCGCCCAACTGGCCGGCGTTTTTGGAATTCGCCAGTCATTATCTGCACGCGCCGACTGCTTCGACAGGACCATAAGGAGTCACAGCCGCTTCGACATCACAATGCAATAGCACTCCACGCCCGGCTTCAATGGAGAGGAAGGATGGAACTCTTCAGTTCCGGTCTCGACGTACCCGAGCCTGTGGTAAATAGGCGGCAATTCGGTGCGCAGGTTGAGCACGGTGATGTCTACGCCCTCGCACCCCCGCTGCCGGAAGTGGTCCTCACCGGCTTCCATCATGAAACGCCCAAGGCCGCGGCCCTGCAACGCCGGATCGACGGCCAGCATGCCCAGGTATCCGCGCGTGCCGCGCAACTCGGCGTAGACCGAAGCGATCAAGCGGCCGGAGCCATCCTCTGCCGCAAGAATCGTGCCTTTTTTCATCATCGCGGCGAGGCGCGCGTCATCCGTCCGCGTGCCTTCGAAGAACGTTTCCACAGCAAACGCCGCGTTGATCATCGCGACAAGCTGCGGAACATCGGAGAGCGCGGCGATCCGGATGCGAGGAGCAGCGGCGCTGGCGGCCATTCTTCCATTAAACACCGAGTTCGCGCGCGGCCATCTCCGTGCCCGCGACGCGGGCGCGAATCTTCGCGAATGCGATGTCGCGGGCGGTGGAAACATCGTCGGCAAAGGGAGAGAATCCGCAGTCGTCGGTTGTGCCCAGTTGCGCTGCGGGCAAGATCGCCGCAGCCTCGAGAACGCGGTCTCGCACCTGTTCGGCGCTTTCGACCGCCGGATCGATGGGGTCGATCACGCCGACGAAGACAGTGTGATGCGGCTGCAGAAGCTGGCCTACGAGGCGCAGGACGCGCTTGCGATCCGGCTCGCTGGCCATCTGCAGGTAGAATCGGCCCACCTTCATTTGAAACAAGTCAGGCAACAGCCCGGCGTAATCGACATCGGCGCTGTGCGTGGAGTGGCGATCGCCGCCGGGGCATACATGCACTCCAATGCGCCGGCGTTCCGCGCTCGTGAATCGCTCCAGCACCTGATTATTCAGCGCGACAAAGCTGCGCAGCAGGTTGCCGGAGGGATCGAGCTTGAGCGACAACCGGCCCTCGGTGAAATCGATCTGGACAGTCACGGCGCCGGCGTCCAACGCGCCGCGGATGTCCGCTTCTGCCTCGTCGACCAGGTCGGCGAGGAACGCTTCGCGCGAATAACCTTCGATCCCGGCCGCCGGATAGAGCAGGCTCAGCGCAGATGCCGAAATGACCGCCTGCTTCAATGGACGGCGCGTCAGCGTGCGCGCGGCGGTCACGTAGCTGCCGGCATGTACGCCGTAGCGGAACGGGCCGCCGGTGAGGCGCGGCAACTGCCGCGTGTGCCCGTCGGCAAAGGGAATCACCACGCCGTCGGGAGCGAGGCTAAGTCCCGAAAGCGGATAGGTGGCAAAGCTGGGCTTGGTCTGCTCGCCGTCGCTGATTACCGGCGAGCCGGTCTGCTCGAACCGCTCGATGGTATCGCGCAGCGCCGCGGAGTAGGCGTCTTCGAGCGCGGTCTTGCTTGTCTTTCCCGCCTGGAATGCGGTGATGGCTTCAATCAGCGCAGCGGGGCGCGGAATGCTGCCAATGGGTTCGGTCGCAATTGTCATGCCGGGAAGTCTACCGGCTCAAACCGGGAGGGCCATCCATCGAAAGGTTGATTTTCAAGAGCTTCCGTCGCGCCAGGAGGGCAAGCCGAAGCGGCGCCCCGCTGTCCCGCCCGCTGTCCTGAATCGACCGGCTGCAACTCATTGACGGCGCCTTGCACGCGCCGTAGGCTCATAGTATGGAGTTCAAAATCAGCGAGCTGGAGCGCGAGCCGATCGAATTCGATCTGGACCTGGCTCCGGGAACGATCGATTTCGGCGAAGAGGCCGAGCAGGCCGGAGACCTGGCCACCTCAGGCCGCGCCGAGGTGTTGCATGAGCATCGCGGACCCAAAGAGATCGTTGCCGACATCCGGCTCAGAGGCAAATTCGCCGGCCGGTTTCAGGTTCCCTGCGCGCGCTGCATCGAGCCGGTGGAGATTCCCCTGGCGGCCGACTTCGACCTCATCTTCCGCCCCGTGGGCGCCGATGCCGGCCTGCCCGACCGGTCAATCACTGCGCCGGAGACCGAAATCGGTTATTATCAAAAAGACAGTTTGTTGCTTGAAGATGTGCTGCGCGAGCAGGTGCTTTTGTCCCTGCCGGTCAGGACGCTGTGCAAGCCGGACTGCAAGGGACTTTGCCCGCGCTGCGGCGTCAACCGCAATACCCAGCCGTGCAACTGCGATGAGAATCAAAGCGATCTCCGCTGGGAGGCGCTGAGTGGGCTTCGCGGCCGGATCAAGTCCTGAAATATCGGCTCTCTTCGATGAAACCCGTTGAGAGCGCTCAAGCCGCGCCGGAGATTGGCCACGTAGCTTAGGCTGCCGGACCGCAAACCGGCTTGAGAGACGAAAGGAATTCTTGCCATGCCGAATCCGAAGCGGCGCCACTCCACGCGCCGCACCGCCAATCGTCGCGCCCACGACTTTCTATCGAGCCCAGCACTCTCCGAGTGCCCCAACTGCCACGAGAAGAAGCGGCCGCATCGCGCCTGCCCCAAGTGCGGGGAGTACAAGGGCCGCGCCGTTCTCGATATAAAAGAAGCCAAGTAAAAGCAATTCAAACGCTGTACACTTGCGCTCATGCTCCTCGACATCGCGCTTGACGCTGTTGGATCGGACAAAGCTCCGGAGCCCGAGGTTCGCGGCGCCATCATGGCCTGCCGGACGTTGCCGGTTCGCGTTCACCTGGTCGGCCCGGAGCCGGAGCTTCGCGACCTGCTCGACGACTACCTCGACGACGAGGATCTGCCCATCGTCATCCAGCATGCCTCCGAGCGCATTGGCATGGGCGAAAAGGCGGCGCACGCGGTTCGCTCCAAGCGCGACAGCTCCATGCGCGTGGGCCTCAAGCTGGTGCACGAGCGCAAAGCGGCCGGATTCGTCACCGCGGGCAATACTGGCGCGGCCATGGCCACCGCCAAAATGGTGCTGGGCGCGCTGCCCGGCGTTGACCGGCCGGCGCTGGCGGCCGTCATGCCTACTTGCAAGGGCAACCCCTGCGTACTGCTCGATGTCGGCGCAAATGTGGACTGCAAGGCGCAAAACCTCGAGCAGTTCGCCGTGATGGGCGAGATGTATTCCCGTTATGTGCTCAAGATTCGAGAGCCGCGCGTGGGTTTGCTATCCATCGGCGAAGAAGAGACCAAAGGCAACGAGCTCACGCGTGAGACGTTCCCTCTTTTGAAGGCGCTGCCCATCCATTTCATCGGCAACGTCGAGGGCCGCGACATCTTCAACGGCAACGCCGACGTAATCGTCTGCGACGGCTTTGTGGGCAACGTGGCGCTCAAGACCAGCGAGGGCATCGGCCGCTTTGTGCGCGACGCGCTGCGCGAATCGCTCAAGAGCACGGTCACGGCGCAGGTTGGGGCGCTGCTGTCGCGGCGGGCGTTCAACAACTTCCGCCGCCGCCTCGACTACACCGAATACGGCGGCGCGCCGCTCCTGGGCGTGCGCGGCGTCTGCATCATCGGTCACGGCTCTTCGAACGATAACGCCATCTTCAACGGCATTCGCGTGGCCCACGAGTTCGCCAAGGCCGGCACCAACCAGCGTATCGAGCAGGAATTCGCCGGACGTGCGCGACGCCGGCCCGCCGCCGGCGATGAGCCGCCCGGTCCCGACGCGACCGTCCAGTAGCTGCCCCTCCCATGTCCGCCGAATCCCGCAAGACCCAGGTGTTCGATCCCTCGCTGCTTGACCAGTTGGCTTGCCCGGCCTGTCAGGGAGCATTGCGGTACGGGCCGCAGCGCCTCGTCTGTGAATCCTGCGGCCGCGGCTACCCGATTATCGACGGAATTCCGGTACTGATCGCGGAGCGGGCGGTCAGCTCGAAATGATCTTCAGCCTGGCAGCGGCAATCACCTAGCGGTCTTCTCGCTGTTGTGAATTAGGAACAATACGATTCAGCGTCCCGCCTCTTCCGCCGGCTGCCAAGCACGCATCGAAACCCGTAGACGCCCGTGGGTCGATTTTTCACTTTCGGGCGCAGGAGATGGGGAGCATCGATGTTCGCGATACTTTGGATCATCGTCGTGATCCTGCTCATTCTGTGGATCATCGGTTTCGCGCTGCACGTTGCCGGAAGCCTGATTCACCTGCTGCTGGTGGTGGCGCTCGTCATTCTCATCGTCAATCTGCTTACCGGCAGACGGCGGTGACTGAGACGGATGCACGGCCGACAAGGAAAGGTCGAACGCCGATTATCCCTCATTCAATGGCGCAGGCGATCGAATCCGCCATCACGCGGGCAGGGACTTATCGTCTGGACCCTGAGCTGAGGCGGGATTCTCGAACTGGCGCGACTCCTCGATCTCGGCAATCAGTTGCTCCACCTGTTCCCGTTTGCGCTGGCTCATGTCGAGAAAACGAATGCCGATATGCTGGCGTTCTTTGATCGCCTGGACGACTCCGCCGAGACGGAACGGCAGCCCCTCGAGATGAAACTCGGTTTCCACGCGCGTGTAGATGCCCACGGGAAAACGCTCTTCGGTGCGAATGGAGCACCCACCCAGGCTCAAATTGAGAATGCGCCCCTGGATGCGCGAGGCAACGTTGACCAGCAGGATCGTTGCCGAGGTATTCACTTCGTGGCGCGACTGCGTGCGGCGCTCACGTCCGATGGGCTTTGAGGGCGTGTGCGCCAGCGCCTGTGCGCCGGCTTGTGACGCGGGCGGCGCGGAATTAGCCCGCGCGGGAATCGACTTTTCGGGAGCGGGTTTTGCAGATACAGAGTCCTGCGACGGGGTATGAACCCGCAAACCATTCTGGGCATTGGCCGGCTGAATGGCCTGGTTCAATGGCGCCGAGGGCTGCGACGATGTCCTTTGCGCCGCTGCTTCCGCCGCCAGCCGTTCGGCCGCCTGCCTCACAGCCTGGGCGGCGTTGGCGGCCGCAATTTCGCAGAGCACTTCCACCAGCTCGTCCCTGCGGCGCGAAGCCATCTCCGCAAAACGAATTCCCACCAGGTACTTGCCGTCAGTCCACTCGATCTGTCCGCTGAACCGGAAGGAAAATCCCCGCAGTTTGAGCGACGCTTCAACTCGAGCCGGAATCCCGCCCACGAAAAGATGGCGCAGGCTCAAGCGGCAGCCGGTCAGGATGATTTCGACAATGCGGCAATCGAGGCGCGAGCCCGAATTCAACAGAACGAGCGCGGCCTCGTCATCGACCGCAAGCCGGGGATCTTCGCGGCGCTCGCTTTGGCCGGCGGCAGGATCTGCGGAATTGCTTTTCTCTTCCATCTGCATTTCCGCCTTGCGCCCGAATAGGGACAAATGACCTGCCGAGGATCAGTGCCCCGCAGCCGCTTCCCACGGCAACTCGGGTTGGGGTTGCTCGACTTCCCGGCCCTTGAGCCGGTCGTACAGGTGCAAGTCGTTGGTGGTGCCCAGCGATTCGTTGTAGAGGCTGATTTCTCCAGTCAACTGCTTCAACTCTTCGCTGAACCGGTGAATGGCCTCCAGTTGCGCAGCCGTTCCCGGCAGCTCGTACTTCGAGGTCACGATGAACTTCTGATACCCTCGGTCCACGAGACGCGCCACTTCGCCCTTGACCAGGACTCCGGGCCGTTCGACAAATGCCGGCAGATCCTTCGCCGGCGCCAGTACGGCGCCGATGCCGTATTTACTGACCAGCGCACTGCCTGCGACTCCGGCATAAGGTGCAACATCAAACGAGTGCGCGCGCAACAGCTCCAACGTCTGCTCGAAGTTCGGATTGCGGGATTTGCGGGCCATGGCAGCTCCTCGGTCCTGAGAAAGATATCGGCAGAAAACTCTGCATCTCCAATCTCGCATATTGGGGCGCGCGCCGCAATTTTCCTATGGGAACCGCCGGGAGCCAAATCGGATTCGGAACCACGCTGCCCGATCGCATCGGCAAAACGCCGCTGATCCGGCTCGATAAGCTCGTTGCCGGCCTCGAAGGCATCACGCTCCTGGCCAAGGCGGAGTGGGCCAATCCCGGCGGCAGCGTGAAGGATCGAGCTGCGGCGTCCATGGTGCGCGATGCGAAGGCGCGCGGCCTGCTCACCCCGGGCAGGACGCTGCTCGACGCCACCAGCGGCAACACCGGCATCGCCCTGGCCATGCTGGGCGCGGCGATGGGCTTTCCAGTACTGCTGGCAATGCCCTCCAACGTCTCGCCGGAGCGCAAGCGAATCCTGAAGGCCTACGGCGCCCAGGTGGAGTGGACCGATCCGGACCAGAGTTCCGATGGGGCCATCCGCCGCGCCCGCGAGCTGGCCGGCAACGACCCGAATCGCTTTTGCTACGTTGACCAATACTCCAACGACGCTAACTGGCTGGCGCATTACCGCTCCACAGCTCCCGAAATCTGGGAGCAGACCGCCGGCCAGGTGACCCACTTCGTCGCCGGCCTGGGCACCACTGGCACCTTCATGGGTACCGCACGCCGGCTCAGAGAGCTCAATCCAGCTATTCAAGCCGTCAGCTTTCAGCCCGATTCGCCCTTTCACGGCCTGGAAGGCCTGAAGTACATGGCGACGGCCATCGTTCCGGCCATCTACGACCCCAATCTCGCCGATCGGCAGCTCGAAGTCGAGACCGAAGCCGCCTACGATATGGTGAAGCGCCTGGCGCGCGACCAAGGCCTGCTGGTGGGCATCTCGGCGGGCGCGGCCGTTGTCGCCAGCCTGCAAATCGCCCGCGAAGAGGCGGCCGCCGGCCGCCAGGCCGTGATTGTGACGGTGCTGCCCGATTCGGCGGACAAGTATCTGAGCGAGCGGTTCTGGGAGGAGGATGGATGGGCGTACTCCATTTGACCGGCGCCGTTTACCGTGCCATCCGCGCCCACGGCGAAGAGACCTACCCGCACGAGTGCTGCGGCGCGCTGCTCGGGTCCTTGCCGGACGGGCGGAGGGTCAAGATCGCGGTGCGTGCGGGCAACACCCGCACTGATTCGGCACACAACCGCTACCAGATTGCGCCTGCCGAGGTGGTCAGGATCGAGCGCGACGCGCGTCGCCAGGGTTTGGAAATCGTCGGCTTTTACCACTCCCACCCCGACCATCCGGCGCAATGGTCGCCCACGGATTTCGCCGAGGCGCACTGGATCGGCTGCTCCTATGTGATTACCGAAGTCGCAAAGGGCAGGGCCGTGACCACGAACTCTTTTCTGCTGGTTGGAGAAACCGAAGAAGACAAACGATTTGAACCGGATACAATCGTAGTGGAAGATGAAAGCATCGGGAAGCAGGGCTACTGAATCCCATAGTTACGGTGTTTCGAGGATGAGGATGCTTATTTTGAAGTTCGCGCGATGTTGCCGGGTGCCGATGACCGCGTCAACTCCGCGTCGATAATCTTCGACGATACTCGTCCTGGATGTGCAGCAGCCGGATGGAAGCCGGCGAGGAACTCCGTACATGACCATCTATATTCCAACTCCACTGCGCGCCTACGCGGGCGGCGAAAATGCCATTGAGATTCAAGCCGTCACAGTGGCTGCGGCGCTCGAAACGCTTACCGCGGCCCATCCCGACCTGCGCAAGCACCTCTTCAACGGCGACGGCAAAGTTCGCGCTTTTGTTAACCTGTATCTGAACGATGAAGACGTCCGCTATCTTCCGGCAAAGGAAGAGACGGCGGTAAAATCCGCCGACACCCTCTCCATCATTCCGTCCATTGCCGGGGGCTTGCCGCTCAGGGCAGACGCGCCTGCGGAGCGCGCTGTGAAAATGTGAACCTCTGAGTCCGATACGAGAACTGATTATGCCCACAACAGTTGAACCCATTTCGCTGCCCGAACTCACCACCGACGATCTCTCCCGCTACGCACGCCACCTGATCCTGCCCGAAGTCGGCATGGAGGGCCAGCAGAAGCTGAAAGCCGCGCGTGTGCTCTGCGTGGGCACCGGCGGGCTGGGATCGCCATTGACCTTTTATCTTGCCGCAGCCGGCATTGGCACTCTGGGACTGGTCGATTTTGACGTGGTCGACGCGAGCAATTTGCAGCGGCAGATCATTCACTCGACCAAGGACATTGGCCGCAAGAAGCTCGACTCGGCAGAAGAGAAGCTCAAGGCGCTGAATCCCGCCCTGAACGTCGTCAAGTACGACACCATGCTCTCCAGCGCCAACGCTCTCGGAATTCTTAAGGACTACGACATAGTCGCCGACGGCACCGACAACTTTCCCACGCGCTACCTGGTCAACGACGCCTGCGTTCTTCTCGGCAAACCCAATGTTTACGGGTCGATCTTCCGCTTCGAGGGCCAGGCCAGCGTATTTGCCACCGAGCAGGGCCCGTGCTATCGCTGCCTCTACCCCGAGCCGCCGCCGCCCGGTCTCGTCCCGAGCTGCGCCGAAGGCGGAGTGCTGGGCATCCTGCCCGGCCTCGTCGGCGTCATCCAGGCCACTGAAGCCATCAAGCTCATCCTCGGCAACGGCGAGCCGCTGATCGGCCGCCTGCTGCTGGTCGATGCGCTCAACATGCGCTTCCGCGAGCTCAAGCTGCGCAAGAATCCCGACTGCCCCGTCTGCGGCACGCACCCCACTGTCACCCAGCTCATCGACTACGACCAGTTCTGCGGCATCGCGCACGAAACTCCACAGCAGGCAGCCATGAAAAACGGCATTCCGCAACTCACCGTGAAAGAACTCAAGCGGCGGCTCGACGCGGGCGAAGACGTCTTCATCCTCGATGTCCGCGAGCCCTACGAGTACCAGATCGCCAACATTGGCGGAAAGCTGATTCCCCAGAACGATGTGCCGCAGCGCCTCGCCGAGATCGACCGCGACCGCGAGATCGTGGTGCAGTGCCGCAGCGGCGGCCGCAGCCAGAAGATCGCCGAGTTCCTCAAGCAGGCCGGCTATCCCAAGGTCGTCAACCTTGCCGGAGGGATTCTGGCCTGGAGCGACGAGATCGATCCCTCGGTGCGAAAATACTGAGGTGCGGAGCTGATTGAATGGCAACTGCGATTCTTGAAATCCCGGCCCTGCCCCCGCGGAGCATCGTTTTCGATCCTCCTTTGAACGATGAAGAGTTCGAGCGGCTGTGTGAGCGCACCGAATCCGCTTTTCTCGAGCGGACGAAGGAAGGGATCATTCTCGTGAACGCACCGGCAGGATGTTCGACCAGCAGTGGCAACAACGAAATCAGCCGGCAGCTCGGTAACTGGTGGATTCAGCATCGTCGCGGCCGAGTCTACGATTCGAGCGGCGGGTTCTTTTTGCCCGACGGCTCAATGCTCAATCCTGATGCGGCATATATTACCGCCGAACAAATGAAAGGCCTCACCCGCGAACAGCGCGATCATTTTCTGCATCTCGCTCCTGCATTCGTGATCGAGATGCGGCCACCGAGCGATCGCCTCGCTGCCGTTCAGCAAAAGATGGAATCCTGGATTGCCAACGGCGTCCAACTCGGCTGGCTCGTGGATCCCTCGACGAAGCAGGTCCACATCTATGAGCCCGGCGCCTCGCCGCGCTTAGAATCGGGGAACAATATTGCCGGGAAAGGTCCCGTCGACGGCTTCGTCCTTGATCTCGAGGAAGTCTGGCGCTGCTACGAATGAGGCTCTCTGCCCATTGAGGACGGTTGGATCGCGCAACGTGTTTCCGCCATACTGGAAGCCGTGATCAGAGAGAGTTTTGTCCTCTCGGGCAGGCTCGTCCGCCTGGAGCCGCTCGAACTCAGCCACGCCGATCGACTTGCCGCTGCTTCTGTAGCCGATCCGGCACTTTACCAATGGAGCCCGGTCCCGCAAGGGTTCGATGGGGCCGCAAACTAAATTACAACCGCTCTCGAATGGCAGCAAGCCGGCACCGCCGTGCCCTTCGCAATCATCCGCAGCACGGACGGGACGATCATCGGTTCCACGCGCTTCTGGAACATCGAGCGTTGGGCCTGGCCCGAGGGCCACGAACGCCACGGCCGCACCGATCCCGACGCCTGCGAGATCGGCTACACCTGGTTCAGCGGCGATGCCATTCGCACTGGCGCCAACACCGAAGCCAAGCTGCTCATGCTCACGCACGCCTTCGAATCGTGGCAGGTGCTCCGCGTCTGCCTGCACACCGACGCGCGCAACCAGCGCTCGCGGGCGGCGATCAAGCGGATCGGCGGGAAGTTCGAAGGAATTCTCCGGGCTCACCGGTTGGCTGCGGATTTCACGCCACGCGACTCGGTGCGCTATTCGATCCTCGCAACAGAGTGGCCGGATGTGAAGCGGAATCTGTCTCAATTGCTGGATCGCTCATAACCCGCCATGCGGTATAAGCTGGCGCAGACAGGCCTCAGCCCTGTCGCCAGCCTTTGCTGACAAACCATCTCTCCCACCAATCGGAGGTCTCTTCCAACTGACGGCGTTGTTCGGCAGGCAGCGCCTGACCGGGTTCGGGGATCGGATGCAAGGGCCCGAGGCCGACCGATGCCCGCAGTTCATCCACTCGATCCGGCTCGGCAAGGAGCCATGGCCGCGTGCGCCCATCGCTGGGCTCGTCGACCCACTGCGTACCGAATCGCTGCGGACGGCCCTCGTGGAAGGCGATGCGGTCTTCGAGATATGCGGCGTGCCACGCGGGCACTCGTCCCTCCGCGGCGCAGGACTGGAGCAGTGACAGCGCCTGGCGCTGAAACTCCGGCTCGCCGACCGCGTGTTGTGTGATGAACCAGGCCGCCTTGGCTCCATCCTCGCCGGCGATATCTTCCGCAGGCCAGCCATGCATCGCAATCAGCTCCCGCAATCGCGCCGCGTTGCGAAGGTGAACAGCTTCCATCCGTGGGACGTAGGGTCCCCCCAGCTCGCCGTTCGCCATCAGCTCGTCGCGGACGCGCAAATCCTCTTCGCGCATCGCCACAAGCTCCTGGCGCAGCGATTCATCGATCATTCAATCATTATCGCGGAATGCGCTCAGTGCGCCAGCTCAATCGGGCTGGGCCGCGGCGTCTCGCCGGTTTTGCCGTTCTCGTCCATCTTGCCGAAGATCATCTTGCCGCTGGCGGTTTGCAGCACACTGGTCACGGAGATCTCTACGGAGCGGCCGATCATGCGCCGCGCATGGTCGACAACCACCATCGTCCCGTCGTCGAGGTAGCCCACGCCCTGGTTATACTCCTTGCCTTCCTTCAGGATGAGCACGTTCATTTTTTCGCCGGGCAGCACCACCGGCTTGAGCGCGTTGGCCAGGTCGTTGATGTTCAAGACTTCCACGCGGTGCAGGTGGGCCACCTTGTTCAGGTTGAAGTCGTTGGTGACCACCTTGGCCTCCCACTTCTTGGCCAGCTCCAGCAGCTTCAGGTCTACTTCGCGAATCGAAGGGAAATCGTCGGGGACGATCTGCACGTCGATGGCGGAGTTCGACTGCATGCGCTGCAACATATCCAGGCCGCGCCGGCCGCGCTGCCGCTTTGAACCATCGGTCGAGTCGGCCACAATCTGCAGCTCGCGCAGCACGAACTCCGGCACCACCATCACCCCGTCGATGAACCCGGCTTCGGCGATGTCGGCGATGCGCCCGTCGATGATAACGCTGGTATCGAGCACCTTGGCGGCGCGGCGCACCGGCCGTTCGCCGCTGAAGACCGTTCCCAGCGCCGCCGGATTCAACAGGTCGCCCTTGCTGGCGCCGACGGTAAGGCCCACATAGGTCATCAGCAGCAATACGAAGATCTGCAGCACGGCCGAGGTCGAGCTCGCGAGGGGCGCGGAGCGGAGAACCAGGCAAAACAGCGCCGCGCCGAAGATGCCGAGCACACTCCCCACTACGGCCCCGATGAGCCGCCGCAAGGTGAGAGCCCGCACGCGCAGTTCAAAGACGATTGCCGCGCCGGCGGCGGCCGCGCCCACCCCCGCAGCCGCCCAGCGCGAAAGACCGAATGGTTGGAGGAAGTAACAGACTCCCGCCAGCAGAACCACAAAAAGAAGGCGTACCAAGACAAGATCCATAAAAAGCCGACTCCCGCCGGCGGCGACAGAAACAGGTCACACCCAACACAGTTGGTGAGTATGACCACTGTCCCGCGGAGTCGTCAAGAGGGTTGGTATTGGCAAGGAGAGAACATTGGGCGGCGTAGGACTAAGGGACTAGGGCTATGGGCTAGGGGCTAGGGAACAAGGGAACGACGGAACAGAGAACAGACTGAGTCTGCCAGCCGCGACGGTCACCGAAGACTTCGCGGATGTCCGGGATCGATCAGCCAATTGTTGAATGCTGAACACCTGTTCCCTCGTTCCCTAGGTCCCTCGTTCCCTTGTTCCCTGCCTTTCTCACGAGGCCACAGCCAGCTGCTGTTCTACCGGCGCCAGGCGCTGCGTGCCTTTGCGCGGGCCGCGCTTGCGCGTGCACATCACCTTGATGCGTTCCAGAAGCTCCAGGGGCGAGCAGCTCTTCTTGGCCAGCAGCGCGTCGGCCGCGTGAATCTCGCCACTCATCCTCTGCGGATCGCCGAGCAGGATCATGGGCACATGCGGAGCCATCTTCTTGAGGCGGTCGACCAGTTGACCGCCGGTCATCTGCGGCATGGCATGGTCTGCCAGCACCAGATCGACCTGGTTTTCACCGAAGATGCCGATTGCCTCAGGCCCGCTGGTGGCCGAGACCACCTTGTACCCATTGGTGAACAGCATGAACTTCAAAACGGAAAGGTCCTGCTCGTTATCGTCGACGCAGAGAATGATCTTCTTAGGGCGCATGGTAAGGTGATTCACTCCTTCTTTCGATTTGTTCGGTTCGCGGGAGCGTATCCCCGGGCCGATTCACACGGCCGAGGGGTGGAGGCGATTCCCGCGCTTGCGGCTGCACACGAAGCCTGCTGCTGGATCGTCGACGACGCGGCCTTATCCCCCTGGGCATTGCGCGCGCCGCTCATGCAAGGCGCGCAATACCCGCCGTGGGGCACGCGCATTCGATGCCCAGTAAACCAAGTCTTCGCTCGCAGTCAGATTGTGTTGAGAGCTGAGGCCAGACCGGCGATTCTTACCGGTTGCATTGCTTCAATGAAGGTGAAGACTACGGCGCGCGGCGGCTCGTGCATAGAGGGAATGACAGGCGAAAAGGGCGTGAAAACAGCCCTGAAACAGGGGCAGATTTGCTAGCTCTAACACAAACAGTCACTTGGGTTGATGAAATCCTCTTGAAACTGTGTGCATTAAGCAGAAAGTAGCACGCCTTTTGCCACGGCGACAGTGCTGCCCGCCACGCGCACATCCGTGACCTTGCCCGAATGCTTCTGCGCGGAGAGAAAGAGATCGCTCGGCCGGCCCATCTCCAAACCCTGGCGCAGGTGAACGCGCTCGCCCGAAGGCACCGCTCCACGCGCTACCAGGTAAGCGATCGCCGGGCCGGCCGCGGAGCCAGTGGCCGGATCTTCGCCTCTGTAGAATTGCATGCGCGCGCGATACTCCCGCGGTTGCGCCGAGCGGCTCTCTGGATTGGCAACTGGCGCCAATGCATAGAACCAACGCGCGCCACGCTCGCGCAGCCACGGCGTGGCCCTCTCCTGATTTACCTTCAACCGCGCCAGCGATTCCACAGATCGCAGCGTTACGATCGCAAATGCGTTGCCAGTGGAAACGACCTGCGGCGGCAGCGCGGGATCGAAGTCATCGGGCGCCAGGCCGGCCAGCGGCGCAATCCCCGCCGCATCGAGTTCCCCGCCAAACTCCGGATCGCGCTGCGTCATTTCGCCGAAGAGATCGTCGCCGCTGAAGCGCACCGGTATCGGGCCGACGTTGAGCGCCAGCGTTACGGTGTCGTGGCGCATGGTCTCCGGCGCATGCAGTTTGAGCACGCTCGCCGTGCCCAGTGTGGGATGGCCGGCGAAGGGCAGCTCCTCGTTTGGCGTGAAGATGCGCACGCGCACGCCCTCCGCGGTTTCGATCTCGGCCGGCCGGCGCTGAATAAACGTGGTCTCCGACAGATTGAACTCGCGCGCAATGGCCTGCATGCGCTCGGTGCTCAACCCGACTGTGTCGAAAACGGCCGCCAGCGGATTGCCGGCGAGCGGCGTGGTGGTAAAGACATCAACCACGAAATACGGAAGCTCCGCATCTCTTTCGGGCATATCGCTATTATGAGGCAGGCGGAACAGGTGCAACTCCTTGTTGCCCCCATCATCAGGATTGGAATGATATGCGGATCCTTGGAGTCGTCTCGCTTATTCTCATCGTTGCCGGCGCTGCACAGATGACCGTGGGCTTCGCGACTTCTGCTCAGGTAGGCTCGGCGCCCCAGCCTGCACAGGTCGATTCCGCCGAGCAGCGGCGCGTCTTGCAGGCCGTGATCGAGGATCTCAAGGAACATTACTTCGACCACAACGTCGCGCAGAAGATGGCCGATGCGCTGCTAGCGCACGAGAAAGCCGGCGATGAAGCTGATGCAAGAGACGGCGCAGCCTTTGCCCATCTGCTCACCACGCAAATGAGAGATATCAGCCACGACCTGTACCTCGACTTGATCTACAGTTCTGAATCTCTGCCCGATATGTCGCGCGGACCGTCGCCCGACGACCTCGCTCGTTATCGAAGAATGTTGGAGCAGCAGAATTGCACGTTCGAGAAAGTCGAAATACTTCCACACAACATCGGTTACTTCAAACTCAACTCGTTTCCCGAGGTCGAGTTCTGCGGGCAAAAGGCGAAGGCGGCGATGGCCAGGCTGAACAACGCAGATGCCATCGTCTTCGACCTGCGCGACAATCGCGGCGGCATGCCCAATATGGTCGCGCTGATCGCCGCCTACCTGTTCGATCATCCGGAATACTGGTTCAACCCGAGAGAAGCCACAACCGAGCAGTCCTTTACAAAATCGCCCGTTCCCGGCAACAAGCTTGCGGACAAGCCGGCCTATGTGCTGGTTTCGCACTCCACCATCTCCGGCGCCGAGCAGTTCACTTACGACCTGAAGATGCTGAAGCGGGCCACAATCGTGGGCGAGACGACGGCAGGCGCGGCGCACGCGGGAGTGTTCCATCGCATCGACGATCACTTCGGAATCGGGATTCCCGAAGTCAAAGCAATCAATCCCTACGGTCCGAACGGCTGGGCGGAAGTCGGCGTGGAGCCGGACGTGAAGGCGCCCGCCGACGATGCGCTGAAGAAGGCGGAGCAGCTGGCCGAAGATAAGCTCAAAAAGAAATAGCGCTTTCAGTACTGCGTCGAGAGAGCGGCGATTGGCTGCTCAAGGCGATCTCTCGATGCGCGCTTCCCGGCCCTTCATCCAGCGAACGGACCTTCATCCGCCGATGGCCCATACACCGCAGGCACGGGCACGTCGTTCAGGCGGAGATACACACCCAATTGGGCGCGGTGATGAATCAGATGGCTCAACATGAGCGCGCGCACGGCCATCGCCCGCGGGCCGTGGAAGAATACTTTGTCTCCGGCCGACAGCTTCCAGCGCTCGGCCCATTGCGAGTCGTTCATTTCGGTGATCGCGGCGCGCACATCGGCAACATTCTCGTCGAACATTTCAAGCGCGTGCTTCCGCGATTCCGCGACAGGCGGCTTGTAGCCCTCCGGCCGCGCGGCAAAGTCCATTCCCGGCGTCTTTAATGCAGCGGTGCCCAATCCGGGTATCTCTGCAACGTGGCCCGCGAGCTGGCCCAGGGTCATCGACTTCGGATGCGGCCTCCACTCCAGCTTGTCTTCCGGAATGCGCTCCAGAGTCCGCCGCGCACACTTCATCTCGCGGTCGAACTCAGGTAAAAACGTCTCACTGATGGTCATTCGATCCTCCTCGATTGATCCTTTATCCGGGAACCCCAAGTTTCCGCCACCGGGCCGCCGCGAGTCAAAACCGCGTCGGCTAACTCTCATTTTGGAGTCCACGCGAATCGATGCCGCCAATTGCATACCTCGAATGCGTGCGCTGCCACGCGCACGTTTCCGCCGAAACTCCGCAGACCGTGTGTCCGCAATACCCGGAGCCGCCGGCCGGTTCGCTCTTCGTGCGCTACGCGGCTGGGCGGAAGTCGGTGTGGAGCCCAACGTGAAAGTGCCCGCCGCCGATGCGCTGAAGACTGCAGAGAAACTGGCGACGAGCAGGCTTCAGAAGAAGTAGGCCGCAGTCGTCTCCTCATCTTGATGTTGCAACGGATCGATCGGCGCGGGGCTCTCCTGCCACCGCGTTCGATGCGGCAATTGAGCGATCCGCTGAGACGACAACAGGGCGCACGCGAGCCAGTAACTCGCGAAGGAACTGTTCCGGCTGCAGGAACGCGGCGAAATGTCCTGCGTCGCGAATCAGCGCCATTTCCTTCACGGGAGCGACGACATCCACAAAAAACGCCTCCGCGGAAGCGGTAGGTGTGAGCACGTCATTCTCTCCCTGAAAAATGAAAAATGGAACGTCGAAATGGACGCCCTCCCGCCAGGCGTCGAAACCCGGAACCTCAGGAAAAAGCTGTTCGATCGAATAGTTCATGCCGGTGAAGAAGTATTTGATGTCGAGCAGCGTGTGCGCCGGAGAAAACCAGATGGAATCTCGGAGCAGTTTCATGATCCTCGCGCATGTGCGTGGCTCCGACCTCATTTCCCACCGTGCGGCGGAGAAGAAGTCCTTCGCAGACCAGCGCCCGGGATCCAGGCCGATTCGCTCGAGGGCAGCGACTCCTTTATGGAGCCCAAGTGCGCGGAGCCTCTCGATGGCTGCCTGATGGTCTCTCGCGCCCCTTCCCGCCAGTCCTACGTTTTGATCCGAGCCGACATAAGCGCTGAACAGATCGGGGCGGCGCCGGACCATCGATAGTCCGAATGTCGAGCCAAAAGATGCGGCCATCAGGACGATTCTTTTCTGCCGCAAGTGAGAGCACAGGAACTCGGCCGCCTCGATGCCGTCTTCGATCAGGCGGTTCATCGTCAGCGATCCCGTACCGCCTTGGCCATTTCGCCGCAGCGTTTTCCCGCCTCCGCGCTGATCCCACTGGACCACGGTGAAGTGTCTCTCCCAGCTTCGGATGAGTGGCGTAAAGATGCTGCATGACGACCCGGGCCCGCCGTGAACGATGAGCAAAACCGGGTTGTCCCGGTATTCTCCGCGAATACCGATCCACTGCTCAATGCCTCCGATCTTCACGAAGCGCTCTTCGGAAATCCCATTGGCGCTCCCAATCCGCAACGCGGCAGTCGTTCTTCGCCGGTGCAGGTAGCGATTCACTAACAAAACCATCGGCAGCGCAGCGGCCGCAGCCGCCAGACTCGCCGGGGCGATCCAGTTCATATCGATTCTCCTTTAATTGTGTATATAATACACAATTAAGTAATGAAAACCGAAGAGCAGCGTAGAATCGAAATTGAACCTTCGAAGCGAGAATCGAAAGTGTCGACCGAGAACGCAAAGAAGACCAAGACTCTCGCGACGATGCCGCGCAGCGTCAAGCTGCTGTGGGGTGTAGCGGAACGCGGGAGCCGAGGGCCGAAGTCGACGCTGAGCGCGGAGCGGATTGCGCGCGCCGCGATCCGCGTGGCGGACGCCGAAGGACTGGATGCCGTTTCCATGCAGCGGATTGCCCGCGAGATTCACCTCACCACGATGGCGTTGTACCGGTATTTCCCCGGCAAGACGGCGCTGATCGATCTGATGATCGAGACCGCCGGCGGGCCTGTTCCGGGCTTGGGCCGGGAAGCAAGGGGATGGAGGTCGAGACTCAAGGATTGGACCCGGAGTTGTTCAGCCATTTACCAGAACCACCCGTGGTTTCTTCAGGCCACCTCCGCGCGCCGCCGGATTTTGGGACCGAACGAACTCGCGTGGCTCGACGCAGCAGTGGGTTTACTCTCCGCGAGCGGACTGTCGGCGCGCGAAGCGCACCAGGCCTTCCTGGTATTGATCGGCCACGTGCGCAGCCACGCGGAGTTCACGGGCAGCGGCGGACAGGGCCTTCCGGCCAAGCAGTGGGTGTCGGTTACTGCGAAGTTGCTCGAACAGCACAGCGGCCAGTTCCCAGCATTGGCGGCAGCTATCAAGTCCGGTTTGTTCGGTTCCGGAACGGCAAACAGCCTCGATTTCGGCATCGAATGCATTCTCGACGGAATTGAATCGCTGGTGGCGCGGCGACGGCGACCCTGCTGAATGTGAGCGGTCCCCCTTCATTTGGCAGTCGCCAACTGCGAGTCAGATCGGCTCATTTAAACTCTCATTTTGGAGCCCACCAGGTCCGATGCCACCGATTGCCTATCTCGAATGCGCGCGCTGCCACGCGCACGTCTCTGCGGAAACTCCGCAGACCGTGTGTCCGCAATGCCCCGAGCCGCCGGCCGGTTCGCTCTTCGTGCGCTACGATCTTTCTCCGCTCCGCGGTTTGTCGGCACGCGGTGTTGTCGGAGGGCCGTCGACGCTGCCGTCGGCCGGCATGTGGCGCTATCGAGCCGTCCTCCCCGATGTTGCGCCGGTAACTCTCGGCGAGGGATGGACGCCGATGTTGCGCAGCAGGCGATACGGCGGAGCGTATCTCAAAGAAGAAGGCGCGAACCCCACCGGGACCTTCAAGGCGCGTGGGCTGGCGCTTGCCGTGACCATGGCGAAGCATTACGGGTTGCGCAAGCTCGCCGTGCCTTCCGCAGGCAACGCTGCCGGCGCCCTCGCTGCTTATGCGGCGGCAGCAGGAATCGAGGCGCACATCTTCATGCCGCGTGACGTGCCCTTCGCCAACTATGTCGAGGCGATTGCGTATGGCGCCAACGTGGTGCTGGTCGATGGGCTCATCTCCGATTGCGCGCGCCTCGTGCAGGAGAAAAAAGAAAAAGAGGGGTGGTTCGACATATCGTCGCTCAAGGAGCCGTTCCGCGTCGAAGGCAAGAAGACGATGGGCTACGAATTGGTGGAGCAGTTGGGATGGCAGTATCCCGATGCCGTCTTCTATCCCACCGGCGGCGGTGTCGGCCTTATCGGCATGTGGAAGGCATTTGAAGAGCTGGAGCAGCTGGGCTGGGTCGCCCCGGGCAAGCGGCCCAAGATGATCGCGGTGCAGGCGGCCGGATGCGCCCCCGTGGCTCGCGCATTCGATCAAGGAGCCCAAGTGAGCCAGATGTGGCCGAACGGCACTACCTTCGCCTCGGGCCTGCGCGTGCCCAAGCCCTATGGCGATCGATTGATTCTCGATATCGTACGGGCGTCGGGCGGACTGGCCCTCGCCGTGAGCGACGAAGAGATTCTAGCTTCAATACTCGATTGGGCCAGGAATGAAGGCATCTTTCTCTCTCCTGAGGGTGCCAGCACCACTGCGGCATACGACCGCTTGCTGGCCGACGGGTTTCTTAAACATTCAGACCGCGTTGTGTTGTTCAACACCGGCGCGGGGCTCAAATACACCGATGTGACCGCCGAAGCAATGAAGCTGGAGCGACTGGCGCCGCGGATGCGGACGCTTTGAGCATTGAAGCGCGTCCGCCCCACCAGCCGGCTTGAATTGTTCCGCAAAGGATGCGAGAGTCGATAGATTCAAGCCCGATGACCACTCGCCTTGCCGCCAACTCGCGTACAAAAGGCAGATTCATGCTAAATGTCGGTTTGGCCCGTGCGGTCCTTCTGGTCGCGGGTGTCGCCGCCGGCCTGCTCGCCCATCCGGGAATCGGCATGGCGCTGCGCTGGCTGGGCATCGCGTGCTTCACCGCCATTGCGATCCGAAAACCTTCGCTGATGTCCTGGACATTTCTCGCCATGCTGGCGGGAATCGAGATCGGTGTCGACGCGCCCGGCATTGCAGTTGAGATGCGCCTGCCCGGCGACCTCTTTCTGCGCCTCATCCGCATGATCGTTGCGCCGCTGATCTTCGCAACCATCACCACCGGCATTGCGGGGCACGGCCAGTTGGGTTCCGTGGGCCGCGTCGCCATCAAGTCGCTCATCTATTTTGAGGTGGTCACCACGCTGGGCCTGATCATCGGCACCTTCGCGATGAACCTCTCCGGCGCCGGCTGGGGCGTTCAAGTTCCGCCGGCCGCGGAGACCTCGGCTGCAGCGGCGCAGCCGGCGCACACCTGGCAGCAGACAGTGCTCGATATTTTTCCGGAGAACATCGCGCAAGCGGTAGCGCAGAATCAGATTCTGCAGGTCGCCATCTTTTCTGTCCTGTTCGGCTGCGCGCTGGCGCTTTTGCCCCAGCCGAAGCGCGCGCCTCTCGTCACGGTCCTGCAATCGCTGGCCGACGTAGTGTTTCAGATGACGCGCTTCATCATGTATCTGGCGCCCATCGCCGCCGGAGCGGCGATCGCCTACGCCACGGGAAGAACCGGGCCGGCAACTCTGCTGCCGCTCGGCAAGCTTGTACTCACTTACTATGGCGCGCTGGCGGTGTTCTGCATAGTTGTCTTACTCCCCATCCTCTTGATTTATCGCATTCCGGTGCGAAAGTTTCTGGCCGCCGTAGGCGAGCCGGCGGCCATCGGCTTTGCCACCACCACGTCGGAAGCCGCATTGCCATTGGCGATGGAGCGCATGGAGGAGTTTGGCGTGCCGCGCTGGATCGTCTCCTTCGTGATCCCCACCGGCTACAGTTTCAACATGACGGGGTCAAGCGTCTACCTGTCGATGGCCGCGGTATTTGTGGCGCAGGCGGCGGGGATCCATCTCACCCTGGGAAGGCAGATCGCGATTCTCGCAATTCTTGTCGTGGCCAGCAAGGGCATCGCCGGGGTTCCGCGCGCCACGCTGGTGGTGCTGCTGGCCACGGCCAGCGCCATCTCGCTGCCCACCGCGCCGATTCTGCTGATCCTCGGCGTCGACACGATCATGGATATGGGCCGAACGATGATGAACGTCGTAGGCAACTGCATGGCCAGCGCCGTGATTGCGCGAACCGAAGGCGAGCCGACGAGCATCTGACGCGACCTGCATTGTGCGCCGCACGGTGAGTCGTCCGCTCGCCAGTTTCTCAACGCCGCGCGTTCCGACAGCGATGGCGGTTCTTCTGAGAACGCCCTAACCTCTTTTGACGGCTGTTGGCAGCCAACGTGCGCAAACGCTTGCGAATTCACTTCAGCGGAGCCATGTATGGCTACTGTCGGCACTCCGGCCATCGAAGAGAACGGTCTGGTGGACGAGAGCCAGCGTTATCGGACGCCCTACCCGGCATGCCCTCTCTGCGGATCGCCCGGTTTCACCGTATTCGCTGCGGCCAGTTGCAAAAACCACCCCGCCTGGCATGCCCCGCTGCCCGAGAGCCTCACCTGGTTGCTCTGCGACAGCTGCAAGCACATCTTCACCGACAGCTTCTACACCGAAGCGGGGTTGACGGAATTGTTCCGCAAGGCCCATCCGTCTCAACTTGCCGGCGGCGACCTTGATCGGCAGCGCATGCTTTGGGCGCCCGTTATTCAAATGGTGTTGCAGGCCTTGCCGGACCGCTCGAGGCTCTTGAACGGCAACTGGCTCAGTTGGCTTGACGTGGGCTGCGGCGCCGGCGGGCTGGTATTTACCGCCGATGAGTTCGGTTTCACCGCTACCGGGATCGACCTGCGCGAAGAGGCTGTGCGGCGCATACGCGAGCTGGGTTATCATGCGCAGCAGGCAGACCTTTTGAGTGTGCAGTGTAAGACTCCGCTCAACGTCATCTCCATGGCTGACCTGCTGGAGCATACGCCTTACCCGGTTGCCATCCTGAGGCACGCTCGCCAATTGCTCGACGCAAACGGCGTACTCTACCTCTCCTGCCCCAATCGCGATTGCAGCAGTTGGCGACAGATGGACATCGGCAATTCCAATCCCTACTGGGGCGAGATGGAGCACTACCACAATTTCTCGCGCCGGTCTTTGATGGGGTTGCTGCGCGATTGCGGTTTTCTGCCGGCGGCTTATTCGGTGAGTAACCGCTATATCGCATGCATGGAGATTGTCGCCGTCAAGGCTTCGCCTGCAATTCAGGCATTTCCCGAAATACTGTGAACTTTCCGAGAGTGGAGGATGTCGATTCTCTTGAGGAAAATCGGCTCGCCTTTGGTAGCTCCGGTCTTCATCATTGCGGAAAATGCCATAGCCCTCCCGACCTGAACTATTTGAGTTCCATGCCAACCATCGGATTGTCGATGATCGTAAAGAACGGAGGAGACGACCTCCGCCTTTGCCTCCAGAGTGTGGCCGGTCTGGTCTCCCAAATCGTCATCGCCGACACCGGTTGCACCGACAACAGCCTCGCCATTGCAAGAGAGTTTGGCGCCAATATAGTCGCCTTTCCCTGGACCAACCACTTCGCGGATGCCCGCAACGCAGCCCTGGACCCGGTCACCGCCGACTGGGCGCTGGTGCTCGACGCCGATGAAGAACTATCTCCGCAGGCAGCCACAGCAATTCCCAGTTTGCTTCAAGGCAGCCACGGCGTCGGCGGCTACTTTCTCACCATCCGCAATTACCTTCCCGAGCGGCATGTGGTATTCCGCGGCTCGACATCGGTGCCGAACACCGACCGCAATCCGCGCGCCCGGCACGCACCCTCCTGGGCCGAGCATGAGCTCTGCCGGCTGTTCCGCCGCGACCCGCAGATCCGCTACACGGGCCGCATTCATGAGGTCGTCGAGCATGCATTGCAGAGTTCCGGACTCCGAGTGGAGCACTCCGGGCTTCGCATCCTGCACTACGGCCAGCTGGCCGGTGAGGAAGTTCAAATTGGTAAGGCGCTCTTTTACCGTGAACTGGGCCAGGCCAAGGTAAGAGAAGAACCGCGCAATGCCATGGCGTGGTTTGAATTGGGAGGTATAGAACTTTCGCGCTTCAACAATCAGTCCGCGGCCATGAAGTGCCTGCAAAACGCAGTCGCGCTTGACGCAATGCTGCTCGATGCATGGATCCTGCTCTTCCATTTGCACGATGCCCGCGGCGAGTACGATCTGGCCCTCAGTGTCTACGGCCGCATGGCAGCCTTGAATGCTCCGCTCTCTTTCAACATATTGCAGCGCTGCGGCGATTATCTCCATGACCGCGGGCGACTCGAGGAGGCCCGTGCCTGCTATCGCCAGGCGCTCCACCAGGCCTCTGCGAATCCGGGCGTTACCACGGCGGCCTCTGTCTCGATCATCGAAAGCAAGCTGGGCTATACCGAGGTTCGCCTCGGCCAAAAGGACGGACTTCTCAAAATGAAGAACGCCGCAAGGGATGCGTCGGCCTTCCCGGAAAATCACGACCGCCTGATCAAGGCCCTCCTTCTGACCCGGGACCTCCAATCGGCGGCCGATGCGGCGGAGCGCGCCATCGCCTCCTGCGCGGAGATGAAACTGTATCTGCTGGCCGCGACACTGCGTTCTCGATTGGGACAAGCGGCGATAGCGGAGAGAATTCTTGAGCAGGGCAGTCTGCACTTTTCCGCTTCCAGCGAGTACCGGCAAGCCGCCACGCGCTCGCTGAACGGCAACGCAAGCGCCACAGTTCCGCCAGCCAACACCCTGCAGGATCATTGATGCGGAGTGGACCCAATCACGTCAGAACGAATTCAATCCGCGGCGCAACCTGCAGCTCGCGGAGCGGCTGGCGAATGGGCTTGACCGCGCGCATGCCGGCTACCATTTCCAGCACCACGTTGCGCTTCGCGATGACGTCTTTTAAGATGGCTCCCGCATCCATATCCGCGTAGACCTGCTTGCTGACCACCAGATACAGCCTTTCCGTTTGCCAGTCGCCGCGATACCCGTAGTCCGCTCGCCAGTAATTAGGCTGCGAAAAGTAGCCAAAACTCTGCTGAAAGTAGCTGCGCACATGGGTGGGGTCTTCCCACGCATCGTCGCTGCCGCCATACGGCACGCGAATCGTCGCCTTCGCATCCGGCTTGGCCACGCGATGCAATTCCTGCATCAGAGGCAGAGTATTCCGTACATGTTCGATCACATGGGAGAGCAGAAACTCGTCCACGCTGTGGTCCTCAAGCGGCAAGGGAAGCTCCGCGCAGTGTTCAAGGTCGTACACTACGTCGACCCCTGGCAGAGCGGCACTATCGAGATTGATCCAATCAGGGAGTATGTTTCGCCCACACCCGACATTGAGCTTCGTCGTCACTCCTGCACCCCGATTCGGCTGCAATCCGTTCCATTCTTGTCTTGGTTTCGTGCAGTCTATCGGAGAGCATACTGTGTGCAGTTCGCTTGAGGGGAGCGCGGGCACAAGTAAAATACGCCACTTCCCGTCGCGGAACGCGCCCGGTTTCAAATTTGAAATCGGAGGCCAACAGGCTTTGGCCGCATCCGGGCCGCGCGGACACTTCCCGGCGCCGGCAGCTCAAACTGGCGCGCTTGACACACACTCGGTCCCGCTCTAGTCTACAGATACCCGCTGGGTTGAAGCTACGACGAGCGCGCCCGGCAGGCAAAGGATTCAATGGCCCGATTCTCCACTCCCGCAATGTGTATGTGCCGCTGCTGTCTGGGCTGCGCCGCGCGGGCGTGTTCGCTGGGCTGGATTCCTTAAGACTTAAGAATCTCGATTCCAGACGACCCACCCGCCATGAGGCGCGGTGGGTTTTTCATTTTGTGCGCAACTGCGCAGTAACCGAAAGACACGAAGTTGCGGAGCGGCAATCGCGCCCCGCAACGCCACGAAGGAGAGCAACCGATGAGTATCGTTCAGGAAAGCCGGATTCCCCGCATCCTTGAGGCGGCGCCGGACTTTGAAGCCAAGTCCACGCAGGGCGTGATCCGCCTCAGCGACTACACCTCGAAGGGCAAGTATGTGCTGCTCTTCTCGCACCCCGCCGACTTTACGCCGGTCTGCTCCACCGAGTTCGTGGCATTCGCGCGCGCATGGGACCGTTTCGACGCGCTGGGCGTGCAATTGATCGGCGTGTCGATTGACTCGATCTACTCGCACATCGCCTGGGTGCGCGATCTCGAGAAGAACGCCGGCATCGAGGTCAAGTTTCCCGTGATCGCCGATCTCGACCAGCAGGTCGCCGGTCTTTACGGCCTTGTGCATCCTGAGGCTTCCGACACGGCCACCGTGCGCGCGGTCTTCGCCATCGATCCCAAGCAGACCATCCGCGCCATCGTCTATTACCCGATGCAGCTCGGGCGCAACATCGACGAGCTCGTCAGAATCTTCCAGGGACTGAAAACCATCGACGCCAACGGCGTCAGCGTAGGCGCCGACTGGACTCCCGGCAACGACGTAATCGTGCCCGCGCCGGCAACGGTGGCCGATGCGGCCAAGCGCGTGAACGGGGGAGGCGCCGGGCTGAAAGTGGAGACGTGGTATCTGTCGAGGAAAGAGCTGAAGTGAGGAAGAAGGGACTGAGGGACTAAGGAGTAGGAACCAGCCCCCTTAGTCCCTGTCTTTCAAGCACCGGTGGCGAAGCGGCTAACGCGCAGGTCTGCAAAACCTGTATGCGCGGGTTCGATCCCCGCCCGGTGCTCCAGATTTTCGAGCTGAACTCGCAGCGCCGGCGCGCTGTCGATGCGGTCTTATCGGCGCAGGTCGCTCCGCGTTCTGCGCAGACGGGCGGCGATAGCGACGAGTTACAACGTGATCAGCGGACGCTGTAACCGTGTCGTCGAACGTTCGAGAAACGTTCTCATGCGCTCCGCCTCGGCCCGTTCGACGGCCACCAGCCGCATCTGCCGGCGAATGTGATCTCCATCCATCAGCAGTCCAATCTGTGCTTCATCCGCGGCCGCATCCGCCTCCAGGCGGACGATCCGCGCTTCGATGGTCTGACGAAAGCGCGGACTGATTTCGAAGCATTCGTTCCCGGCGCCGGTGGTGATCATGTCGGGCTCTCCTGGCTGCGGCGGGTGGCCGCCAAAATATTTTTCGCACAGGCCTAAAGTTCCTTCGACCTTTGACGATACTAGTCGATAAGGAACTCGTGCGCCACATGACTTAGATGCAGAGTATCTGCGCGATTGCGAGAACTTAGGTAATTGTTGTGTTCGAAATGAAGACACAGACGTTGTGCAGAAACGAGCCAGGCGCGCGAACGTCAAGGCCAGAGCCTGGCTCCAGCCTTGTTCGCTTTGACTGACGAGCTATCTCGCCTGTCGACCCGAGTTAATGCGAGTTAGTCGCAGCTACATCCAGCACAATCTGCGTTCCACCATCCAGCCTGACGTTGCTTTTGGCCGAAAACAGGGTTCCCGACACGGCCCCGTTGGCATTGCTGGCCAGATACACGTTGGGAATCGAGGTGGTGCGAATGGCGTTGGGCCCGGAGCCGGCAACGACCTTGCCTGCGGCGACCGTATTCGCGCTTCCCTGGTTTCCGGCACCCCCATCGGGAGCTGCTGTTACAGGCGTGCTGCCGCTGGGAGCAGGTGTCGCTGCTCCGCCCGTCGAAGGCCGGCTGCCGCCCATTGCCCCGCCGCTCGCAGGCGCACCGCCCATCGGAGCCCCGCTCATCCTATCCGGCGAGTTGTTCGCCATTTCGTATTCGGGGGGCGCAAGCGACTGAATCATGGAATGGATCTGCACCTCCTGCCCGCCCTTCAACTGGGCGTGGTCGAACTCAACCACGAGTTCTGAGTTCTGCTCCTCTTTGCTGTGCGCTTTCACGAGCGTGACGTGGCCGATCACCTTCGATCCCTTGGGGATCTCGGTTCCATTGGCCGTCTCCACCGACTCTTCGGTTTTTACCACCACGGTGTCGCCCGGCTTGGCTGTCTTCGCGTCCAGCTTGCCCACCAGTTCGGCCTTCACCGGCTTCATTTCTATGGCTGGCGAGTTGCCGTTTGCCGCCGCGGCGCTGGCCGCCGCAGTGCCGGTTGCAGGGACCCGGACCGCGGGAGGCGCGGCCGGCTGTCCGGGTGTGCCGCCTTCCTGCGCCACCAGAGGAAGAGCGGAAAATGAAAGAGTGGCGAATGCCACCGCGAATAATGTAGCTCGATTCATTGAGAAACCTCCGCTTCGATCTATTCGGCTCCCTCGCCCCCCTTTTGGGCGCAGATCGCCCGTTCCAAAAGTATTGGATGCAGCCGCAGGGCTTAGAGTTCAGCTCGTGGAAAGATCGATAAATTGCCTGTTTGGAATTACTTGGAGATTGCGCGCCGGAGTCTCTCGGCTATCCGGCGGTGCCAATTCTCCTGAATATCGACACGGCAGGTGCGCCTGGACGGTACTTATTCCTGTTCCTGGGGCGCCAGAGCAAAATAGCCCCGACGCGTCTGCACCTTCATTCCGTCGCCACACGCAACGCTCAGGCGGCGGAAGCTCCCGTCGGCCTTGGTGTTGGTCGGCGTATAGCTGGCAAGATACTGCGTGCGCAGCTCGTCTTCAATCTGCTGGAAGGCCGCTTCGAGCTTTTTGCCATTGTTGCCCACGTCGATTAGCCGGCCGCCGGTCTCGTCGGTCAGTCGTTTCATGGCGGAGTAGCCGCTGTAACCAAAGGAGCCAAAGGCGCCGCGATCGACGATGAGAATCACGTAAACGATCGTGTTCGATTTCTCCGCCGCGGCAATGGCCTCGCCGATCTTGTGGTCGCTCCCCTCGTCCTCGCCGTCGGTGAGCAGAATCATGGCTTTGCGGCCCGTCTCCTGGCTCATCTTGTCGGTCGCGGCCTGGTAGACGGCGTCGTAAAGCACCGTTCCCTTCGGATCGCCGTAGATCGGAACCGTTCCCCCTCCGGCGCCGGGAATGCCCGCCGCGCCATTACCGCCGGCGGTGTTGATCTCAGCCTTGTCCATGGCCCGCGCGAGCAAATGCGCGCTGTTGGTGAAGTCCTGGAGCAAATCTACGTTCACGTCGAAGGAGACGAGAAAGGCCTGGTCCTTCTTGCGCAGCACTTCCTGAAGGAATTCGCTGCCCACCTGCTGCTCCAGCGGCAGGGTGCGGTATTCGCTGCCCGAGGTATCGAGCAGAAGGCCCAGCGTCAAGGGCAGATCGGTCTCGGCCGAGAAATTCTTGATTGTCTGCTGAACCTTGTCTTCGGAGATGGTGCAGTCGTTTTTGGTCAGGTGAGGGACGAGGTTGCCCTGCTTGTCCTTGACCATGAAGACGACATCCACCAGGTTGACGTTGAGTTTGAGGGTCTCCACCGACTGGTTGTCGTCGGGCTGGGCCGGCGCAGTGCTCACCGGAGGCGCGTCAGGCGACGGGGCGAGCTGCGCCCATCCGGGCACGGACAACACCGGAAGACCGAGCAGCACAGCGGCGATTTTCCAGCAATACGGCATTCTTGTGGGATTAGACGAGATTCAGGGTCCCAAAGAAAGCATACGCCTGTTCTTTGAATGCGGGGTAATGGCCAAACTTCACAGTACCAATGGGCGCGAGCAACCTGTGCCGGTGTGTCGCGTCTGATACTCTGACGGATGGAGCAGCGCGGATTGGGGCGTTGCCGGCACTTGGAGCCCGAGAACGTGCCCTCGCGCCAGACGCGGTAGTTGGGAGGAACGGTCGTGAAACCTGGTTTGGCAGTGCTGGCGCTGGCTTCGATTTTCATCCTTGGCTCGAAACCGGTCTTCGGGCAACAGCAGCCCTCGTCCGTACCCGATGCTCCCGCGCCGCAACCCGCTCCTTCGCTGGCGGGCGCGGACGGAGTGACCGGTCCTATCACTCCCGGCAGCGGTTCCGGTGAAACCGAAGCAGCAGGATCCAGCTCGTCGTCCGACAACCAGACCCAGCCCCCGCCCGGTAGCCAGCCACCCTCCGCGCAGCCGAAGGATCAGTTTCAAACCGCGCCGCCGGACCAGCCGACTGCGGCGCAGATGGGTGCAATCATCAGGACCTACACCAACCTGGTCATCGTTCCGGTCACAGTGAAGGATTCCAAAGGCAAAGAGGTCCCTGGCCTCACCTGGCGGGACTTCAGGGTCTTCGAGAACGGCCAGCGCCAGGAACTGAGGATATTCAGCGCCGATGCGGCGGCTCTATCGGTCGCCTTCGTGATCGATCAGAGCCTGACCTCCGACGTCATGGCCAAGGTCAATGACTCGCTGGCCTCGGTGCAAGGCGCGCTCACGCCCTACGACGAGATCGACGTCTTTTCTTACAGCCACGGCGCGCAGGAGCGCGGCGGCTTTACCGGCGCGCAGAGCGCCCGCGTCCCCGCGGTATTTGCGCTGGCCAAGGAGACCGGCACCGAAGAGCTGCTGCCCATCAACTCCGGTCCATTGGCCGGCTGCAGCATCACCCAGAATGGCTCCTGCATCGACCCCAATATTCAGCCCGGCCGCTCGACCGGAAACAGCACCTTCATTACCATCCCCAAGGAGATTCACACCCTCAACGACGCCATTCTCGCCGCCGCCAAAGAGCTATCCACGCGTCCCAAGGAGCGCCGGCGCATTATTTACGTCGTCTCCGACGGCAAAGAGGCCGGCAGCAAGGCCACCTACAAGGAAGTGGTGCACTATCTGCAGATGAACAACATCACGGTCTACGGCACCCTGGTGGGCGACTCCGCGCGCTGGGGCGAGGGCTATCTGAGCCGGTTCCATTTGCCCTTCCAGATGTACGACAATCGCCTGGTCGGCTACGCAACCTTGACCGGCGGAACGCTGGACGCGGAGAACGGCGTGAACGGGATCGAGAACAGTTACGCCAAGATCGCCGAGGAAGCGCGTACGCAATACACGCTCGGTTATTACACGCACGAACCGTTCATCGACGGGAAGTATCGTTCCGTTGAAGTGCGCGTGGAGCGGTCCGGCCTGGACGTGATCGCCAAGAGGGGCTACTACCCCTCCGCGCTGGACGCCCGCTGACACGCGACTGCGAAGGCGAGAAAGTTCGCCACCGACAAAAAAGCCCGTGCACGCGCACAGGCCTTTCGTTTCCAGATTGCAAATCCGATTTCAGCCGCCGGGCAGGGTCGTCCCGACGCCCCGCGGCTCCTACACCCGGCTCAGGACTTCGGCTCCGCGGGAGTGCTGGCCGGCGGAGCGGCGGCTGCGCTCTGCTGCTGCACGGGCGGCGCCGGCGGTGCGGGATCTGTGACCCCCCTGATGCCTTCCTTGAAGCCCTTCAATCCCTCGCCCAATCCTTTGCCCAGCTCCGGCAGGCGCTTGGCGCCGAAGAGCAGGAATGCCACAACCGCAAGCACAATCAGGTGCCAAGGCTGAAGTAGATCGCCCATTTCTATTTCCTCCGCACGCCCGCGTACCGGCGCGCTCCATCACACGGTTATTGTCGCACAAAGACGCCTCGATTGTGCTCCGGAGGTGTCATTGCTCTGTCACAATAGGGTCTTTCCAGTGCCGGCAGTCTGTTGCCGCCCTCAATTCACCTGCGCCGGCCTGCCCAGCCGTTCGGTCACCATGGCGAAGAAAGCCCGCAAATCGTCCTCTTCTCCGGTGGTCAGCCGCCGGTACACCTTCAACAGCGGAAAAAGCCGCGATCCGCGCACATCCACTGCCGGAACCGCAATCGCGCCGCCGGGATACTGCGTCATCTCCCAGGTTCCGGCGTAGCGCCGCCGCAGCACCTCGCCCAGGTAGCTGCCCCAAAGCCGCACCTCGAAGTCCAGGTCGACGTCGGGGCTTTCGCCAACCATGACCAGAACCTCGTCCAGAACGTCGATCGATTCGGAAGAAAAATCCAGTGTCCGGCGGAACTCATCCCACGCGTGCCGCGCCGCCGCCTGCGCGTAGCCTTCCATCATCGTTCCCAGGTCGGGGAACTCGGTTGCCTCGAGTCGCCTTCGCAGTTCGCTGGCCACACTCCAAAGTAAACGCCCGGCTGCGGGATTTTGGCAATTGCCCCAACGTGCAGCGTGCGCTCCGCCTCCATTTTTCAACTCTCCGCAATGTAGTGCACCAGAGCTTGGTGGCTCACTTTGAAGGGTACGGGCTTTAGCCCGTACGTTGACGGGTCCAAATAAAGTAGGGCTTCAGCCCCTGCGGCCATTGACGGCTCAAACTGATCCACTACCCGCCCGCGGGCGCCGGTGGCAGACTCGAATCGCCTGTGGCAGACTGGGAAGAGGACTCGAGAGGCTTTCCCCATGAAGACCGCCAAATTCTTCGCCATCGCCGCCGTACTGGTGCTGGCTGCCGGCTCAGCGCAATCCGCCAGCCGCATCATTTATCCCGATCCGTCCCAGGCCGGCGCCGACATCGCCTCAGCCCTCAAAACCGCGGCCGCAACCCACAAACGCGTGCTGCTCGACTTCGGCGGCAACTGGTGCGGCGACTGCCAGGTGCTCGATCTTTACTTTCACGATGCGAAGAATCTGCCCATTCTCGACGCCAACTTCGTCCTGGTCCACGTCAACATCGGCCACATGGACGAAAATGTCGAGATCGCCAGAAAATACGATGTGCCGCTGGAGCGCGGAGTCCCGGCGCTGGCCGTCCTGAACGCGCGCGGCAAGCTGCTCTTCAGCCAGAAAAAGGGCGAATTCGAAGCTATGCGCCGCATGGAGTCCTCATCCGTGACCGAATTCCTGGTGCAATGGCGACCGGCTAGAGCCGGCTGCTCGGTCACAATGGTGAACTGCTAATGTCCTCGGTCCGATGTTCGCTAACCAAACGAGTCTGAAGTTCGCCAATTAAACAAGACTGAAGTTCGCTAAACCACAAAGGTGTCATCCTGAGCGGGTGAGTAGATTTTTATATCATGCTGATTTTTAGGAAGATAATTATGCCCTTTTTGGCTGTGTAGGAATTGTGCAGGCAAATTGTATAAATTCAACCGATAGCTGCTGTGGACTCTTTGAAACAGAGGAGCAGACAAAACGATTGTCGCATCTGTTCCTGATGTTTCAGAGGCTCAATCCAATGTCCATGCCTTGACTCTGTTCCTGCTTCGGAGTCTGGGCGATCTCAGGCTGCGGCGGCTTTCGCTCCGGCGCATGGGCGCTCTGGTGCGAAACATCATGGCCCAACGCTTGCGGGAGCTTTTCACGGTCGTTCGTGAATATCTGTGCATCGTGAGCGCCGCGTGAGACGGAGACATAGGCCATGCGATTGTTGAGCAGGTCTTTTGCGCCAAGCTCCGTATCAACATGAATGAGCACACGGTCTGCCGTCTGTCCCTGACTGGAGTAGCTGGTCACGGCGTAGCCGTGGTCCAGATGCGGGTGCCGCTGCGGATCGAAGTTCATGCTGCGTTCATTTTCCAGCTTCAACCGCATCGTGCCATCCTGCGCGATGCCTTCCACGGTTCCCAATTCACGATTCGCAATCTTCATCTCATTGTTGGGCGCGGTGAACTGGATGCGGTCGCCTACAGAAAATGCCTTCTCCTGTTCCCGGTAGACAGAGACACCCATCTGGCGGCGCGGATCGTAGGTTGTCTGTTCCCCGTTCGTCCGCAGGACTGTCAGCGTGTTTTCCTGGGCATTCACTGAGACAACGCGAGTGTATTCCCCTTTCTCAATGCCCGTCTCCTGCGAGCTGCGCGCGTAGCGCACGATGTCATTCACTTGGTACTGCTGCGCCCAACTGCGGTCTGCGCCGGTCATCGCCCCACCTCGCGGAAGGGATGATTGAACACAGGAACGTCATGCTTTAAGCGGAACCGGATGTCTGCGTCCTGGTCGAAGGCGCGTTCCCGCGCCACCTCAATGTCGGTCGTCTTGAGCGAAACCGTCTTGTAGCGGTCTGCTTTGGGTATTTTCATGCGGCAATACCACATCCGATGATCCACGTCGCCACGCCGGAAGAGAACCAGGCCCGGCTTGAGTTCCGCTTTGTCGGTGACGAATGCCATGTTCGCCTCTGTTCTTTTCGATGCGTCCTGTGCAGATTCCGTGCAGATTTTTCCGGCAAGTCATTGACTCTGCGTATCTGTGCAGGGCTTGTATAGATGATATCAAAATATTATGTTGCTTGTTTATATATATTTACGATATATTTGTCATCCTGAGCGGAGTTTGGCTCGTTTTTTGAGCCAAACGCAGTCGAAGGACCCGCATTTCGGATGCTGGATTAACAACGAACTTCCGGCCCCCCACACTAGGCTTGCCTCACGTCTTGTTTTTCGCCTGCGTAAACGCATCGGTCTTCAAAATCCTCCCCCCCTCCTGAACGACATAAAGCCGATTCACATCTAGGTTCTTGAGCGCATCCACCGCGCCCGAAGGCCAGCGAATCTCCACCAGAGCTACCTTTTTCGCATCGCCCAGCCCAAAATGCACACGCAGGTCGCCGGCCGAGAAGTAGCCGTTCGACGATCGCACCTCATCGATCTGCGTGAGCGGCGCGCCAGGCTTCGCGGTCAGCAGTGGCGTGCCCGTCTGGGCGACGACTTTGATGCGTGCCCCTATACCGCTGCGGTTGCTTTTCGTTCCCACGACGCGAATCTTGATCCAGCTCCGCTTCAGCGTCGAGTCGCAGCGCAGCAGTTGCGGCGGTGCGTTTACGCAATTCACAATCGCGTCGAGATCGCCGTCATTGTCGTAATCGCCCACAGCAAAGCCGCGCGCCTTGACCGCCGCGGTAATACCGCTGCCGCCGATGAGGCTCACATCTTCAAACTGCCCGTTGCGTAAATTGCGATAAAGGTACTTGCGTTCCGCGTAGGCGGCGTCCACCTGCGTGCCGTCCACTTCGGGATAGACGTGGCCGTTGGCGACGAGAATATCGAGCCACCCGTCGTTGTCGAAATCGAGAAAGCTCACGCCCCAGCCCAGCAGCCGCGTGTTCACGCCCAGGCCCGCCTGATAGGTGCGGTCGTCGAACGAGCCTTCGCCCAGATTCAGGTAGAGAGAATCTGTGTCGCCCGCAAAATTGGTCTTCACAATGTCCAGCAGACCGTCGCGATTGTAATCGCCGATGGAAACACCCATGCCCGCCTGCGGCTTGCCGTCGGGCGAATAGGCCACGCCGGCTTCGATCGCCTGGTCCTTGAAGGTTCCGTTCTTCTGGTTGACATAAAACGTCGCCGCAGTCGAGTCGTCGGCAACATAAATGTCCGGCCAGCCGTCATTGTCCAGATCGGCCGCGCACACGCTCAGGGCGTAGGTGCCCAGCGTACTCCACATCCCGGCCTTTTCGCTCACGTCGGTGAATGTGCCGTTGCCGTTGTTGTGGTAGAGCAGGTTCCTGCCGCCATCGAGTCCCGGCGGCCCGCACGCCACCTGGATGCCTTTGTAGGTGCAGTTGGCGTCTTCCGGCGTGGGCGCGGTCTTGATGTCGAGATCGATGTAATTGCCGACGAAGAGATCGAGGTGGCCGTCACGGTCGTAGTCCAGAAAGCAGCAGCCCGAGTTCCAGCGCAGCTTCGATTCGAGTAGGCCGGCTTCTTTGGTCACGTCGGTAAATATACCGTTGCCGTTGTTGCGAAAAAGCGCGTTCTGCCCGTAGTAGCTCACGAAGAGATCGTTCCATCCATCGTTGTTGTAATCGCCCACGCAGCAGGCCTGTCCCCAGCCGGAGCGCGCGAGTCCCGCTTTGCGCGTTACGTCGGTAAAGGTGCCGTCGCGGTTGTTCTTGAACAGGTGACAGACCGGCTCGTGGGCTTTTGGAAATCCCTCCAGCCGCCAGCCGTTGACCAGAAAAATATCCAGCCAATCGTCGTGGTCGTAATCGAAGAAGGCGGCGCCGCAGCCGGTGGTTTCGAGCAGGTACTTGTTGTGGTGCTCGCCGCCGAAGGTGGTCTCCACATTGAGCCCGGCTTGGCGGGCGACATCGACAAACTGCACGCCCAGCGGCGTTCCCGTTACCGGCGAGGCGATGCCCTTGGGCGCGGGACGCGCCTGCGCCTCATACGACTGGCGGGCGCCTCCCGCGGGCTTCTGCGGCGCGGTCTGTTGTGCCAAACCAAATGCCGGCCGCGCCAGTTTCAGCACGTCTTCAAAAGATAAAACGAGAGCGGTTCTCGAAAGCGACTGCAAAAATCGACGGCGGGAAAAGGGCAAAGAACGGTTCTCCTGGCGAGTAGCGGCAGCATTGCCGGCGGCGCGCCCCGAAAGCTGAGTATATCGGGTAAGAGAAGCCGCCGCCCGAACCACTAGAAACGATTTCTTTTTGAGAGCGCGCTTCAGCGTGCGACCATCACTCCACGATGATTGACACCGAATCCTCGCCCACGGCGCAGCACGGCCTGCGGCGTCAGCTTGGCCTGGGCGACCTGGTCCTGGCGCAGATTCTGTGCGTGGTCGGCAGTGCGTGGGTCGGAGTGGCCGCGGGGCTGGGGCGCGCGCAAGCCCTCTTCTGGATCGGCGCCATGGCGGTGTTTTACGTGCCCATGGCCGCATCCGTGATCGGCCTCAATCGCGAAATGCCCCTGGAAGGCGGTCTTTATGTTTGGGCGCACCAGGCATTCGGCGATCTGGGCGGATTTCTGACCGCATGGAACCTTCTGGTTTACGGCATCGCGGTGACGGCGGCGATTATCTACGCGATTCCAACCGAAATCTCCTACCTCATCGGCCCGGCGGCGGCATGGCTGCCCGAAAACCGTCTGGCTTCGCTGGCCATCGTTGCGCTCATAGTTGCCGCAATCGCTCTGGCTGCGCTGCGAGGGCTCGACATCGGCAAGTGGATTCACAATATCGGCGGCATCGCCATGCTGGTTGTTTTCGTGGCGCTGATCCTGCTTCCCCTCTGGGGATTGGCGCAGCACCGCCACCTGCACTGGGCGCCCTTATCGTTCGCGTTGCCGCCGCGCGACCTGCGCACTCTCGCGCTGTTTGGTCAAATCATGTTCGGGGGGCTTTGCGGACTCGAGTACATTGCCATTCTTGCCGGTGAGAGCAGGCAGCCGGCGGACTCGATCGGCCGCTCGGTGTGGATCTCTTCGCCGGTCATCTGCGCCATGTTTATTCTCGGCACCAGCTCGGTCGTAGCCTACGTGCCGCAAAACACCATCGACTTTATCGCTCCCATTCCGCAAACCCTGCGCGCCGCACTTGGCCAGAGCGGGGCCGGCAACGTGTTCGCAATGGCCGCGATCTTTCTGCTGGAGCTGCGCTTGCTCGGAGCATCTCATTACATCTTTACCGGCGCCACGCGGCTGCCCATGACCGCGGGCTGGGACGAACTCGTCCCGCGCTGGTTTACGCGCCTCCATCCGCGCTGGCGCACACCGTCGAACTCCATCCTTTGCATGGCCGGAGTCGTCCTTGCGCTGATTGTGCTGGCCGATTTGGGAGTGCACGCACAGGAGTCATTTCAACTGCTCACCAACGCCGGCACCACTCACTACGAGATCGCCTACCTGGCCATGTTTGCCGTTCCCCTGGTGGGCCGCGCATCGCTGCGCAGGCGCCTGCCGCGGTGGCTCAAGTGGACATCGATAGCGGGTCTTTGCTCCACGGCTTTCAGCCTGCTCATCTCCGCTTACCCCTTCGTGCGCGTCGTCGACGCGCGGGCATACGCCGCAAAGATCGTGGGCACCGTGCTGGTCAGCAATTGCGTTGCAATCGGCTTCTACAGGCTGCGCAAACGGCGAAGCTTTAGGCGGGCCTGACGATGTTGAGACCGCGGACAGCGCCGAAGTGCCGCTTGCTGAAGGTAGCCAGAGAGCTGCCTGTTTGCAGCGCCGTGGCGGCCAGCATCATGTCGTGTGCGCCCATCGATTGGCCGGTGGACTCAAGCTCCGCCCATAGCCGCGCGTGTTCCGCGGCCGTTTGCTCGGTATAGGGAAGAAACTCGAATCTGGCCAGGAAGTTTTGCAGGAAAAGACGCCTTTTGGCGCGATGGGCGCCGCTGGCGTGCTCGGCCCCGTGCCAAAGTTCGGCAACCGTCACGGACGCGATCTTGAACTCCTCATCGGGCTGCGACAACAGCCACCGTTCAAGGTCGAAGAGCCCTCGCTCGGCCTGCAGGATGGTGTCCGCATCGATCAGGATTGCCATTTCGCCACCGGCCGGGGCAGTGTCCGTCGAGTCTCCTCGAGCTCATGGAGCCACGCCGTAGCTTCATCCTCGCCGAGATGGAAGTCCTTGAGCGATTCATGAAGCGCCGCCGCCAGTTCCCGGCCTGTAGTCGATTTTTGCTCGGCGGGAACGATCCGGGCGACGGCGACTCCGTTCTTCTGCAGAATGAAAGTCGTGCCCTGGTAAAAGGCGCGATTGACGCAGTCGGCAAAGTTGCGCGCCGCTTCGGTGACGGTAATCGTCCGCTCTTTCATAAAATCAGATTATCGGATTCACCCGGACTTTGAAGGCAAAGTCTGTCAGGATGCGGTTGAAAGGAATCACGATAGCAACGGTTCAGGCGGAGATCCGCCGCACCCTGGGCCCGATGCGGGTGAAAACTTCCCATGGGATGGTTCCGGAGGCATCGGCGTGTTCATAGGCCGTGATGGTGTCGTCCCCTTGCGTCCCCAGGATCACGACTTCGTCGCCGGATTCGACGCCGGGGATCCCCGTGACGTCAATGACGGTCTGGTCCATGCTGATGCGCCCGGCGATCGGAGCGCGCTCACCTCGAACCAGCAGGCTGAACCGGTTGCCGAGACTGCGGTCGAGACCGTCCGCATAACCGGCGGCGACCAGGGCCAGGCGCATGGGCTCCGTCGCAACAAAAGTGCCGTTGTAGCCGACCACCGCGCCGGCGGGAACGGAGCGGAGGCTGGTTACGCGCGACTTCCAGGCAAGCACGGGATGCAGTTGCGGGCGGGCGGCCGCCACCGTCGCAGGCTCTTCGGGCACAAACCGCGGGGCAACGCCGTAGAGCGCCAGACCGGGGCGAATGAGCACCTTCATCCCGTACCGGGATGCCAAAGCGCCAATTTCGCCGGCCTGGCTCGAAAGCAGGACTGCGGAGCTGCCCACGTTGAGCCACAGGTCGCGATGGCCGGCCTCTGCGATCCGCGCGAGCGCCGCACCCATCCGCCGAAGTTGTTCGTCCGTAATGGCGCCATCGACCTCATCGGCGGCAAACAGGTGCGTCATCGCGCCTTCGAGCCGCAGCGGAGACTCGCCTGTGAACCGAGCCAGCAACGACCCGAGCGCGTCGGATGCGGAATCGTCCAGCGTCACGCCCTGGCGGCTCATGCCGGTATCGACTTCGACGTGAACCGGAATCGAGTGCGGCCGAGCTTCGCACGCCCGGCCGGCAAGCTCAAGCTCGTCTAACTGCCAATGTTCCCACACCGCGGGAGTGAGCCGGTGTTGGATGACGGCGTCGCCCTGGTCGGGGAAGATCCCGCCCATGATCAGCACCCTGGCTTCAGGGCAAAGCGCGCGCGCGGCCGCGCCTTCTTCCGCGCTGGTGACACCAAGCCATTTTGCGCCGGCCCGCACTGCCGCGGGAGCGCAGAGGGCGAGGGAGTGGCCATACGCATCGGCTTTGACGACCGCCAGCAGTTCCGCGCCTGGAGGAGCCGCCGTTTGCAGAAACCGGTAATTGTCTTCGAGAGCCCGGGTCGAGATTTCAACCCAGCAGGGACGCGATGGCATTTGAGGGTCCAATTTCCAGTCTAGCGCGGGCTCGGTGCAGGCTTGCCGGTCGGGGTACTGTCCCACCGCTGCGTTAGGACACTACCGCCGGTCGGGTAGTGGGTCAGTTTGAAGGGTACGGGCTTCAGCCCGTACATCAATGCCTCTCAAATGAAGAGCGGGCTTTAGCCCCTGAGGCGGCGTTTCTTCAACCTGACCCGCCACCGCCGGTCGACATCGTCTCCTGCTGCACCAGTGCAAACGCAACCACCGTCTCGCCGCCCAGTCCATGCAGTTCGAGTTCATCGAGGAGGCTTTGTTCGAGTTCCCGCGGGACAGGCATCTCGCAGGCTGCGACCTCGGCCGCGCTTGCGCCGGGGAAGCAGAGTTCGCAATGTGCCAGCGCAGGGCCGTCGTCAATACCCGCATCCATCGCCACCGGCGGGCCGAAGACGCGGCAGGCCATGGGCCGCGCCTCATAAACATCGCACAGGCCGGTCGCCGGATCGAGCGCAGGACAGGCAGCGTCATTCGCAAAGCCTTCGAAGCGCTCGCGGTCCGCATCGGAGCTGCCGAGCAGGCCGGTCGCCACATCGCCGGGAAAATCGCGGCCGTGCTCGTCGATCCAGCGCTGCGCGCGGCGCTCGATTTGAGACGCGCGCTCGCGATCTGTATTGCGCAGAGCGTCCATGCCGGCGTGCAGCCGCAATGCATCGAGCTGATTGATCGCAAATGCTCCGTAACAGCACTGAGTGCACCCCCGCCGGCACACGAGCCACTCGCCGGCGCGTTGCGCAGCGTCGGCCAGCGCCCCATCCATGATCTGCACGAGCTGCGAATCCCGCGCGGGCAACTCCATGTCCGCAAGAATACGCGATCGATTCTCAAGGCAGGCCGGGGTCGATTTTCTTCATCGGCGGATCGTGCTATACAAGGGCTGAAGGCAGTCGTGATTTACCTGGAGTTGAAACCCGCCGCGCCGCTGGCTTGCTTCATCCGCTCGCTATGGTATACGCGCGCGCCGCACATCGAGCACAGGCTGGAGCGCGTGCTGCCCACCGGCCGCGTGCAGGTGATTCTCAACCTGGCGCGCGATTACATGGTCCACAGCCCCGAAGGCCGACCCAAGCATCCCGTTGCACCGGAGCTGGTGATTGGGGCGCGGTCGATCTATGAGATTATCGACAGCTCCGATATGGCCGACCTGATCGGCATTGTCTTTCAGCCGGGCGGATTCGCGCCGTTCGCCGGCGACGCCGTTGACCTGTTCAGCAACCGCAACTGGTCTCTTGACGATGTGTGGGGCTCGGTGGCGCGATCCCTTCGCGACCGCTTGCGCGAGATTGACGGCCCGCACGCCAGGCTTCGATATCTCGAAGAATTCCTGTCGCAGCGATTTGCCGCGCGGCTTGATCGACAAAGCAGCTTGCGCACCGGTGCTGTTGAATTCGCACTGAACCGTTTCGAGCGCGCACCGGGCATGGCTACCGTGCGCGAAGTGGCGCGCGGCATCGGCTGGAGCGAACGCCGGTTCTCCCAGGTATTTCGCGAGGAAGTTGGTTTCTCGCCCAAGATGTGGTGCCGCATTCAGCGCTTCCAGCGCACCGTGGCGCGGCTGCATGCCGGAGTGGAGATTCCGTGGTCGCAGCTGGCGCTCGATTGCGGATTCTACGATCAATCGCACTTCGCCAACGAGTTTCGAGCGTTTTCCGGAATCGACGCCACGACTTACTCCGCGCTGCGACCAACTCGATGGGCGAACCACGTTCCCGTTGCCTGAAGCGGCAGAGACTGGCCAGAACCTCCGTGCCCCATCCTTTCCGCAGGTCGCCGCGGCGACTCGCGGAAAGGGTGGGAAGCCTCGAAGTCGCCTTGCGTTCAAAGCCGACACCACTTCCGATTTTTCCAAGATGGCCGGCGCAGTCATCTGTCATGGTAGTGGAGTAAGTTTTGATTAACCGAGGAGGATCCATGTCCACCGTTCAAATCGAAACCAAATCCACCATTATGCCCGCGCTGCGCTACCGCAACGCGCCGGCTGCCATCGACTGGCTCTGCAACCTGTTCGGCTTTGCACGCCATGCGGTCTACGCCAATCCCGATGGCAGCATCGGCCACGCCGAGCTGACGCTCAATGGCGGCATGATCATGCTTGGCTCCGCGAAGGACGACGAGTATGCCCGCAACTTCACCGCGCCGGGCGAAGTGGGCGGCAAAGAAACGCGCAGCGCCTACATCGTCGTCGATGACGCGGATATGGTCTACGCCCGAGCGCAGGCCGCCGGCGCGGTCGTCATTCGGCCGCTGCGGGACACGCCTTACGGCAGCCGCGAGTTTGCGGTGAAAGACCCCGAAGGCCACTCATGGAGCGTGGGAACTTACGATCCGTGGGTTGCGCACGAGTAGAACCGTAACTGGCAGCTTCGTTGAGAGCGGGTGTAACATAACTTGGATGACCAGCTATCGCGTAGTTCTTCGCAAATCCGAAGAAGGCTACAGTGTTTCGTGTCCCGGGCTGCCCGGCTGTTGGTCGCAGGGCGCCACTGAAGAAGAGGCGCTGGCCAATATTCAGGCCGCGATCCGTGAATATGTCGAAGCGGCGGAGGAGTTGGTTCGCGACGAGGAGAGTCGTGTCGTCGAAGTCCCAACGAGATAGAACAAAATAGAGAGGTCCGCGAGGAATTGCGAGATCCGCGCGCCAGTTAAACTTCGAAAGAGATAACGAATGCCAAAGATTGCGGGGGTCAACCACCTCAGGGCAGTCGCTGCACTTGAAAAGGCTGGATTTCGCGTACTCCGACAGGGTTCACATATCGTGATGACCGATGGCACGAGGATTCTAACGATCCCTCGCCATAATCCGGTGAATGCATTCACGATGGGCGGAATCGTTCGTGACGCAGGTTTAAGCGTTGAAAAGTTTCGAAAGCTTCTATAAATCCAAATCGATGACCTTCCCCGGATTCATCCTGTTCTCCGGGTCGAGGGCGCGCTTGAGCGCGCGCATCACTTCGAGCGCTTCGCCGTGCTCGGCTTCGAGGTACTTCATCTTGCCGGAGCCCACGCCGTGTTCGCCGGTGCAGGTTCCGCCCATCGACAGCGCCCGCTCGACGAGGCGCGCGGCAAAGGCTTCCACTTCTTCCTCCTGCTCGGGTGCCAGCAGGCACTGGACGTGGAAGTTGCCGTCGCCCACGTGGCCGACGATGGTGGCGGTAAAGCTCAAGCGGTCAAGGTCGGCACGAGTGGCGACAATGCAGTCGGCCAGCCGCGAGATAGGAACGCAAACGTCCGTGGTCACACATTCGCAGCCGGGCCTGAGCGCGCGCGCGGCATAGTAGACGTCATGGCGCGCCTTCCACAGGCGTTCGCGGCCCGCGGGGGTGGTCTGCCAGTCGAAGCCCAGGCCGCCGTGCTCCGCGGCCAGCCGTTCGGCCAGTCGTGCGGCCTCTTCCACGCTGGCCTGGCTCAGGCCGTGAAACTCGAAGAGCAGCGTCGGCTTCGCGGTCAACTCAAGTCTTGAATAACGATTGACGGCATCGACGAGGCGGTCGTCCATGAATTCGATGCGTGCGGGGCCGACGCCGAGTTGAATCGCCTCGATCACGGTGCGCACCGCGCCCTCGATCGTTTCAAAGGCGCACACCGCGACGGCAACCGCTTCGGGGAGCGCGTGCAGGCGCAGCGTAACTTCGGTGATGACGCCCAGCGTACCTTCGGCGCCAACAAAAAGCCGCGTAAGATCGTAGCCGGCCGACGATTTCCGCGCACGCGTGCCGGTATGGATTACGCGTCCATCGGCCAGCACCACGGTGAGGCCGAGCACGTTGTCGCGCATGGTACCGTATTTGACCGCGGTGGTCCCCGAGGCGCGCGTCGATGTCATGCCGCCGATGGTAGCGTCGGCGCCGGGATCGATGAAGAAGGTGAGGCCGGTGTTCTCGAGCGCCTTGGTCAGTTGCGAGCGGCTGATTCCGGCTTCGACGGTCGCGTCCATGTCTTCCACGCCGACGCGCACCACCCGATTCATCTGCCGCATATCAAGCGAAATCCCGCCGCGCAGCGCGTTGACGCCGCCTTCGAGCGACGTTCCGGCGCCAAATGGGACAACAGGAAGCCGGTGCCGCGCGCTGACCTTGAGGATGCGGCTCACTTCATCGGAGCTTTGCGGGAAGCAAACGAGATCGGGCAACGCAGGCTTCTGGCTGCTCTCGTCGTGGCTGTGGTGCTCGCGCGCGGCTTCGGCCGCGGTCACGCGATCGCCAAGGAAGGCGCGCAAATCCGCGAGCGCCATTGCAACCGCGGAGTTCACCCCGGCCTGTGCCGTAATCTGCATCCGCTTCAGAGCCTCGCTGTCGCCGGGCCGCATGACTCGCGCCGCACCAAGAATCTTGACCCGCAGTGCCCGGCCGCTGCGTCCACAGTTTAGCGGATGCGTTACTTCACGCGCACCTTGGGTTCTACCGACAGGCCGGGGCGAAGCTCGAGGTTGGGGTCTTCTTTCGCGAGGTCAGTGAAGTCGATGCGCACCGGGACGCGCTGGACTACTTTCACGTAGTTGCCGGTCGCGTTCTCCGGCGGAAACAGCGACAGCACCGAGCCCGTGGCCCCGCCGATCTGCGTGACTTTGCCGCTATAGTCCTTGCCGGTTGCGTCCACGTGAATCTCGACCGGCTGTCCGGCGTGCATGTGGCGAAGCTGCGTCTCCTTGAAGTTCGCCGTGATCCAAATATCCTGGAGCGAAACCAAGGTGAGCAGGTTCTGCCCGACCGAGACGTTCTGGTCGATCTCCACGTTCTTGCGCGTGATGATGCCGGCTTCCGGAGCCTTGATTACGCAGTAGCTCAAATTGAGTTTGGCCTGGTCGAGCTGGGCCTGCGCCTGCTGCACCTGCGCTTGTGCGGCCTTGGCACGGGCATCCTGCACCGCGACCTGCTCCGGGCCGGTTTGCGCGTACTTGAGCGCGGCCTGCGATGAGGCTTCGCGCTGGTGGGCAATCCTCACGCCGTCGGATGCAGCCTGCTCTGAGGCCTGTGCGTCGGCCACGGCGGCGTTGTCGGCGTCGGCGGCAGCCACGGCCGCGTCCCACTGCTGTTTGCTGATCACGTCTTTGGCGACCAGCGGCCTGTAGCGATCGAGATCGGACTGCGCCTTGGTGGCATTGGCCTGCGCCTGAAGGACGCGCGCATGCGCCGCCTGCAGCTGCCGTTCGGCCTGCTGCACGGTAGCCTGGCTGCCACTCAAGTCGGCGTCGGCTGATCGCAGATTGCTGCCGGTGTTCACGGTGATCAGGGGTACAGTGACCTTGGCCACCGCGGCGTTGGCGATCGCCGTGGCCAGCGCCGCCTGCGCGTTCTCCACGGCTACCTGAAAGTCGCGCGGGTCGAGCTGGGCAATTTCGTCGCCCCCGTTTACCTGCTGGTTCTCATTTACGTCGACCTTGATGACCTGGCCGGCGATGCGCGCGCTAACCTGGATGAGGTGGCCGTTCACCTGCGCGTCGTCGGTGTCCTCGCTGAAGGTGGAGCGCCACCAGAGCACCACCGCAGCCACCAAGATCACCGCAACCACGACGATGAGGATGCCCCTCCGCCGGGATGGCGGCGGTACGACTTCAGTCTCCGCCTGGGGCGGGGCTGCTGTTTGTGTTGATTCCGCCACGGTTACTTTCCTCCCAAATAGGTCTTGTAACTCTCACCGGCTCCGAGCGCGCGGGCAAGGCTGAGCTTGGCCACGTTGTCGCGATAAAGGCTGGTGACGTATTGGTCGTCGGCCTGCGCCACCGATGCCTGCGCCTGGCTCACGGGCAGGTTGTCGCTCACGCCGGCTTTGTAGCGCTGCTGCGCTTCGCTGAGCGCTTCGTTGGCCAGCTCGACACTCGATTTGGCCACCTGAACCTGCTGCTGTGCCGAGGCGATGTCGAGCAGCGCGTCGCGAACGTCCGCATCGACCTGCGCGTTCAAGTCGCTGAGCTGAGCCTTGTTGGTATCGAGCTGCGACTGGGCAACCTCGGCCTCGCCGCGAAATGCGTACTCCTTGAACAGCGGAACGCTGAAGGTGCCGGTGGCGTCGCCGGTCCCGTGCGAGTGGCCGAGCGTGGTGCCGATGTCGCCATAGTCGCCGTCGAACTTGAGTGTGGGATAGCGGTCGGCAGTGGCCGCCTTGCGCTGCTCCTCGGCCGATTTGGTCTGCTCGATCATCGCCGCGAGGTCCTTGCGGTTCAACTTCGCCTGCTGGATGGCCGCCGTCACTTCCGGCCGATCGAAGACTGCGTACGGCGCCTTGTCTGTGAGGTTGAACTGCTGCGCCAGCGGCAGGCCGATCACGCGCGCCAGCGCCAGCTTGTCTTTCTCCAGGGAGTTTTGCGCGACGATCAACTGCTGATCGATCGTCTGCGCATCCACGCGCGCGCGCAGTTCGTCGAGCAGCGGCGCGGTTCCCGCCTCATGGTTGGCGACCGCCTGGTCGAGCGAAACTTTGGCCGTGGCTGCCTGCGCTTCATCGCTGGTCACGAGCGATTGATCGGCCAGCACCAGCAGGTAGGCATTGCCCGCCGTGAGCACCACCATGTCGCGTGCGTCCTGGGCCGTGAGCGTGGCGGCGGCGAAGTTATGCCGCGCCGCCAGATACGTGCGCAGCGAATTGACGTTGACCAGCGACCAGCTGAGCTTGGCGCGAATGTCGGTGTAGCTGAACGGCCCGACGACCGTGGGAATCCCCGGAAACCTGAGGCCTTCGGCCGCAAGATCGACTTCCAGTACATTCTCCTGCGCATTGAAATCCACCGACGGCAGCAGCGATTGCAATTGACTGAGCCGCTGGCCGCGCGCGCCGGCGGCCTGCGTGCCGCTGAGAATGATGCCGAGATTGTTTTTGAGGCCCCTCTGGATCGCGTCGTCAAGAGAAAGATCGATGGGCTGTGAGGAGACCTCGCCCGTGGCCACGCTGCCCTGGAACGAGGACGAAGACTGCTGAGGCGAACTGGGCGGCGGAGGCAGCGTTTGTGCAGCCAGCCCACAGCAAGCGAAAGGCCCGGTTGCGGCGAGCACAGCGCAGGCGCGGATTAGGCTGTTGCCAGTTTTTCTCAGGGACATCGGACGATTTCGACTCGCGGCAAGAGGCAGTTCCCTCAAAAAGTGATTGCCCATAATGGATGCGGAAATGAGGCGGCGCGCTTCTTAAAGTCAACTCGGCCGTCGTTTCTCCGGGTTTTGTTCCAGTGTACTGAAAAGCCGGGAGGTTAAGGCCGGCATTCGCATCGGCGCAGGCTCGCGCCCCGCATCTCCGGGACCCGCTGCGGATTCGGGTCTGTTCCGTGCCCGGCGCCATTGGTCCGCGATTGGTCGGGCGCGATTGGCCGGGGATGGGTGCGGCTCTTATCGCACCGCGGTTGCCTGCAGCAACTGCGAAGCCAGCGAGCACAGCCCCTGGCGGAAGAACTCGCGCACCGCGTCCGCGGTCCATCCCGCAGCTTGCGGGCCGCCGTGGGCAACGAGCAGCGCTGCAGTCTCCGACGCGGTAAAGCCGGCGACCGCGCGCAACACGAAGATCGTCCGCAGCGCGGCAGGCAGGCTCTCCAGCCAGTTGCGCACGCGATCGCGGTCGGGACCGGCAATCATCCGTTCCAGTTCTTCGCCGTATTCGCCTGCGGCGTCCAGGTCGTCGTCGTCGATGCAGGTCCTGACCGGCTCCAGGCCCTCCGGCGCGGCCAGGCTCCTGGGATTGCGGCGGGCAAGCGTTTCCAGAGCCGCGGCCGCCAGCGCACGGCGGCTGTTCTGGCGCGCCTCTCGCGGATCTGCACTCGCAGGGGCTTCCGCTGCAGCAATCGCCGTCTCCACCAGGCACGCGCCCTCTTCGCCCTCGCCGACCAGCATCGAAGCCAGGCTGTACAAACCGGCGGCAATCTTGTCGAACATATCGTCCAGGCTTTCAAATGTACGGGCCACGGCCCCGTCGTCTTTGGGCTGGCCATCGAGCATGCTTTGGACCTGCCGGGCAAAGTCATCGGCGCCGCAAGGCAGCGGCAGCGGCGGAATCAGGCTGTCGAGCGAAAGGTTGGATTCCCGGGGCATAGAAGCGCTCCTCTCTCGGGGCTCAAGCGAGTATGCTCCATCTTTATCCTCAACCCGGAGGGCGGGCCGGGTCAATGTGGAAGCGCGGAGGGTCCCACCATGCGACAATTCCGATTGTTCGCTTCCGCACAGAAGGTTTCGATTTTGGACATTGCCGCCGGAACCGACCTCCGACCCCGAGGCACATTCCGCAAGGAATGAGTAGCTTAACACCAATGCCCGTTTGGCGGAAAAGTTGCACTTTGAGAGGCAAGCCTTAGTCACCCCTGGAGGCGCCAATGCACGCATTGCTCCACGATCTTCGCTTCGCCTTCCGCCAGTTGCGCAAATCGCCCGGGTTCGCCTTCACCGTGATCGCGACGCTGGCGCTGGGGATCGGCGCCAACACCGCCATCTTCAGCGTGATGAATGCGGTGCTGCTGCGCACGTTGCCGGTGCGCGATCCCGGCCAGCTCTTTTACCTGACCCATGAGCACATACCGGATAACATCGGCTCGACGGGCGACTATCGCTATTCTTCCGGGATCAACATCTACAACCGGCTGCGCGAGGACAACTCGGTTCTCTCCGCCGTGGTTGCGTACGTGCCGCTCTCTTTCCACAAGACCGCCGTGCGCGTGGGCGACAACCCCGAAGAAGTGCGCGCCGACGAGGTCAGCGGAAACTTCTTCTCCGCGCTCGGTGTGCCCATGGCCGTCGGGCAGGCCTTCGAACCGGCGGATGAGGAGAAGCACTCGTCGCTGGCCGTGATCGGCTACAGCTACTGGAATGCCCGCTTCAACCGCGACCCCGGCGCCATCGGGAAGACGATTTATGTTCGCGGCGTTCCGTTCACGATCGTCGGTGTGACGGCACCGCACTTCTACGGAGTCGAATCCGGCGGCTCGGCCACTGACCTATGGATTCCTTTGCAGAATCGCCCTGAACTGCCGGCGTGGGGACGGCCGGCGGCCACGGGACAAACCGTCTACGGCTCGCCCAATTGGTGGGCCCTTATGCTGATGGCGCGCCTCAAGCCGGGAGTCACCCTGCAACAAGCCGCGGTGCGCCTCAATCCCATCTACTCGCACGCAGCATTCGAAGTTGCGGGACCGCCCAAGCCGAATAGCCCTCGGCTCGAATTGCAATTTGTTCCCGCGCGCGGCCTCGGCACCGAAGCAAAGGACTACGAGGTCCCGCTGCGCGTGCTGATGGGCATGGTTGCGCTGGTTCTCGTCATCGCCTGCGTCAACATCGTCATGCTGCTCGTAGCCCGCAACACGGCTCGCGAGCGCGAATACGCGGTGCGTCTCGCGCTGGGAGCGGGACGCTGGCCGCTCTTCCGCCAGTTGCTCGCGGAGAGCCTGGTTCTCGTCGCGGCAGGCGCGGTGGCAGGTGGGCTCTTTGCCGACGAGGCGACGCGGCTGCTCGCGCGGTGGTCGGAGCTCGAGATCAGCCTCTCGCCCGATGTCCCGGTGCTCGCCTTCACTCTCGCCATCTCCTCCCTGGCGGCGATTCTCTTCGGCCTGGCGCCGCTGCGCACCGCGTCCAAAGTGAACGTGGGCCTGGCGCTCAAATCCTCGTCGAACCCCCAGGCAACCGCCGGCCGCAGCCGGGCGCTCTCCGGAAAAATTCTGATCGCTATGCAGATGGCCTTTTGCGTGGTGCTGCTTTTCGCCTCGGGGCTGCTGCTGCGAACCTTGCTCAACTACCAGAGCACCGATCTGGGCATGCGCGCCGACGGCGTACTGGCATTCGGCGCCCATCCGCTGGGCTCGCCCACGCGCGAGGCTAAGTTCGAGTTCTATCGGAGGCTCACGGCGCAACTGCAAACGCTGCCCGGCGTGCAATCCGTAACCATGGCCGAACTTCGTCCCGGAACCGGGTGGTCGGGCAATGATGCCCTCGTGCTCGATGGCCGCACTTATCCCTGGGACAACGGCAGAAACATGCTGCGCTGCAACAGGGTTGGTGGAGATTTCTTCAAGACGCTCGGCATTCCCGTTCTCGCCGGGCGCGATCTTCGCGACTCCGACACATTCAGCGCCCCGCACGTGGCCGTTGTGAACGAAACCCTGGCCAATCGCTATTTCGGCAGCGCCAGCCCCATCGGCCACGTGATCGGCGGCAAGGATGTTCATGCCACCATCGTTGGCGTGGTCCGCGACAGCAAGTACTCGAGCACCGACGAGGATAAGATGCCCATGTCCTGGTACAGCTACCAGCAGTCGGACTCGATCGGCGACATGGATATCGAAGTGCGCACCGCCGGCGCGCCTCTCGCATTGCTACCGGCGGTTCATCGCATCGTGCGCGACATCGACCCCAGCATCCCGCTCGGCAACCCGCAGGTGCTGAGCGCCGGATTTGCAGAGACTTACCAGATGCCGGCGCTCTATGCGCGCCTCGCCGTCTTCTTCGGCTGCCTCGCGGCGCTGCTGGTTGCCGTCGGCCTCTACGGCACTCTGGCCTACCGCGTGAATCGGCGCACCGTCGAAATCGGCGTCCGCCTGGCGCTCGGCGCCCCGCGCAACCAGGTCCTATGGATGATCCTGCGGGACAGCCTCTACCTCGTCGGCTTTGGCTTGGCCGTGGGACTGCCGCTGGCCTGGCTGACCTCCCGGTGGATGGCGGCAATGCTCTATCAACTCCCCGCCCACGACCCGATCAGCTTTGTTGGCGCATCGCTGGGAGTGCTCGCCGTCTCGATAGCCGCGGCTCTTTTGCCCGCCCGCCGCGCCGCTTCGATCGAACCCATGCGTGCGCTAAGGACTGAATAGCGCCTGGAAATCCCGCGTCGCCGGTGCTCCAATCGAGGCCGAAGCCGGCCTGGTTGCGACACGGCCTCGGTTTTAGCCTCCTCTTAACACCATTCCGGCCATTTATCCTGTATGGATTGCGTGATGGGGTAATTTGCGATTGCCCCAGGCAATTTCAGCTACGCTTCCCCAGGTGAACGCGATAGACTTTCGAGCACAGCGCGGCGGATGAGCCCTATGGCCCAGAAGAATCCAAAACAGAAGCTGTTCAACGGCCGGGACCACTCCTGGATGCAGTTCAATCTTCGTGTGCTCGAGGAGGCCGAAGACCCGGCCAACCCGCTGCTGGAGCGAGTCAAGTTCCTGGCCATCACCGGCTCGAATCTCGACGAATACGTGGAGATTCGCCAGGCCGGGCTGATGCAGCGCATCGAGGACGGGTTCCGCGAGCCGGGCTACGACGGCCTTCGCCCCGACGAGTCGCTGACCGAGCTCACCGCCGAAATCCACAAATTCGTCGCCGCGCAGTACGTCTGCTGGAACCAGCGCCTGCTCCCGGAGCTGCGCAAGAATGGAATCCGGCTGCTCGAGTGGAATGAGCTCGACGAAGAGGCACGCGCGTTCGCGCAAGGCTACTTTCAACGCGAAGTGGACCCGCTGCTGACGCCCATCGCCATCGATCCAGCCCATCCCTTTCCGCGCGTGTTGAACAAGGCGCTCTGCCTGGCGCTGCTGTTGCGCCGCAAGCGCAAGAGCTCGAGCCCCCAGGTTCTGGGCGTGGTCACGGTGCCGCGCGCGCTCCCGCGGTTCGTGAAGCTGCCGGACTCGGAGAAATCCATCGATTACATCCTGCTCCAGGACCTGATCACCAAGAACCTTGGCGGAATGTATCGCGGCTACGAGGTGCAGGCGCACGCGGCCTTTCGCGTTACGCGCAACTCCAACCTCTACTTCGAGGAGGAGGAGGCGCGCTCGCTGCTCGAAACCATCCGCGTGGAGCTGCACAACCGCCGCAAGGGCGACGCCGTGCGCCTGGAGATCGAGACCGGAGCCGACCCCGAGATTGTCGAGCGGCTGCGGGTAAACTTCGAGCTCGATGCCGACCAGGTCTACCATTGCGAAGGACCGGTGAACCTGTCGCGGCTGATGTTTTTGTCAAGCGAAGTGAACCGGCCCGATCTTAAATTTCCCCCCTTCACGCCCAAAACGCTGCACCTGAGCCGCAACGTCACCGACATCTTCGACGAGCTGCGCCGCCGCGACATCCTTCTGCACCACCCCTACGACTCCTACGATCCGGTGGTGAGCTTCATCCAGAAGGGTGCCCAGGACCCCGCGGTGGTGAGCATGAAGCAGACGCTCTACCGCACCAGCACCGATTCGCCGGTCTTCGAGGCGCTGATCGAAGCCGCGGCCACCAAGGAGGCGACGCTGGTCGTGGAACTGATGGCGCGCTTCGACGAAGCCTCCAACATCCGCTGGGCGCGCAGCATGGAGGACGCCGGCGTGCAGGTGTTTCACGGCGTGGTGGGCCTGAAGACGCACTGCAAGCTGGCGCTGCTGGTGCGCCGCGACGAGGACGGCGTCGTGCGCCGCTACTGCCACCTGGGCACGGGCAATTACAACCCGGTGACAGCGCGCTTCTACACCGACCTGAGCCTGCTCACGTCCGACCCGCAGATTACCGAGCGCGTGCACATGGTTTTCAACTACCTCACGGCGCACGCCGAGGTCGACGACTACCGCCCGCTGCTGATGGCGCCGCTCACCATGGCGGAGAGTTTCCTGGGCCTGATCCGCCGTGAATCGGAGCACGCGCGGGCGGCCCGGTCGGCGCGCATCGTCGCCAAGATGAACGCGCTGCTCGAGCCGAGCGTGATCGAGGCTCTCTATCAGGCGTCACAGGCCGGGGTTGAGATCGACTTGATCGTGCGCGGGCTCTCCATATTGCGGCCCGGCGTCCACGGCTTGTCGGAGCGCATCCGCGTTCGCTCCGTTGTCGGCCGATTCCTCGAGCACTCGCGTATCTACCACTTCGCCAACGGCGGCGACGAAGAGACCTATCTTGGCTCGGCCGACTGGATGCCGCGCAACCTCTTCGAGCGCTGCGAAGTGGTTTTTCCGGTGCGCGAACCGGTGGCCAAGGCCCGCATCCACGATGAAATCCTTCCCGCCTATCTGGCAGACACGGTCAAGGCGCGTCTGCAGCAGCCCGACGGTACCTACATTCGGGCCCACAAGGTCCTGAAGGACGCGCCGACCTTTTCCAGCCAGGACTTTCTCATGCAGTTGGCCGAGGGAAAAGCCGATTTGAGTGCGATTCCCAGGCCATCGGGAACCAAGCCGGTCGCAACAACCTCCGCGCCGAAGCCCCGCACTGGGAAAGCCCATGCGGCCAAGGCTCACGCTGCCGATTAACCCGGATAGCCGATCGGTGGCGGGTCGGTTTGAAGGTACGGCCTCTCGGCTTGAAGGGTACGGGCTTCAGCCCGTACATCAGGACGTTGAAAGGATCGGCGGGCTTTAAAGGCTGCGGAAAATCTCGCGGAAGCGGAGTTGTTGTATCAGGGCACGACTTCAGTCGTGCCGAAAGTGCAGCAGAATGAACGAAGGGCTTTATTGATTCCTGCAAAACAAATGTCCGTTTTGGAACGTTTGGAAGGCTGAAGGTTTTGAAAGGGCACGGCTTCAGCCGTGCCACAATCGCGCAATAAAATTGAGGGCTTTAGCCACTGAGGGATCGCCATTCGATCGGGACAAATGTCCTTGTTTGGCCGCGAGAGATCAGGACATTATTTGTGCAGCCTTCAATAGCCCCCGAGGTGGTCCTCCTCCAATACTCCTTCAAACTGACCCACACCGGCCGATCATCTTCATTGAATCGCATCTGAATTTGCCGGTAGAATCGCGCCCATGCTTCAGTTGTCCCCGCTGCGGGTCGCGGCGCTCGCCGAACTGCTGGTCTGTTGGGTCGCCTGGTCGCTGGCATTCGTCAAGCCGCGCAAGCTTGCCGCAGGAAAAGAGAAAGTGGTCAGGGCGCCCGCGTCGCGGTGGGGCATTTTTCTGGTCTGTTGCGGATTCGCCGCGATCTGGGCCTACGTGCGGCCTGCGGGATTCGAAAAATCCTGGCCGTCGCTCATCCTGTCCATGATCCTGGCGCCGCCTTCAGTGGCGCTGGCGTGGAGCGCAACGCGTCACCTCGGCAAGCAATGGCGCTATGAAGCGGCACTGAGCGAAGATCACGAGCTGATCCGGACCGGCCCCTACCGCTGGATCCGTCATCCCATCTACGCTTCGATGCTGGGCATGCTGATCGCCACCGGCGCCGCGTGGACCTGGTGGCCGATGTGGATCGCCGCAACAATCCTGTTCCTCATCGGAACCGAAATCCGCGTCGCCGCGGAAGATCGCCTTCTGGCCGAGCGGTTCCAGGAGTCGTTCCAGTCCTACCGGTCCGGTGTGCGCGCCTACATTCCGTTTGTCCGCTAAATCGAAAAGAAAGCCGGCAATTTCTCGAGGGAATTACCGGCTCGTTTGAATCGAATCGCGCATGCGATTCGCCGCTTAGTTTTCCGCGCGTCCCGCCGGAACCACGTAGACCTGCTGCGGCGCGTCCACTTCCGATCCGGGAGCGGTGAGCTTCAAGCTGAAGTTCTCCACCTGCGGTTTCTCCTTCAGTGGCGCGGCAAAACCGATCTCGTACTGGTTGTTGAGGCAGCGGTTGAGCTCATCCAGGTACGGCTGGAACGACACGGGATTGCCGATCCCCTGCCAGAAGTTTCTGCCGCCGGTTGCCTGGGTGACCTCATCCATCAGGTTCTGGCCGGTATCGTTGCCGTAGAAAGTATTGTCCGCCCGCCCTATATTCTTCCAGTAGAGGGAATAAACAATGATTCCGGCGCGCACCGTATCGCTCATCGCGGCCTGCACGTATGGGTCGTCCGGATCGTAGCGGCGATAGTAGTAATCGATCCCGTCGGTGATCGCCACCACTTCGCGGCGAACGCCGCGGTCCTGCGAGGGCCAGTTCCTGGCCAGGTCGGAGAGGCAGAAGTAAGGGCTCGCGTCGACTCCGGGAATGCCCGGTGGCAGGTGAAGAGCGCTCAACACCTTGGCATGGTCTGTCGAGAAGGGGCCGGCAAAGACCGAGCGCCCATTCTGCATGTAGGCGATTGCGGTTTTCACATTCGGCGGCAGGCCGTTCACGAACTGCTGAATGTCGCTGATCTGCTCGCCGAGACTGCTGCGCGCCGCTTCGTCAATCAGGATCACGAGCTCGACCTGATTCTGGGGCCCTCGCAGCGACTGGAAGTTCGTGACTTTAACCGACTTTCCATCGACCTTGATCGCCTGGATGTCCTGCTGCGTGATGTTGGGGGCCATTTCCCCTTTCTTTTTGGGCGTCACGGTGACGATGGCCGATCCCTGCCCCTGATCCTGCGCGAATGCAGGCGCTGCCGTCAGCAGTGCTGCGGCGGCCATAAGAGTGGCCAAGGCTCGAGTTTTCATAGAAATCTCCTTCGGTGTGCGCACGCCGTGGCATTGCAAGCCAATCGCGGGTGCGCATCACTCACCCAAGGAGTTAGATGGGTAGAATCGCCAATTTGTTTCGGCTCTATTTTCGCGTTTCGGGCCGATGCTGCGTTTTCGTCGGCTTGCAGTAGCCTGCATCGGCCCCAGATCAGGACATCAGCGTTTAGGCGCCTTGTCCGGGTCCGGCGGACGCGAAGGCAGCTCGGAAGGATGGGCCGCCAGAGCTTTCTCGATCTCCGCAATAGCGCGTTCGAGCTGCGGATCGCGCCCGGCGATCACGGAAGCGGGATCGTTCTCGACCTCGATATCGGGCTCGACACCGTGTCCTTCGACCTCGTATTTTCCCTCGGGACTGGCCGCGGCGAAAAACTCGGGAACATAGACTTCGCCGCCATCCAAAAGTGGGCCGCGCCCGGAGATGCCGACCACCCCGCCCCAGGTGCGCTTGCCGATCAGCGGCCCCAGCCCCGCTTGGCGGAACATGTGCGGGAAGATATCGCCGTCGGAGGCCGAGGTCTCGTTAATCAGGCAGACCTTTGGCCCGTTGAGGATCGTCCCCGGATAGGTTCCCGTAACCTGGTCCACGCGATCGAAGTTCGTGCCCAGCAGCTTCTCGCTCAGCCGCTCAATCAGCATCTGCGAAACGTTGCCGCCGCCATTGCCGCGATCGTCGACGATCAGAGCCTGCTTGCGAATCTGCGGGTAGTAATACTTGATGAACTCTCGAATGCCGTTTTCCCCCATGTCGGGAAGATGGATGTAGCCGACCTTGCCGCCAGTCGCCTTGTCGACCATTTCCCGGTTGTGTGTGACCCATTCGAGATAGATGAGATGTTCCTCGTCGGAGATGGGGCGGAAAGTGACGACGCGCGAGCCATCCGCAACCGGCTTGGCATTCAGCCTCAGCTCGACGGGCTGGCCGGCTTTGCCGCGCAGCAGCTCGTAGGGGTCGGTGTTCGCGGCTAGGTCGCGGCCGTCGATGGAGAGGATGTAGTCGCCCTCCTTGGCGTCGACTCCGACTTCAGTAAGAGGCGAGCGGTAAAGCTCCTCGTCGTTCTGGCCGGCATAGATTTTGGCGATGCGATAACGGCCGGCGGAGGCGTCCAGCTCCAGCCGCGCGCCCAGCAGCGCCACCTGCGGGCGCTTGGGAATGTCGAAATCGCCGCCGGTAATGTAAGTGTGCGAGTTGCTCAGCTCGGCGACCATCTCGCCCATTACATAATTCAAATCGGAGCGGTTGGCGACATAATCCACCAGCGGACGGTACTGGTCGCGGATCGCCTTCCAGTCGTAGCCGTTCATGTTTTGCGCGTAGAAGAAGTCGCGGTAGCGCCGGTAGACTTCGTTGAATATCTCCACCCACTCCTGCTGCGGAACGCGATCGACCATCAGGCCGCTCATGGAGACGGTCTTCGCGCCCGACTTGCCTTCCGGCTTCACGTCATAGAGTTTGTAGTCGTGCCCTTCATCCACCAGTGCTTTGCCGCCGTCGCGGGAGAGCTCGAAGCCCTCGACCTTTTCCGCCAGCGTGGATTCTTTCCTGTCCTTCAGCGAAAAGAGAACGAGCGAGTTCGAGGGGTAAGTGTCGCGACCGTAATAGAACGAGCCCAGCCGCATGTAAACCAGATAATCCTTGGTCACTCTCAGTTCGGCGTAATTATCGGCCTCCACCGGAACCTGGACCACGCGGTCGCCGAGGCCATCGAAGTCGATGCGCATCGGCTCCTTCTTCTTCTCTTCTTTCTTTTCTTCCTTCTTGTCGCCGGGTTTCTCCTCGGGCTTCTTTTCCGCGGCGGCTTCCTCCGGCTTTGCGACCGTCACTTCGT
>JBAUBR010000141.1:0-6934 GCA_049676965.1 Occallatibacter sp.
GCTCTCGGCGGCGGCCGCCTGCGCCTGCTGCGCGAGCGTATGATCGAAAGCCTGTTGTTGTCGACCGCCGGCGGAGCGTTGGGGCTGGCGCTGGCCTGGGCCGCGGTGCAATGGCTGGTGCATGCGCGCAGCGACATGAACCGCATCGAAGCCATCCGCATCGACGGCGTCGTGGCCCTGTTCACCATCACGGCCATCGCCTTCTGCGCGCTTTTCTCCGGCGTGACTACCGCGCTCAGCGCGGGCGGAAAAGACATTCTGGCTTCGCTGCAGGAGTCGTCCCGCGCGCACAGCGGCGGAACGTCGCGCGCCGGTCTGCGCCGCGTTCTGCTGGTTACGCAAATAGGCATCACGGTGGTGCTTCTGGTCGGCGCCGGTCTGCTGATGAAGAGCTTCCAACGGCTGCGCTCTACCGGCGTCGGCGTGCCCACCGACAACGTCCTCACCATGCGCATCAGCCTGCCCGAAGCGCGCTACAAGGAGCCGGTCCAGCAGGTCGCGTTCTTCGAGAACCTCATCGGGCGCGTGCGGGCTCTACCCGGCGCAAAGGACGCCGGACTCGTGAGCACGGCGCCTGGCGAAGGCTGGGGCGGCGATCATTCAATGGCTGTGGTGGAGCATCCGTCTCTTTCCAGGTCGGACGAGCCGGATCTGCAGACGCGTGGAGCCGATCCCGGATACTTCGCGGCCATTCAGCTTCCGCTGCTGCGGGGCCGAACCTTCACGAAGGATGAGCGGCTGGAGCGCGCGAATGTAGCCGTCATCAGCGAGGGCGCGGCGAAACAGATCTTTCCCGGCGAAGATCCCATCGGCAAGCACCTCAAGGACGAATTCGGCGGCGGTGTCTATGAAGTGGTTGGCGTGGTGGGAGACACGCGTTGGACGGTCTCGCTGCCGCCGATGCCGACCTTGTATTGGCCCATCTATGGCAACGACTACACCGTCGCGACGATTGTTGTGCGCTCGACCCGCGATGTGAATTCGCTGGCCATGCCCGTGGAGAAGATCATCGGCGCGCTCGATCCCGATTTGCCGGTCTCCGGCGTGATGACGCTGCGCGAAGCCATCGGCAAATCGACCGTCGGCTCGGAGTTCGATTCCTTGCTGGTGGTCGGCTTCGCGTGCATCGCCCTGCTGCTCGCCGCGGCAGGGCTTTACGGTGTGCTCGCGTACCTTGTCGCACAGCGCACCGGCGAGATCGGGATTCGCATCGCGCTAGGCGCTCCGCGCGAGCAGGTGCTGCGACTCATGCTGCTCGACGGGCTGCGGCCGGCATTGTTTGGACTGGCCCTTGGACTCGCCGGAAGTGTGGCAGTGGTGCGCGAGATCAGGTCGATGCTGTACGAGACGGAGCCGCTCGATCCGGCAGTGTTCGCCGCGGTCGCAGCGATGCTGCTCGCGGTGGCGGCTCTAGCCTGCATGGCGCCCGCGTGGCGAGCCTCACGGCTCGACCCGATGCAGGCGTTGCGCACCGAGTAGGTTTTGAGGGATCAGGCAATCGATGGAGGCAAACATGCGCTGGCTCAGCAGATTGGCGATGCGGATTCGGATGCTCTTTCACCGTGGCGACGAGGGCGCGCGGCTCGATGAAGAGATGCGCTTTCATCTTGAGCGCGAGATTCGAGAAAACATCGCGGCAGGCATGAGCCGTGAGGACGCGCGACACGCCGCACTGCGCGCCTTCGGGAACCCGGCCCTCTTGCGCGAGCGCACCCGCGCCACCTGGAGCTGGACAGCGGCGGAGACGTTGATGCGCGACCTTCGTTACAGCGTTCGCACTCTTCTGCGCACGCCGGGCTTCGCGCTGATCGCCATTCTCGTTATGGGTCTCGGCATCGGCGCCAACGTCGCGCTGTTCACCGTGGTGCGCAACGTGCTGCTCAAACCGCTGCCCTTCGCAGATCCCGACCGGCTGGTCATGCTGTACGAAACCGGCCTTAAAGATGACACGGCGAACGGATTCAACGTGGTTGCCGGCGGCATCTATGCCGCGTGGAAGAAGGAGAATCGCAGCTACGCGAATCTTGCGGCGATGCAGGAAGGCTGGGCAAATCTCTCCGCAACCGGCGCGCAGCTGCCCGAGAAACTCGATGACGCGGAGTGTTCGTGGGACCTGTTCCGCACGCTCGGCGTGCAGCCGGCGCTGGGCCGCGATTTTACCGCCGCCGATGACAGCCGCTCGGCGAACGGCACAGTGATCCTGAGCGCGAGCCTGTGGAAGCGCCGCTTCGGCTCCGACCCGTCGATTGTCGGCAAGGCTGTCTATATTAACGACGTTCCCTACACTGTCATCGGCGTCATGCCGGCGTGGTTCTCTTTTCCCGAATCCACCACGCAAATCTGGATGCCGGTATATCGCAACAAGCCGCCGGAGATGATGGAGGGCCTCGACAATCACAACTTTCGCGTAGTGGGCCGGCTCAAGCCGGGTGTGAGTGCGGCCGCGGGCAAGGCCGAACTGAGCCTCATCTCACTGCGCCTCCACAATGCGAACCTGAACGATCCATTCATTTTCAAGGGAGCCAACAGCCGGCCGCTGCTCGAGCACATGGTGGGCGAGATCAAAGAGCCGCTCTACATGCTTTTGGCAGCGACCTTCTGCCTCCTTCTGATCGCCTGCCTCAACGTGGCTAACCTGCTGGTAGCGCGCGCGGCGGCCCGGCGCAAGGAGCTGGCCATTCGCACCGCCATGGGCGGCGGATGGATGCGCCTGATGCGCGAGCGGCTGATGGAGAGCCTGGTGCTCTCGGCCGCGGGCGGCGCACTGGGACTGGTCTTCGCCGCCGCGGCGCTGGGCTGGCTGATGCGCACGCGCACCGACATCAGTCGCGTGGATTCCATTCACATCGACGGCGTGGTTGCGGCGTTCACAATCGGCGTCATCGTGCTGTGCGCGCTCTTCGCCGGGTTGATTGCCGCATTCAGCGCCAGCGACAAGCGAATCCTTGCCGCGCTGCAGGAGTCGTCGCGCTCGGTCGGAGGCGGCAATGCCCGCGCCACGCTGCGCAAGGCGTTGCTCACGCTCGAACTCGGGCTCACGGTGATTCTGCTCATCGGCGCCGGCCTGCTCTTGAAGAGCTACGATCGCCTGCGCGCGTCCGACATGGGCTGCATGACGCAGAACGTGCTCACCATGCGCCTCACCCTACCCGCGGCGCGCTACAAAACGCCCGCCGAGCGCACCAACTTCTTCGACGCCCTGCTCGACCGCGTGCGCGCGCTGCCGGGCGTGCAGCACGCGGGCCTGGTGACGGCAGTTCCAGGCCAGGGCTATTGGGGTGACTGGGGTTTCAACATCGTGGAGCATCCACCACAGCCGCAAGGCAAGGGCCTGTTCGCCATCGACCGTTGGGCCGACCCCAAGTATTTCGCGGCCATGGGCATTCCCATCCTGCGCGGGCACACATTCGACGACGGCCAAAGACTGGATGCTGCGAATGAAGTCATCGTCAGCCAGGCGTTCGTCAAGCAGATCTTCCCCGGCGAAGACCCGATCGGCAAGCACATTCATGTCGAACTGCATCACATGACCGCTGTGATCGTGGGCGTTGTCGGCGATACGCGCTATGTCATCGGCGAAGAGCCGATGCCGATGCAGTATTACCCCCTCGATGCCGGCCAGGAGAACGTAGTCGCACTCGTCGTCCGATCGACGCACGACGTCGAATCATTGGCCCTGCCGGTGCAACGCGTCGTTGGAGCGCTCGACCGCGATCTCCCCGTCTCCGACGTGCTCACCATGGATCAGTTGCTGGGCAAAAACACTCTCGACGAGAGCTTCAACGCGACGCTGCTCACGGCCTTTGCAACGTTGTCATTGCTGCTGGCCGCGGTGGGATTGTTCGGAGTGCTCTCTTACATCGTCGCGCAGCGCACCACCGAGATCGGCATCCGCATCGCGCTGGGCGCGCAGCGCGAGCAACTCATGGGAAAGATGCTGCTCGACGGGATGGGCCCGGCGCTCTTCGGGCTGATCCTCGGCCTTGCCGCAAGCGTCGAAGCGGGCCGGCTGATGCGCGACCTGCTCTATGAAATCAAACCTCTCGATCCGGCGGTGTTCGCCGCGGTGGCCGCAATGCTGCTTGTGGTGGCCGCTCTCGCCTGCGTCGTTCCCGCCTGGCGCGCCTCGCGGCTCGATCCGATGCAGGCGTTGCGGATGGAATAGCCCGGCTGGGATCGGTGGATCGGAAGGAGGCTTCGATGCGCTGGCTGCACGAGTTCGCAATGCGTGTGCGGATGCTATTCGGTCGAAGCAATGAGAAGGCGCGGCTCGAGAGCGAATTGCGGTTCCACATCGATCGCCAGATCGCCGAGAACGTCGCCGCCGGAATGAGCGCGGAACAAGCCAGGTATGCCGCGCTGCGAAGTTTCGGCAATCCGGCGCTGCTGTGCGACCAAACGCACGCCACGTGGAGCTGGTTTCATCTTGAGTCGCTGCTGCGCGATCTGCGCCTGAGCTTGCGCACGCTGCTGCGCTCGCCCGGTTTCGCTGCGGTTGCGATTCTTGTCATGGCGCTGGGCATCGGCGCCAATGTTGCGCTCTTCACGGTGGTGCGCAGCGTGCTGCTCAAGCCGCTGCCATTCGCGGATCCGGATCGCCTCGTGATGCTCTACGAGTCGGGTCTTCACGATGACGACACAACCGGCTATTACGATGTTGCCGGCGGCATGTACGCCGAGTGGAAGAAGCAGAACCGGAGTTTCAGCAATCTTGCGATCGCGCAAGGCAGCCGGGTTGGGCTGTCAGCATCGGGTGGGCAACTGCCGGAGAAGCTGTATAGCGCGGAGTTCTCATGGGACCTGCTTCGCACGCTGGGCGTGCAGCCGGCGCTGGGCCGCGATTTTACCCAGGCCGATGACAGCCCCGGGGCCAACGGCACGGTGTTGCTGAGCTGGGGCTTGTGGAAGCGTCGCTTCGGCGGCGACCGCGCGGTGTTGAACCAGACGATCTATATCGATGCCATGCCCTACTCGGTGATCGGCGTTATGCCCGCGTGGTTCGACTTCCCCGACCCCTCCACGCAGCTATGGACACCCGTCTATCACGACCGGCCCGAAGACGCGATGACCTCGTTCAGCCAGCACACGTTGCTCGTGGTGGGGCGGCTCAAGCCGGGTGTGAGCGCGGCCCGGGGCGTGGCCGATCTGAGCATCATCTCCCGGCGCATCCACAATGCGCACCTCAACGACCCATTCGTTTTCAGGAGCGCCAACAGCCGTCCGCTTCTGGAGCACATCGTAGGCCAGATCAAAAAGCCGCTCTATGTCCTGCTGGAAGCGACTTGCTGCCTGCTGCTGATCGCCTGCCTGAATGTGGCTAACCTGCTGGTGGCGCGCGCGGCGGCGCGGCGCAAGGAAATGGCCATCCGCACCGCACTGGGTGGCGGCTGGCTGCGCCTGATGCGCGAACGCCTGATTGAGAGCCTGCTGCTTTCAGCCACCGGCGGCCTGCTGGGAATGTTGCTCGCCGCCGCCGCGGTTGAATGGCTGACACGAACCCGCCAGGACATGAGCCGCGTCGGAGCAATCCATATTGACGGCGTAGTGGCGGCGTTTACGGTCGGCGTTATTGTGCTGTGTGCGCTGTTTTCGGGATTGATCGCGGCATTCAGCGCCAGCGACAAGCGCGTTCTGGGCGCGCTCCATGAGGCATCCCGCTCGGTGAGCGGTGGCAACTCGCGGGCCACGCTGCGCAAGGTGTTGCTCGCACTCGAAGTCGCGCTGACCGTGATTTTGCTCATTGGCGCCGGGCTGCTGCTCAAGAGCTACGAACGCCTCAGCTCCGCCGACATGGGCTCCATCACGCAAGACGTGCTCACCATGCATCTCGGCCTCCCGGATGCCCGTTATCCCACGCCGGCCCAGCGCGCCAACTTCTTTGACACGCTGCTCGAACGCGTTCGCGCGCTCCCCGGGGTGGATGCGGCGGGCTTTGTCACTGTCGCTCCCGGCCAGGGATATTGGGGCGATTGGGGATTCACCGTTGTCGAACACCCGCCCTTGCCGCAAGGCAGCGGGCTGAGCGCCAACAAGCTTTGGGCCGATCCAAAGTATTTCGCCACGATGGGAATTCCTCTCCTGCGTGGCCGTACATTTGACCTGAGTAAGCGATTGGATTCGGCCAATGAAGTCATCATCAGCCAATCGTTCGCCAGTCAGTACTTTCCCGGTGAGGACCCTGTCGGCAAACACATCAATGCCTTGCTCCGGCATCATAGCGCGGAGGTTGTGGGCGTCGTCGGCGATACACGCTCAGTGATCGGCGAAAAGCCGCAGCCTATGATGTACTTCCCGCTCGACGCCGGCGTCGAAACCGTCGGCACGCTTGTCATTCGCTCCCGTCATGACGTGGAGCAATTCGCTCTGCCTGTTGAGCGCATCGTCGCCGCAATGGACAGCGACCTGCCCGTCTCCGACATTCTCACCATGAACCAGCTGCTGGGCAAATCGACCCTGGACCAGAGCTTCAACACAACGCTGCTGGCGACCTTCGCGGCGTTGTCTCTGCTGCTGGCCGCTGTGGGTCTTTTCGGCGTGCTCTCATACGTGGTGGCGCAGCGGACCGGCGAGATAGGCATCCGCATCGCGCTCGGTGCGCAGCGCGCGCAGGTCATGCGCAAGATGCTATTTGATGGGATGGTGCCGGCGCTGTTCGGGCTGATTCTCGGGATGGCGGCCGGCATCGAAGCCGGCCGGCTGATGCGAGACCTGCTCTATGAGATCAAGCCCCTCGATCCGTCGGTGTTCGCCGTGGTGGCTGCAATGCTCCTCGTGGTGGCCGCGCTCGCGTGTGTCGTCCCTGCATGGCGCGCATCCAGGCTGGATCCGATGCAGGCGTTGCGGACGGAATAAGGAACGAGGGAACAAGGGACGCTTCAGATATCAGTTCGACGATCGTCGCGGCAGAGAAAAAATCGGCGCGAGGGTCTTTGTC